>NZ_JAQOZV010000059.1:0-47854 GCF_030348125.1 Massilia sp. DJPM01
TTCATTCAAAGTCAGTCAATTCGGGAGAATTGAGGCGGCAAGCTCGGTCACCCGACTGCCTGAGCGAGGGGTAAAACGCGACATCCGGGGTGGGGCAAGTGCAGGGAAACGGGGCCTGATGTTATTGATTGCACTCGTCTTTGCGACATTTGTTCATGATATTTTACCATTATTTTTGATGCAAAAGTGCAATTTTTGTTACCGCCGGTAGTGCGGAAACAACAGGCGGCGGGACCCGTGGCAGCCGTCGTCGGGCTGCAACATGGGCGGGCCTGGGCACGTGGGAAGAAGGGAGGTTGATGCCTGGAAGCGGCATCATGCGGGGTGCGGGGGCGTCGATGGATTTGCCTGCCGGGCTCACTGTTAACACGGCGGGCGAGGCGGCGTGGGCAGGGCGCCCACGCGCTGCGGCACTACGCTGGCTGCTTGCCTACCACTTGAAAACCCGGGCGATTGCCAGGAACCAGGTGATGAAAGTATCGATAAATCCGGTCAACACCGGCACCACCTGAATCATCATATCGTCCATGCTTGTTCTCCACAGTGCGTTGATGCGGCCCGGACGGACCACCCAGCGAGTGTAGGGGTGTTGGCATTTCGTTATCTTGTGCGTGCCCAAGAAAGCGGGCGGCGTAAAAAAACCCGGGCGGACCCGGGTTCTGGATGAGGCAATACCTGCTTAGTGAAAATGCTCGTTGCCCGCGGGCGCGTCTTCCGGCATTTCCGCATGCACCAGTTCGCCAGTCGGATCGGCAAACAGGGGCGCGTCGCAATCGTCGCAATACTCGGTCACGAAACGCTCGTTATGGCGCTTGATGTGGGTGACGCCCGCTTCGTTCAGGTGTCCGATGATCTCGTCGAGCGGCGCCTTCGGCTCGGCCATGCCGCCCAGCGCGGCGGCCGACAAGCCTTCCACCGGCGTGCCGTCTTCATCTTCCTGCCCGTACAGCGGCCACACGATGCCGTAGATCACATCGGCGGTCTGGCGCATGGTGAAGCCGACCCGGTACTCGTCGATCTGGCCTTCGGCCGATTCATCGCCGAAGCCGGCAATGACGGCGCGCAGGTCGGACGCTTCCACGCCCAGGGTATTGGTCAGGTAATGCACGGCGGCACGCACCGATACCGGACGGATCAGCTTATCCGCTTCGCGGCACGCCACGTAATACGCTTCGGGCAGCAGCAGTTCGACGCCGCAGCCCGGCAGCAGGCGGGTGATGGTCGGGCCGGCCTGCGCGCGCCACTGTTCGAGCGCATTCGCGCGTTCGACCATGAAGCTCGACTGGAACTGCGGCTCCTGCCAGCGGAACAGCGGCGCGCCCAGCGGCGCCACGATGGCCACCATCAGGTAGCGCGTGTCGGCCAGGAACGGCGCGGTCTCGGCCGGCTTGGCGATCGGCTTGACCGCCGTGCCCTTGTGCGCGGCCTGGGCCAGCTTGTGCGTGGTGGTATAGGTTTCGGCGTGGGTGCGCGGCAGCTGGTCGATCGAGAACAGGGTCGGCGCCATGGCCATCTGCACGCCATCGGCCAGCAGGTGGGCCGAGAAGTGGGCGGACAGGGTCTGCAGCAGCTCGGCCGGAATGCTGCCGGAAGCGATCGAAAAACGCGTCCACGCCAGGATTGGCGCCGCCACCAGCAATGCCTGGAAGGTCTGTTCGGCGCCATCGTGCTGCTCGACCATGGTCGACGATTCGCTGACCGCTTCGACCCCCTCCATCAGGGTGTCGTAGGCGTTCAGGTCTTCCTTGAACAGCACGTTGAGGGTGGTGTCGACGGTATCCTGGTGGCCGGTCTTGAGCAGGCGCTGGAGGTGGGTGTCGAGCTGGCGCTCCCAGGCCCGTTCTTCAATGCGGCTGGACGCCTGGACGATCGCCTGGCTGATGCTGACCAGGCGTTGGCTCTCGGCCGACAACTTATGGGATGTATCTTTGGTTGGACGACGCATGGCGTATAAGAGTCTTTGTAAGTGAATGAACGGATCAATAATGTCGTAACAATGATAAACCCTTATCGGCCGTATTGTAGTTCATTCGTCCCTTCCCCATGAAGACGGCGCAAGAAGTGTGAAGAAAAGGTGAGCGGGAGGGGGGGGTGGGCGCTTGCCCGGCCTTGCCGCAACGCTGCGGACGAAAAAAAACGCCGGACGAATCCGGCGTTTTTTGATCCAGCCCCGCGCGGGCGCAGGGCGTCGGGAATTACGCGGCCAGCAGCTGGCGCAGCACGAATGGCAGGATACCGCCGTGCTTGTAGTAATCGACTTCGATCGGGGTATCGATACGCAGCAGCACCTTGACTTCCTGTACGTCGCCATTGGCGCGCGTGATGACCAGGGTCGCCAGTTGCTGCGGCTTGATCTCGCCTTCCAGGCCCTTCAGGTCGAACACTTCGTTACCCGTGATGTTCAGGGTCTGCACGCTGTCGTCGCCGATGAATTGCAGCGGCAGCACGCCCATGCCCACCAGGTTCGAGCGGTGAATACGCTCGAACGAGCGGGTGATGACCGCTTTCACGCCCAGCAGCTGGGTGCCCTTGGCCGCCCAGTCGCGCGAGGAACCCGTGCCGTACTCTTCGCCGCCGAAGACCATGGTCGGCACGCCGTCGGCCACGTACTTCATGGCTGCGTCGTAGATCGGCATCTGGGCGCCGCTCGGCTGGTGAATCGTGATGCCGCCTTCAACCGCGGAACCGTCGGCCTTGGCAGGAATCATGCGGTTCTTGATACGCACGTTGGCAAAGGTGCCGCGCATCATGATCTCGTGATTGCCGCGGCGCGAACCGTAGGAGTTGAAGTCCGCCTTCTGCACGCCATTGGCCAGCAGCCATTTGCCCGCAGGGCCGCTTTCCTGGATCGAACCGGCCGGCGAAATGTGGTCGGTGGTGATCGAGTCGCCGAACACGCCCAGTGCGCGCGCGCCGGTGATGCCGGTCGCTGCCGCTTTCGGGATCATCTCGAAGCCGTCGAAGAACGGCGGCTCGGCGATGTAGGTCGACTTCGGCCAGTCGTAGACCTGGCCGGTGGTGGTGGTGACGTTTTCCCACAGCTTGCCCGGTGCGCCCTTGACGTCGGCGTAGTTGGCCTTGAAGACCTTGGAGTTCATCGCGAACTTCATCAGCTTGCCGATTTCTTTCGAGGTCGGCCAGATGTCGCCCAGGTAGACGTCCTTGCCGTTGGTGCCCTTGCCGACCGGTTCGGTCATCAGGTCGCGCGTCATGTTGCCGGCGATGGCATAGGCCACGACCAGCGGCGGCGAGGCCAGGAAGTTGGAACGGATGTTCGGGTGGATCCGTGCTTCGAAGTTACGGTTGCCCGACAACACAGCCGAGGCCACGATGTCGTTCTCGGCGATGGCCGCGTTCAGTTCCGGGGTCAGGTCGCCGGCATTGCCGATGCAGGTGGTGCAGCCGTAGGCGGTCACGCCGAAGCCGAGCTGCTCCAGGTACGGCAGCAGGCCGGCGGCGGTCAGGTACTCGGTGACCACGCGCGAGCCGGGGGCCAGCGAGGTCTTGATGTGGGGAGCGACCGTCAGGCCGGCTTCAACCGCTTTCTTGGCCAGCAGGCCCGCGGCCAGCAGCACGCTCGGGTTGGAGGTGTTGGTGCACGAGGTGATTGCCGCGATCAGCACGTCGCCGTTCTTGACGTGCACGCCGTTGGTGGTTTCGTAGTGGTTGGTCAGGTCGGCCGGGTTCTTGTTGAACCCATTTTCGGTGGTCGGCTTGGAGAACAGTTCGATGAAGTTGTTCTTGACGTTGCCGATTTCGATACGGTCCTGCGGACGCTTCGGGCCGGCCAGCGACGGGGTCACCGTGGCCAGGTCGAGCGAGACCACGCGGGTGTAGTCGATGTCGCCTTCTTGCGGCACGCCGTACAGGTTCTGCGCCTTGAAGTAGTTCTTGAACGCGGTGATTTCCTCGGTGGTGCGGCCGGTGCCTTCGAAGTATTCGATGGTGGCGTCGTCAACCGGGAAGAAGCCCATCGTCGCGCCGTATTCCGGTGCCATGTTGGCGATCGTGGCGCGGTCGGTCAGCGACAGCGTTTCGGTGCCGGCGCCGAAGAATTCGACGAACTTGCCGACGACTTTTTCCTTGCGCAGCATTTCGGTGATGGTCAGCACCAGGTCGGTCGCGGTGCAGCCTTCGCGCAGGGCGCCGGTCAGGTTCACGCCGATCACGTCCGGGGTCAGGAAGTAGACCGGCTGGCCCAGCATGCCCGCTTCGGCTTCGATGCCGCCCACGCCCCAGCCGACCACGCCGATGCCGTTGATCATGGTGGTGTGCGAGTCGGTGCCGACCAGGGTGTCAGGGTAGTAGGTGTTGCCAGCCTTGTGCACGCCGCGCGCCAGGTACTCCAGGTTGACCTGGTGCACGATGCCAAAGCCCGGTGGGACCACGCCGAAGGTGTCGAAGGCTTGCATGCCCCACTTCATGAACTGGTAGCGCTCGTTGTTGCGCGAGAATTCCAGCTTCATGTTCAGGTCGAGCGCGTTCTTTTCGCGGTAGTGGTCGATGGTGACCGAGTGATCGACCACCAGGTCGACCGGTACCAGCGGCTCGATGTTTTTCGGGTTCATGCCCATCTTGTTGGCGACGTTGCGCATCGCGGCCAGGTCGGCCAGCAATGGCACGCCGGTGAAGTCTTGCAGCACGACGCGGGCCACGACGAAAGGAATCTCGTCGGTGCGTTCGCCGTTTGGCGCCCAGTTCGCCAATTGCTTGACGTGTTCTTCCGTGACCTTCTTGCCGTCGCAGTTACGCAGCACGGATTCGAGGACCAGGCGGATCGACAACGGCAGGCGCGAGACATTCACCCCAAGGCTTTTCTCGAGCGCCGGCAGCGAGTAGAACTTGCCTTTCTGGCCGGCCGACAGTTTGAAATCCTTGAGCGTGTTCAGAGTGTTGCGGGACATGACCTCTCCTTCAGTGGGGTATTTTATTAGGGAACCTCGACCAACCTGCTGCGCGGCGCAATGATCGTCCTGCGATGCTCACCGTACCTTCGTACGGCTGCGCTTCTCAAACGACACTTGCGCCGCTCGCTGCGGCTGTTCGAGGCCCCCTTGTTTCAGTTCGTTTTTTTTGCTGCAGGGGCGTCAAGCGCCGCCGGCGCCGCCAGGGGCGGCACCGCTGGTACTGCAAGTTCGCCCGATGCCGGGGTTGGCGCCGGCATGGGCGCCGGGGCCGCGACGGGCGCCACCGGGGTGTCGACAAGCGGCTTCATCTGCTCGGCGTTCTTGCATTCATTGGCCAGCTGGCGGTTCAGGCGCGAATCGAGCAGCATGCCCTTGGCCGGAATGCCGATCCAGACCAGGCCGAAGAGCGGGTTTTCAAAGCGCTTGGCGCCCGTGGTGGTACCCACGCGGGTGAGGCGGTGCAGGCGTTTTTTCCAGCGCAGCGCGATGTGGCCGTCGTCGCTGTCGTTGTGGTAGGTCGTGACCTTGTTGCCCAGTTCGCAGTTGAAGTCGGTGGTGGTGGTGCCGCTGATGTCCGGTTCCGGCTCGCTGCCGACCACGTCGACCGCCTTCGGATGGCTCTTCGATTTGGCCGTGGCCTTGACGGTCTTTTTCGGTTCGGCCGCCTGGGCCGACGGGGCCGCGCACAGCGTGGCCGCTGCCATCGCCAGCGAGCAGGCGAGCAGGGTGTTCTTGATCAGGGTGGTCATCGGGATGGATCCGTTCAGGTGGCGGGTTGTGGGTCGTTGACGAGCGCGGCGGCGGCGTCGGGCAGGGCCAGGCCCGCCAGCTTCGCGCGCTGCAGCACCGTCCAATAATAGCGATAGCTGGCGCGGTCGTGCAAGCGCCCGTTTTGCGAAATCGGGCCCCAGTTGGCGTTCTTGCCTTCGGTGAGGATATTGGTCGCTTCGTTCACTTCCGACAGGCGCGGCGTGAAGGCCTTGAGGATCGGCTTGATCTGGTCGGGGTGGATGCTCCACATGCGCGTAAAGCCGAATTCGGCGGCGGCGCGCTGGGCATCGTTGGCCACCACGGCGCTGTCCTTGATGTCGGTGGTCACGTTATGCGAAGGCACCTTGCCGTGCGCGTGGCAGGCGGCCGCCATCTCGAGCTTGGCGCGCACCACCAGCGGGTGCGTGAACTGGCCCGGGGTGCGCATGGCCGCGCCGGGAATGGCGCCGTAGTGGCTCGACACAAAATCCATGATGCCGAACGACAGGCACTCGACCTGGGGCAGGGCGGCGATGGCATCGGCTTCGCGCAGGCCGCCGTGGGTTTCGATCAGCACGTGCACCGGCAGCGGGGTGCTGCGGCCGGCCTTGGTGGCATGCTGGTTGATGGTCTTGATGGCGCGCGCGACTTCGGCCGCGCTGTGGATCTTGGGCAGCACGATGTAGGCCAGGCGCTGGGCGGCGCCGCCCACGATCAGCGACAGGTCGGCGTCGAAAAACGGGCTGGCCACGTCGTGCACGCGCACGCCGATGCGGTTGTGGCGGTTGCCGTCGTCGTTGAGCAGGCGCACGATCATTTGGGCGTGTTCGGGCTCGGAGCCGGCGGTGGCGCCGTCCTCGCAGTCGAACGTGATGTCGAACAGGGGGCCAAACTCTTGTTGCAGGGCCATCGACTTGAGCATCAGCTTTTCGGAGCCTGCATAGTGGTCGCAGGCGGGGAGCAGCAAAGGCTGGCGTTTGCCCTGGAATAAAACCTCGGAGGGATGCATGTTCATTTTCTCAGGTACAGCAGCGCTCGTGCCGCTCGGGGCGGCACGGCGCGTGCGGCGAATCGGTGGGGTTACGGGATCCACGAATCCGGCCGCGTTGAAACTCAGGCCAGCAGGTGGGCAACGCCTTCACGCTCTTCGGTCAGTTCCTTGAGTGTGAGGTTGATGCGTTCTTGCGAGAACTCGTCGATCGGCAAACCTTGCACGATCGTGTATTCGCCATTCTCGGTGGTGACCGGGAAGCCGAACATGGTGCCTTCAGGGATACCGTACGAACCATCCGAAGCAATACCCATGGTGGTCCACTTGCCGTTGGTGCCGAGGTACCAGTCGTGCATGTGGTCGATGGCGGCGTTGGCGGCCGACGCTGCCGACGACAGGCCGCGCGCTTCGATGATCGCCGCGCCGCGCTTGCCGACGGTTGGCAGGAAGGTGTCGCGGTTCCAGGCGTCGTCGTTGATGGTTTCCTTGACCGATGCGCCATCGATCTGGGCGAAACGGTAGTCGGCGTACATGGTTGGCGAGTGGTTGCCCCACACGCACAGTTTTTCGATCGAGGCGACCGGCTTGCCGGTTTTCGACGCGATTTGCGACAGGGCACGGTTGTGGTCCAGGCGCAGCATGGCGGTGAAGTTCTTGGCCGGCAGCGAGGGCGCCGATTTCATGGCGATGTAGGCGTTGGTGTTGGCAGGGTTGCCGACCACCAGCACTTTGACGTTGCGCGACGCGACGGCGTCGAGCGCCTTGCCTTGCACCGTGAAGATCTGGGCATTGGCTTCGAGCAGGTCTTTACGCTCCATGCCAGGACCGCGTGGACGGGCGCCGACCAGCAGGGCGAAATCGGCATCCTTGAAGGCAGTCATCGGGTCGGCGTGGGCGCTCATGCCGGCCAGCAGCGGGAAGGCGCAGTCGTCGATTTCCATCATGACGCCCTTGAGCGCTTTCTGGGCTTTCTCGTCGGCGATTTCCAGCAATTGCAGGATGACTGGCTGGTCTTTGCCGAGCATGTCACCGTTCGCGATGCGGAACAGCAGGGAATAGCCGATCTGGCCGGCAGCGCCGGTGACAGCAACGCGCAGTGGGGTTTTAGCCATGATGAATCTCCAAAGTGGGAAAGAAAACGGTCGAAGCTGAGGATACGCTTGTTCGGGAAAACCGTAATGATACCAAAATCGGATACCGACATCGGACACCACAGCCGGAACTTCCCGTCCCCGTCGCAAAACCGTGGGGCGATACGCGCGTATGCCGGATCGACCGCGAGTGTAGGCGCGTGACAGCGATCTGTCAATTCGTATCATATATCTTATATAAGACACCTTATATAAAACACCTGCCACCGGCGATTGCACTGGACTGGCGCGCCCGTTTGTGGTGAAATCCCGGTCTATGAATCCAGTCCCGACCCCTCCGATCTTGCATGGTACAACGGCCAGCGGGACCGGCGCTTCCGCCGGCGCGTCGGGCAATTCGCCGACCTTCAGCCCCCTTTACCAGCAAATCAAGGCGCTCATCACGCAGGGCTTGCAGGCGGGCGAATGGAAACCCGGCGAAATGATCCCCAGCGAAGTCGAGCTGGCCGGCCGCTTCAAGGTCAGCCAGGGCACGGTGCGCAAGGCGATCGACGAACTGGCCGCCGAAAACCTGGTGCTGCGGCGCCAGGGCAAGGGCACCTTTGTCGCCACCCACCACGAGGCGCGCGCGCATTTCCGCTTCCTGCGCCTGATGCCCGATGAAGGCGTGCCCCACCATCCCGACAACAAGATCATCGAAGTCAAGCGCATGCGCGCGCCGGCCGAAGTGGCGCGCCTGCTGGACTTGAAATCGGGCGACTCCGTAGTGTATATCAAGCGCGTGATGTCGTTCGACGGCACGCCGACAATTCTTGAAGAAATGTGGCTTCCCGGCCTCCTGTTCAAGGGCCTGACCGCGGAACGCCTGGTCGAGTACAAGGGTCCCATGTACGGGCTGTTCGAGTCCGAGTTCGGCACCCGCATGATCCGTGCCAGCGAGAAAATCCGCGCGCTCGGGGCCGACGCCGGCGCCGCCCAGTTCCTCGGAGTGCAGGAAGGCGCGCCGCTGCTGTGCGCCGAGCGCGTCTCGTTCACTTACGGCGACAAGGCGGTCGAGCTGCGCCGCGGGCTGTACCTGACCGCGCACCACCATTACCAGAATGACTTGTCGTAGTTTCAAGATAAGTGTTGCCGAACCGCGATTGAACCTCGATTCAGGGTGGCGCATAGCGACGGTGCGGTGCACAAAATGCCCGTTCCGTTTAAAATGCATTGATCATAAGAAAGTAGCGAGCATCTGCCCATATTGTTGCTGAACGTGCCAATCCCAAGAGGAATATTGGTGCATTTGGGCAAAATGGGCGAAAATTGCGGGTTCATTACAATTTAGTTAGTCTAAGGGGAGGTACTGCCATGTCCGAAGCCGTGAAGGAAGTTCCAAAAAAAGAACGGCCCGAGATCCGTAACATTCATGTTACCGATTTGATGAATTACAATATGACGCCTGGCGCCTACGTGTCGATCCTGCACCGCATCAGCGGCGCGGCGATCTTCCTGATGCTGCCGTTCCTGCTGTATCTGTTCCAGAACAGCGTCCAGTCCGAAATGTCGTTCGACTATTTCAAAGGCATCCTCTCGCATCCGCTGTGCAAACTGGTCTTGCTGGGCTTGATCTGGGCGTATATGCACCACTTCTGCGCAGGTTTCCGTCATCTGTTCATGGACATGCACATGGGCATCGAGAAGGATTCCTCGCGCCAGAGCGCTGTCAGCGTGCTCGTTGTCAGCCTGATCCTGACCGCACTGGCTGGTCTCAAACTGTTTGGAGTGTTTTGATGGCAAAGAATAATGTCGGACGTAACCGCCTGGTCGTCGGCGCCCACTACGGCCTGAAGGATTGGATGGCCCAGCGCCTCACCGCGGTCGTGATGGCCGTGTACACCTTCACCCTGCTGATCTCCTTCCTGACCGGCGACAACTTCTCTTACGAAGGCTGGGCCCACCTGTTCTCGCAACAGTGGTTCAAGCTGTTCAGCCTGGTGACCTTCGCCGGCTTGTACTACCACGCCTGGGTCGGCATGCGCGACGTCTGGATGGATTACATCAAACCGGTCGGCGTGCGCCTGGCCCTGCAAGCGGTCACCATCCTGTGGCTGATTGGCTGCGCCGCATGGACTGTACAAATTCTCTGGAGCGTTTAATCGTGGCAGCAATCAAAAAAGCACTTCCTACCCGCCGTTTCGACGCGGTCATCATCGGCGCCGGCGGCTCGGGCATGCGCGCATCCCTGCAACTGGCTGAAGCCGGCCTGAACGTGGCCGTGCTGTCCAAAGTCTTCCCGACCCGTTCGCACACGGTCGCGGCCCAGGGCGGCATCGGCGCGTCCCTCGGCAATATGTCGGAAGATGACTGGTACTGGCATATGTTCGACACCGTCAAGGGTGGCGACTATCTGGGCGACCAGGATGCGATCGAATTCATGTGCCGCGAAGCACCGAAAGTCGTGTACGAGCTGGAACACTTCGGCATGCCCTTCGACCGCAATCCGGATGGCACGATTTACCAGCGTCCGTTCGGCGGACACACCGCCAACTTCGGCGAAAAGCCGGTCCAGCGCGCCTGCGCGGCGGCCGACCGTACCGGCCACGCGCTGCTGCACACGCTGTACCAGCGTAATGTGCGCGCGCGCACCCACTTCTTCGTGGAGTGGATGGCGATCGACATCATCCGCGACGCCGATGGCGATTGCGTGGGCGTCGTGGCGCTCGAAATGGAAACCGGCGAATGCATGATCCTGGAAGCGAAGACCACCATCTTCGCCACCGGCGGAGCAGGGCGCATCTTCGCCGCCTCGACCAACGCCTTCATTAACACCGGCGACGGCATGGGCATGGCGGCGCGCGCCGGCCTGCCGCTGCAAGACATGGAATTCTGGCAGTTCCACCCGACCGGCGTGTCCGGCGCGGGCGTCCTGATTACCGAAGGGGTGCGCGGCGAAGGCGGCATCCTGATCAACAGCAATGGCGAACGCTTCATGGAGCGCTATGCGCCGACCCTGAAAGACCTGGCGCCGCGCGACTTCGTGTCGCGGTCGATGGACCAGGAAATCAAGGAAGGCCGCGGCTGCGGTCCGAACAAGGACCACGTGCTGCTGGACCTGCGCCACATCGGCGCCGACACCATCGCCAAGCGCCTGCCGTCGATTCTCGAAATCGGCCACAAGTTCGCCAACGTCGACGCCACCAAGGAACCGATTCCGGTGGTGCCGACGATTCACTACCAGATGGGCGGCATCCCGACCAACATCCACGGCCAGGTCGTCGCGCCAAAAGATGGCAATCCGGTCGCCGTGGTGAACGGCCTGTACGCGATCGGCGAATGCGCCTGCGTCTCGGTGCACGGCGCCAACCGCCTCGGCACCAACTCGCTGCTCGACCTGCTGGTGTTCGGCCGCGCGGCCGGCAACCACGTGGTGGCATCGAACCTGAAGCAAAAGGAAAACAAGCCTTTGCCGAAGGATGCGGCCGACTTTGCGCTCGATCGCATGAACCGCCTGGAAACCTCGACCGGTTCCGAAAAAGTGCAGGGCGTGGCCAACGATATCCGTTCCACGATGCAGAAATACTGCGGCGTGTTCCGCACCGACGAGCTGCTCAACCAGGGCTACAAAGAGATCATGGTGCTCGACGAGCGCCGCAAGCACGTCTCGTTCAAGGACAAGTCGATGGTGTTCAACACCGCGCGCGTCGAAGCGCTGGAACTGGATAATCTCATTGAAACGGCGAAAGCGACCATCACATCGGCAGTGGCACGCAAGGAATCGCGCGGCGCGCACGCCCACAGCGACTTCCCGAACCGCGACGACGACGTCTGGATGAAGCACACCTTGTTCTACTCGGAGAACAACCGCCTCGAGTACAAGCCTGTGATCACCAAGCCGCTGACGGTCGATACCTTCAAGCCGAAACCACGTACTTTCTAAGGTCAGAACATGACACGCACCGTAAAACTGAAAATCTACCGCTACGATCCCGACCAGGATGCCAAGCCGTACATGCAAGACGTGACCGTCGAGCTGCAGGACACCGACAAGATGCTGCTCGACGCCCTGCAGCGCATCAAGTCGGACGTGGACGATACCCTGAGCCTGCGCCGCTCCTGCCGTGAAGGCGTGTGCGGTTCGGACGCGATGAATATCAACGGCAAGAACGGCCTGGCCTGCACCACCAACCTGAACGAGCTGACCCAGCCGATCGTCCTGCGTCCGCTGGCCGGCCTGCCGGTGATCCGCGACCTGATCGTCGACATGACGCAGTTTTTCAAGCAGTACGATTCGATCAAGCCCTACCTGGTGAACGATTCGATTCCGCCTGAAAAAGAGCGCCTGCAGACCCCGACCGAGCGCGAAGAGCTCGACGGCCTGTACGAGTGCATCCTGTGCGCCTGCTGCTCGACGTCGTGCCCGTCGTTCTGGTGGAATCCGGACAAGTTCGTCGGTCCTGCCGGCCTCTTGCAAGCCTACCGCTTCATCGCCGACAGCCGCGACGAAGACACCGGCGCGCGCCTGGACAACCTGGAAGACCCGTACCGCCTGTTCCGCTGCCACTCGATCATGAATTGCGTCGACGTTTGTCCGAAGGGGCTGAACCCGAACAAGGCGATCGGCAAGATCAAGGAATTGATGGTTCGCCGCGCTGTCTAAGGCAGCATGGCAAACCGCCATGGCGGGCGCGGCGCGGACACGCTTGTCCGCGTCGCGCCCGCTTGCCATCCGGGGCGGATTTACATGCCGTCCGGTATGGTCGATTGTGGTGAATTGTTGCAAGCAATACAGTAAAAGTACCGTACTGCCGAAATCCGGCAGGCGGAGTATAGTGTTGACCCAACGACGGACTCTAGAGTGAATACGCACCAATCCGACCCGGCCAACCGCTCGCGACTGCGCTGGCGCAGCCGCCGGGGTTTGCTCGAAAACGACCTGATCCTCACGCGCTTCCTTGACGCGCATGAGGAAGGGATGACCGATGACGAAGTCGACGCGCTGACCCGGCTGCTCGATCTGGCGGACAATCCGCTGATGGACCTGCTGCTGGCGCGCAAAGAGCCCGAAGGTGAAGTCGACTTGCCGCATGTGCGCGCCTTGCTGTCGCGCCTGCGGCAAGCGTGAACGTGGCAATAGCCCGTGGCGCAAGCCCGTGGCATAGCCCGACGAGTTTCGTATTTTTTATTTTGTAGACCTCACCTCCCAAGAAGGAAGTGCCATGAACATCTCTGATACCAAAGCCACCCTGTCGTTTTCCGATGGCAGCACGCCCATCGACATGCCGATTTACAAGGGCACCGTTGGCCCGGACGTCATCGACATCCGCAAGCTGTACGCCCAGACCGGCAAATTCACGTACGACCCGGGCTTCATGTCGACCGCCGCCTGCAACTCGAGCATCACCTACATCGATGGCGACAAGGGCGAGCTGCTGTACCGCGGTTACCCGATCGAGCAACTGGCCGTCAATTGCGACTTCCTGGAAACCTGCTACCTGCTGCTGAACGGCGAACTGCCGAACAAAGAAGAAAACCTGAAGTTCAGCGATACCGTCACCAAGCACACCATGGTGCACGAGCAGATGCAATTCTTCTTCCGCGGCTTCCGCCGTGACGCGCACCCGATGTCGGTGCTGGTGGGAACCGTCGGCGCGCTGGCCTCGTTCTACCACGACTCGCTCGACATCAACGACCCGCATCACCGCGAAGTATCGGCGATCCGCCTGATCGCCAAGATGCCGACCCTGGTCGCGATGTCGTACAAATACTCGATCGGCCAGCCGTTCGTGTACCCGCGCAACGACCTGTCGTACAGCGCCAACTTCATGCGCATGATGTTCGGCAATCCGTGCGAAGAATACGTTGTCAACGAAGTGCTGGTGCGCGCACTCGACCGCATCCTGATCCTGCACGCGGACCACGAGCAAAACGCGTCGACCTCGACCGTTCGCCTGGCTGGTTCCTCGGGCGCCAACCCGTTCGCCTGTATCGCTGCCGGCATCGCCTGCCTGTGGGGCCCGGCGCACGGTGGTGCGAACGAAGCGGCACTGAACATGCTGAAAGAAATCGGTACCGTCGACAAGATTCCTGAGTTCATCGCCAAGGTGAAAGACAAGAATTCCGGCGTCAAGCTGATGGGCTTCGGTCACCGCGTGTACAAGAACTTCGACCCGCGCGCCAAGCTGATGCGCGAAACCTGCTACGAAGTGCTGGAAGAGCTGGGCCTGCAGGACGACCCGCTGTTCAAGCTGGCCATGGCGCTGGAAAAAATCGCGCTGGAAGACGACTACTTCGTATCGCGCAAGCTGTACCCGAACGTCGACTTCTACTCGGGCATCGTGCAATCGGCGCTGGGTATTCCGGTATCGCTGTTCACCGGTATCTTCGCGATGGCGCGCACCATCGGCTGGATCGCGCAATGGAACGAAATGATTTCCGATCCAGAGCAAAAAATCGGCCGTCCACGCCAGCTGTTCGTCGGCTCGCCGACGCGCGACGTGAAGCCGATCGACAAACGCTGATCGGTTTGCGTTGTCATTGAAAAAAGCGAGCCTTGGGCTCGCTTTTTTATTGCCCTGCTGGCGTGATTACTCGCCTGCCGACAGCTCGACCAGGCGCGCTTTCAGGCGCGCCGGTCCGCCCACCGGTTTCTTGGCGGTGAAGAAGGCAGTGGCTTTATCGGGCCAGACCACCGTCGCGCTCTGGCCATTGCCCAGTTGCGCGGTCGTGGTTTTGACGGTGCCCACCTGCATCGTCATGCTCATGGTGGTGCCACTGGTCGACTCGACCGACAGCTTGTAGCGCTTGGGCGCGCTTGGGTACTTGTTCGCGACCCGGCCCAGGCCCCAGTTCGAGTAGTTGATCTGGGTCATAGGCCGCGTGGTGGTCGTGCCCCACACCACGGACTGGCTGAAGGTGTCGTACACGCCTTGCGCGCCGACGCCATCGATCAGGAGCCAGGCGCCACGCAGCGAGAGCAGGTTGACGTGCGTCTCGGGCACGCGCGGCTTGCCGTTGCCGTCGATGTGGCCAGTCTGGCCGAGCACCCGGCGCAGGCTCTTGCGCACCAGGTTGAGCTGGTCGGGCGGCGAAGCACCCCACGGCGCGCCGATTTCCACGTAGATCGCGAACGGCGTATTGTCGTTGCGGTCGACCACGTAGGCGCCGTACTTCATCAACGTCCTGGCGACCTTCAGCAGGCGCGCATCGGTAATTTTGCTCAGGTCGAAATTGGGCGGCAGCATGACGCGCGCGCCTTCGGGAATCCGGCCGGTATTCGGCTTGTTCGCTATGGGGGTGTCGGCCGCTGTCGCCGGATAGGTATAGCGGTCGGGCCCGGCGAGCAATCCCGTGAAATCGAGCGACATGGACAGGGCGTGCTCGAACAGGGGTTTGGTATCGCCGGCTTCGGCGATGCGGATCATGCCGCCCGTTGGGGCCGGACCGGCCGCGCGCGCACCTTGATAGTAATGGGCCGGGTCGCCCCAGCCGGTGCCGTTCAAGGGCGTCCACGACACCCGGGTCGCGGTCCACTTGCCTTCGGTGTTTTTCTTCAGGTTGGAAAAAGAATAGATCCGGTTCAGGCTCGCATCGACGATATCGGCATGGCCATCGCTGCCCGTCGCGGGGACGGTGTTCGCCGGCCAATGGGGGATGGTGTAGGTCGGGGTCGACATCTCGGTGTCGGTATCGACCACGCCGCTCTTGCCGGCCACCGGATAAATCAGCATCTGCGGGTCCGACGCTTTCGCCTCGAAAATGCCGGACGAGTAAGCGCCGGCCTGAATCGCCGGATTCCATGTGGTGGCCGGGATTTCCCAGGTGTCGAATGCCGGATTGACCGGATAGGAATTCCAGAGCGAATCGGCGGCAAAGGGTTTTTGGTAAGTGCCAAAAGTCGCCGTGGGAACGGTTTGTGCATACGCCTGCGTCACGGACGCCAGCGCCAGTGTTCCAACAGCTACAAGTAATTTCATCTGCAAAGTCCTCGGAATGGATATGCCCCTGGGTGCGGGCGGCATGTGGGAGCGTTGATAATGCAAAAAGGAAGATCGTCTGTTTCGGCTGATTTTCATATCAGCTGATTTAACGATACCACATTATTCCGGCGATGAAATCGATTGCGGCGTTCATTTTGGCGATAAAAAATGAGTATCGGGGAATTTATCCGCTGTTCATATGCCGGTAATAATCGGGCGTTTGTTTTAGCCAGAGTAAAAACATATACGATGATGCTGGTGGTGGAATATTAGATTGCCTGCGTTAATAAAAGATAATATCCATGCATGCTCGCGCCCGCTGTGCCGGCGGCGCCGGCGCCACGCCGGTGCGTGTACAATCGCGTCTCGTCCCGCTCATTGCCCCTGGAAAGTCAGAATGAAGAAAACACTGCTGGCCTGCATCCTGTTCATGTTCAGCCTGGGTGCGTTCGCACAAGCGTCCGACCCCGCTGCGCCCTATACCAAACAGATCAATGCCTTTATCGATGAATGGCACGATGACGCCGCGCATGCCCGTCCGGCCTATTTCGACAAGATGGCAGCGAACGGCGTGTATATCGGCACCGACAAGACCGAGCTGTGGAACCGGGACCAGTTCAAGGCCTGGGCCAAGCGCTTCTTCGACAAGGGCAAGGCATGGTCTTTCAAAGCCACGAAACGGAATGTGTATATGTCGGCGGACAAGAACTTCATCTGGTTCGATGAACTGCTCGATACCCAGATGGGCGTGTGCCAGGCCAGCGGCGTGTTGCGCAAGACCGACAAGGGATTCGAGATCGAGCATTATCAGCTCTCGATCGCCGTTCCCAATCCGGTGGCGGACAAGGTGACTAAAACGATCAAGGATTTTGAGGCGGCTCCGTCCGTGAAATAAGGCCCAGCGCAAAGCCAGCACGTGCAAAACCGAACTCCCTATATTGGCCGCTTCGCGCCATCGCCCAGCGGTCCGCTGCACCAGGGATCGCTGGTGGCGGCCATGGCGAGCTACCTGGACGCCAAAGCCCATCACGGCCAGTGGCTGGTGCGGATCGAAGACGTGGATGAAGGCCGCAGCGTGCCGGGCGCAGGCGAAGCCATGCTGGCCTTGCTGCGCACCTTGCGCATGGACTGGGATGGCGATGTGGTCTGGCAGAGCCGGCGCAAACTGCTATACCAGGAAGCCGCCGATAAACTTGGCGCGCATGTCTATCCCTGCGGCTGCAACCGCCGCGAAATCGCCGATTCCCGCGTCGGCACCGCACCCGATGGCTCGGCCATCTATCCCGGAACCTGCCGTCATGGCCTGGCGCCAGGCAAGACCATGCGCAGCCTGCGCGTACGGGTGCCCGACATGCGGGTACCCGACATGCGGGTACCCGACATGCGGGTACCCGACATGCGGGTACCCGACATGCGGGTGCCCGATGCGGCCGGCTGCACTGCTAGTCCCGCCACCACGGCAAATACCGACCTGATCACGTTTACCGACCGCGCCGCCGGACGGGTGGCGCAGCATCTGGCGACTGAGTCGGGCGACTTCGTGCTCAAGCGCGCCGATGGCTTCTGGGCCTACCAGCTTGCCGTGGTCGTCGATGACGCGCAGCAGGGCGTTACCGACATCGTGCGCGGCGCTGACCTGATCGATTCGACGCCGCGCCAGATCTATCTGCAGCAACTGCTGGGCGTGCCTACCCCGCGTTATCTGCACGTGCCGGTCGTGCGCAATGCGGATGGCGAAAAGCTGTCCAAGCAAACCGGCGCGCTGGCGGTCGCTCCCGACAGTGAAGCGCAAGCCCTGGGCGCACTGCAAGCGGCGGCCGCCTTCCTGCAACTGCCGCTTGCGCCGCCAGCCTCGATCAGCGCGTTCTGGCAAGCGGCAATCCCCGCATGGGCGAAGCGCTTCATATAGTCTTCCGCTGCGGCACGACGGCCCCGGCGGCAACAGTGCTATTTCTTCTGGATGGTGATTTGCCCATCGGCTTCAAGAAACGCGCAGCGCATGTCCTTGATGTCGCAATCGGAGCAGCGCAGGGCCTGGTCGACCTCTTCGCGTGAAATGCGGCAGCGTTTCATGACCTTGTCGTACAGTTCGCCATCGCGTCCCAGCAGCACGGCGCTGCCGTCGAGAATGTCGGACATTTTCTTGCTGTGCGATGACAGGAACGACATCGTCATGTTCAGTCCCACCAGCACCGCCGCCACGATGAAGCCGCCAATGAGCGATTGATCGCCGCCGGTCAGGGAGTTGGACACGGCCTCGCTCAGCAGCATCACCACCAGCAGGTCGAAGGGCGTGAACTGGCCCACCGTGCGGCGGCCGGACACGCGCACCATGACCAGCAGGATCAGATACACGGCCGCGCCGCGCACGACGAATTCCCACCAGGGATGGTCCATCTCGAACATGTGCAATTCCTTTCAGTGTTCAGCGTGCTGCGCTGTGGATTTTTATCATATTGTAAAGAAACGCAAGGACAGGTGGATTTCCGTACGGTGCGTTGTGGGCTCGCGCGGCAACAACAAAGTTGTACATACAAGCTGCTTTATGTTAATTTCGCGTTGCAGGAAAATTATGAAAATAACTATAAGGAGACAGGAATGAAGTTGTTGTCAGTATTGTTGGGACTGGTTTTGATTGCGGATGCGCGCGCCGATGCATCCTTGCTGGGAGATACGGTCGACGCCGGCATGTACCGGACCATCGACACCGGTAAAGGTGTCGGCCGGATCACGGGATTCGGCCTGGACAGCCCGTTTGTCGTCGAGAACGGGGCGGCCGATCAGAAAAGCTACAGCGTCGCCTATACGCTCGATGTCGATGCCGACCGCTTCACCATGGATTACCGCAATCCTTTCGCCTGGGGCAACGGGATTGTGTTTCGCCTGACCGATCTCGACTTCAGCAATGGCGCATCCTTGCAATCGTTGATCGTCGACACCAATCTGGTCGGTTACGGCTTGACGGTCGGCGCCGATTACGTCGAAATCAATCTGAGCGGCGTGCACGGTACGCGCGATGCCTACTTCAGTGGCCAGTTCATCACCACGGCCGTGCCGGAACCGGCCTCGTACGCGATGCTCTCGCTGGGCCTGGCGGTGGTGGGCTTCGGCGCCCGTCGCGCCCGCAAGGCCCGCCAGGGCTGAGACGAGCGGCGTCGCTGCCGACGCTGCCGTGTGGCCGCTCGCGCAAGGCGGTCCGGCCTGCACTGGCGCCGGCTTTAGCGCTGGCGCATAATGCGGCATGTTCAAACTGACCTTTCTCGGCACGTCCTCGGGCGTGCCAACCAAAAACCGCAACGTCACCGCGCTGGCGCTGCAGACCTCCCTGAACCGCGACTGGTGGCTGATCGACTGCGGCGAGGGCACCCAGCATCGCCTGCAGCATATTCCCCTCACAGTGCATGACCTGGCCGGCATTTGCATCACCCACATTCACGGCGACCACAGTTACGGCTTGCCCGGCTTTCTGGCCAGCGCGGCCATGGGCGGACGCAAGCGCCCGCTGATCCTGGTCGCGCCGCTGGGCGTTAAAGCGTGGCTGGAAGCGACCATGCTGCATACCGAACTGTTCCTGCCGTTTGCGCTGATCCATGTGGATGTCGCCGGCGAGCAGCAGGTTCATCAGGAGCCGGGCCTGACGATCGAACGGCATCACTTGTCGCACCGGGCGCCGAGCGTCGGTTTTCGCTTCGCCGTGGAGACCTGCAAATGGAAGCTCGACAGCGCGGCCTTGCGCGCGCGCGGCGTGCCATCCGGTCCGCTGTGGGGGCAATTGCAGGCCGGTCACGATGTGACGCTGGACGACGGGACGACCTTGGCGGCCGCCGATGTCCGCGTGGCCGATGTGCAGCGCGCGGTGGCGGTGATCGGCGGCGACAACGATACCCCGGCGCTGCTCGGCCAGGCTTGCGCCGATGCCCAGGTGCTGGTGCACGAGGCGACTTATACCGAAGCGATCCTGCAAAAGGTAGGCCCCGGGCCGACCCACAGTTCCGTGCAGCGTGTGGCGCAGTTCGCCACCGAATGCGGCTTGCCGAACCTGATCCTGACCCATTTCAGTGCGCGTTACGACAATCCGGAAGGCATGGCGGAACTGGAAGCGGAGGCGCGCCAGCATTACGCGGGCAAGCTGTTCCTGGCGCAGGATTTTGCCAGCTATGAACTGGACAGTGTGGGAATTGTACGGAAAGTGCCAGCGCCCGCTTAAGCCGGTCTACTCAACTAAATCTGATGGCAATTCCGTATTGACAATCGTTTTCTTGAGGGCGTTTTGGCTGCGCGATGCGTAACTCTCACCGGTCCGATAGAGGAGAACTTTTGGCCGCGCAATTTCACGTCCAGAAACTGAGCGGACAACACTTGCTGCTGGCTGCGTTGCCTGAGTTTTTCCAACGCCAGCGGGAGCGCTATTCCGCAGTGTCACACGTTCTTCGCTGAGCATCTTGGAAGCGCCGGCCGGTGACCCGCTGTTCTGTTCTTTTTTTTGCGGCTTCAGACGCGCAATGTGGAAAGGTTTCGTCATTTCACACCTCGAATTTCAAATAGCTGGACAATGCAGGAAGCGATTTTCCGCCAGGATCCAGGTTGAACGTCATATCCCACCCATCACCCACGGTCTTCCAGAATTCTGCCCCAGACTTGCCTAAGGCTAGCACCTCGGAGACATACACGCAAGCGGCCAGCTTAGGTGGTTCATACTTGAAAAATGGATACATTGACGTGGTTAGTTGATGTACCGGCATGTCAAAACCATACTTTGGCCACGCGGCGTATCCATACCAGCGGCCGCCCTCCGTCCGGTCATTCCATGAGCGGCCGCCCGCAGCCTGCAAACGAATTTCAAGGATGTCTGGGTTAGGCCGGGCAGCCCGTGCGATCGCCGCAACCATGTACCCGCCAATCCCCGTAAAACTTTTCTTGTCAGCAGCTTTCGGTAAGAAATCCACAAGCTTGATGTAGATACCAACGGCAATGCGATCATTGTCAGCCTCAATGGGGTAGAGAATGACTTGATTGTATGTTCCGATGTAGTCGGGATTCAGGACTTTTAAGTACAGGCCCGGCGGCACCTCTTCAACCTTGTTGCCGTCATTAATTTTACTGGCATCGATTGCTGGTTCTGGCTCGAAATAGGCCGTCACAACAGACCCAGTCGGCGCACCGCTCAGCCCGATAATTTCCTCATCAGTGAGAGTGAAGCCAATCGCGTCGATATCGCAAGTGGGCGTGACTCTGCAAACTGTCCCCGAAGAGAGATTGAAATGAACATGCAGCGCAGTTTCAGCAGTATTTGGCGAGACGTTAGTCATTTCGGAGGATGTTTTCGCTGTGGATATCGACATTGTCCGCGCCAACAAATGTCCACTAAGACATACAGCGGCGCGACGTTAGCGTACATCCTACCGGAAAATCGCCGGAGACTACCTAAGGAACTCATGCAATCATGAGGCCTTCTTCGTCCATCCCAGAATACATTGACGCAAGCCCTGAACCTGAATTTTCCCGATTACACGGCAGAGCGATGGAGCGCACCAGATCGTGCTCAGGCTTTTCCGGCGGGAGGCTTTTCCTGATCCAGAATCGCCTGGATCTCCGCCCGTTCGCGCGCGCTCACATGCCCGCGCAGCGCCGCCAGCACCAGTTCCTTGCCTGAACCCGAAAACGCCTTGTGAATCAATTCCCTGATCAGGCTGGTCTGCAGCGAATCCTGCGGCTGCGCCGGCGCGTACACATGCGCGCGCGCGCTTTCGTCGCGCGTGAGCAAGCCCTTGGTGTGCATCAGCTGGAGCAGGCGCAGCACGGTCGCGTACGCCATGTCGGGGCGGCTGGCGATGGCCGCCTGGTGCACCTGTTTGGCGCTGGCCGGACCGAGTTGCCACAGCAGGCGCAGCATCTCCAGTTCCGATGCGGTGGGCTTGGGCGGGGCGGACGGCTCGGACATGGGGAAATAGACTGGTGGGAATGCATCTAGAATAAATTATCTAGATGCGAAAGTCCAGTTCAGATCTCCGACCACATCCGCAGCAGGTTGTGATAATGCCCGGTCAGGCCGACCGTTTCCTCGGTATCGCCAAGGCGGGCGCGCAGGCGCTGGATCGTCTGGTCGAGTTCGAGCAGCATGGCGCGGCGGCCATCGTCGCGCACCATGCTCTGCACCCAGAAAAAGGAACAGACGCGGCTGCCGCGCGTGACCGGCTCGACCTTGTGCACACTGGACGAGGGGTAGACGATCATGTCGCCGGCCGGCAGCTTGACTTCATGCACGCCGTAGGTATCGTTGATGATCAGTTCGCCGCCATCGTAGTCCTCCGGTTCGCACAGGAACAGGGTGCAGGACAGGTCGGTACGCAGCGGCAAGGCGCTGCCGGCCACATTGCGTACGGCACCGTCCACGTGGGCGCCGTAGTGTTCGCCGCCGGTGTAGCGGTTGAACAGCGGCGGCACCGTGCGCAGGGGCAGGGCGGCGGCGAAATAGAGGGGATTGGCGGCCAGGGCGGCCAGGATGATGCGGCCCAGTTCGGCGGCGAGGGGGGCTTCGGCCGGCAGTTGCTGGTTGTGCTTGACCTGTGCACCTTGTGCGCCGACCGTGGCGCGGCCGTCGGTCCAGTCGGCGCTGTCGAGCGCGCGCCGCATGGCGGCAAGCTGGTCGGGACTGAGCACGTGGGGAATATGGAGCATCATGGCAATAAAATGGTGACGAAGGAAGTGGAAAGTCAAACACCGTCATGCCTGCCAATGGCGGACATGACGGTGTCTGGCGATGCCGGTAAGGCGTTTAGAAGCGGAAGTTGGCCATCAGGCTGGCCGAGCGTGGCGCGCCCGGCGTGTAGCGGTAACCGCTCTTGTTAATCTGCGCAATGTACTGCTTGTCCGCCAGGTTGTACACGTTCAGCTGCACGTCCAGGTTCTTGCTCACGGTGTACGACGCCATCGCATCGACCACCCAGTAGGCATCGGCAAACGCCGGCGTACCCACCGCGCCATCGGTACCGCGCAGCAGCTTGCCGACATAGCGCGCGCCGCCGCCCACTTTCAGGCCCATCGGCAGGGTGTACGAGGTCCACGAGGTGAATGCATCTTTCGGCGTGTAGTTCAGGTTATTGATCCCGCTGGCGGTCACGACCTTGCCGTTGCTCACTTCGGTATCCATGCGGGCATAGCCGGCGCTCACCAGCCAGTTGCGCGCCACTTCACCCGTCACGCCCAGCTCGATGCCTTTGACTTGCTTGCGGCCGGTCTGGTAGTACACCAGGTCCACCGGATCCTGCTCCAGCTCGTTCTTGACCGTGGTGCGGTACAGCGCCGCCGTGAGCGACAGTTTTTGCTTGAGGAAATCCCACTTGGTGCCGATTTCGGTCGTGGTCGATTGCTGCGGATTGTATTTCGGGTTCGACGCGCTATTGGCCGACGCCGACAGCGCCAGGTTGGTTCCCGGCGGCTGCTTGGACGTTGCCACCAGCGCATACACGCTGCTGGCGGCGGTCGGCTTGTACAGCGCCGATACCTTGCCGTTGCCCACCGTATCGCTCAGCTTGAGCGCGGTCGGCAGCAGGGTACCGACCGGCAGCGCCGGATTGGCGGAGGCGGTCGACAGGCTGGTCGCGTTGTAGTTCACGTTGAAGTGGTCCATGCGGCCGCCCACGTTGAAGATCCACTTCTCGCCCAGCTTGATGGTGTCGAACAGGTACAGGCTCTGGGTATCGACCTTGGAATTGGTGCTCACGCCATTGCGCACCAGGTTCAGGCCGGTGATCGGCGAGGATGGATTCGGCGCGTACAGCGAATCGACCGCCATCGTGCCGGCGCCAAGGTAGCCGAAGGTGGTCTGCTCTTCGCTGGTCAGTTCCAGTCCGCCCACGAAGGTGTGCTTCATGCCGCCCAGGTCCATGCCTACCGTCGCCACGCTCTGGTTGGTGAGGATCGTGTTGCTCTGGTCCTTGACCGTGCGGTTGCCGCGCGTGATGGTCCAGCTGGCCGGGTCGTTGGGGTTCGGCGTTTTCAGGTTGGCGCTATTGCCCATGAAAGCGGTCAGCAGGTAATCCTGCGACGTCTTGCCGTAGCGCGTGGTGTTTTGCAGCTTCACGTTCGGTGCAAAGTCATGCTCGACCTTGACCGTGAACATGTCGGCCTTGACTTCGTCGTAGTCGGTCACGGAACCGTAGAAGTTGCGCGGATCGACGCGCGGCGCGCTGGTCAGGAAGGCGCGCGCGTCCGGGCTGGTGTAACCCGGCAAGCCGATGGTCGGCACGCCGCCGTTGGGCACGTTGTCCTGGTTCACGTGCAGGTAGTTCAGGTAGATGCGGGTCGGGCCGTTCAGGCCGAAGGCGAGCGAGGGTGCCAGCGCCCAGCGTTTGTCCTTGACGACATCGCGTCCGGGAACGCCGCTATCCTGGGCCAGCGCGTTCAGGCGCAGGGCGATGCCTTTTTCGGCGCTCAGCACCTGGGCGTAGTCGACCGTGGCGCGCTTTTGCTTGCCGCTGCCGGCGATCACTGAGCCGGTCGTGCCGGATTCCATCACGGCTTGCTTGGTCACCATGTTGACCGAACCGGTCGGCGAGGAGCGCCCGGTGTCGGTGCCGGCCGGTCCCTTGAGCACGTCGAGCTGCTCGACGTTGAAGACGTCGCGCGAAATCGAGCCGATGTCGCGCACGCCATCGACAAAAATGCTGGTCGAGGAATCGAAGCCGCGCATGTAGATGCTGTCGCCGGTGGTGGTGTTGCCGTTTTCGCCGAGGAAGAAGGTGCCCACGCCGGGCGTGTTGCGCAGCGCTTCGGTCAGGGTGAGCGCGCCTTGCTGCTGGATCAGTTCTTTCTTGATGACGGTGATCGTTTGCGCGGTGTTGATCAGCAGTTCCGTGTATTTCGGCGACGCGGCGCGCTCGGCCTTGAAGTCGTTGACGGTTTCTTCGCCGGTCTTGCTCACCACCTGGACTTCCGGCAGGGTGCGGGTCTGAGGGGTCTGAGGGGTCTGAGGGGCCTCGGCGGCATGGGCGGCCACCGGCACCAGCAGCGCGGCCAGCGCGACGCTCATGTGTTGATTGAAACGGGATTGCGCGTGCTTGCGGCTTTTGATCGGTGCCATCTGCTTCTCTTCTTTGACGGTGGGTGGGCGCCGGCGGGCCTGGAAACGCGCGCCGGATGGCATAAATTGCCAACAACTTAGTCATTGTAGGAGAAACGTAAATTCCTGTAAATGATAATCGTTATCAATTCGATTTAGATTCGCATCTGGTAAAATTGCCCGAACTATGCTTCATGCATATTTTTCGGCATGAAAAATGGCCTCATCAGTACACGTCGCGCCGGTAGCGGCCAGTCTCGTCCAGCAGCGCCAGGGCATCGCTGCCGAGCACCCTGGCCAGGGTGTCGTGCACCGCGCCGGCCATGCCTTGCAGGCTGCCGCAGACATAGATGGCCGCGCCCGCGTCGACCCAGGCGCGCAGCTGCGCGGCCTGCGCATCGAGCGCGTGCTGGACGTAGCGCACGCTGCCGCCATCGCGCGAAAAGGTCAGGCTGAGCGTGTCGAGCATGCCGGCCTGGCGCCACGCCGCGATGTCGGCGGCGCAGAAGTGGTCATGCGCTTCATTGCGCTCGCCGAACACCAGCCAGTTGCGCGCCTCGCCGGCGTCGGCGCGGCTTTTCAGGTGCGCGCGCAGGCCGGCGATGCCGGTACCGTTGCCGATCAAGACCAGCGGCCGCCCGGCGTTGTCACCGATCCGGAAGCGGCTGTGCTGGCGCACGCGCAGCAGCACCGGATCGCCTTCGCGCGCCTCGCGGCACAGCCAGCCGGACGCCATGCCAACGCCGCCGTCGTCGCGCAGGTGCAAGCGCACCAGCAGCGACAGGCAGCCTTCGCCCATGGTCGAGGCAATCGAATACTCGCGCGGATAATCCGGCTCGCCCGGCGCGCTTACCTGCACCAGGTCGCCCGCCTCCCAGCCGGGCAAATCCCCGGTGGCCGGCAGCAGGTCGATGCGGTACACCGGCGCGCCCGCGCTGCCCGGATTGAGCAGGCGGCGCGCGCCGATGCGCCAGTCGCCGTAGCTTGGTGCGCTCCAGTCGGGCGCATCGCTGGTGCCGGCCAGATGGCTCAGGTGATGCTGCCAGGTGTCGATGGCGGCGGCGCGCCCGCGGTCCACGTCGACCCGCTCGAACAGCGCCTGCGCCCCGCGTGCCTGCAAGGCGGCATCGAGACGGCGCCCGAAGCCGCAGTAATTGGCGTAGCTGCTGTCGCCCAGGGCCAGCAGCGCGTAATGCAGCTGGCCGAGCGCCAGATCCGGCTGCTCGAGCAGGCGCGCCAGGCGCGCCGCGCTGTCGGGCGCGTCGCCCTCGCCGTAGGTGCTGGCGATGAACAGGATGCGCGCGGCGCCGCGCAGGGTGGCGTCATCCAAGTGCTCGACGCTGACCGCGCGCGCCGACAGGCCGCCGGTGCGCAGGGTCGCCACGGTGTGCTCGGCCAGCGCTTCGCCGGTGCCGGTCTGGCTGGCGTAGGCCACCAGCCAGTCGGCATTGTCAGCGCCGCCGTCCTTGCGCAGGCCGCGGCGCGCGCGCAGCAGCGCCAGGCACATGCCCGCGTAGGCTGCCACGGCGGCAGCGGCGCCGCCCCAGCGCAGCGGATCGACACTGATCATCATTGCAGCAGTTCCTGGTAAGCGCTGGAGACGACTTCGCGCAGGCCGCCGCCCTCGCGCAGCAGGAAGCGCGCGGCCAGGTGGTGGCGTTCGGCGAAGGCCAGGCCATCGTCCGGGCCGAGCACCGACAGCGCGGTCGACAGCGCATCGGCCGCCATGCATTCGGCATGCAGCACCGTGACCGAGGCCACGTCGTTGCGGATCGGCGCGCCGCTGCGCGGGTCGAGCGTGTGCGAGGCGCGCCGGCCGCCATGCTCGAAGTAGCGCCGGTAGTCGCCCGAGGTGGCAATCGCCAGCCCGTGCAGCGCCACCGTGGTCTGGCCCGCGCCGCCGCCGGCATCGGGCACGCCTTCCAGCGCGACCCACCACGGCTGGCCGTCGGCCTTGCTGCCGGCGCCGCGCAGTTCGCCGCCGATTTCAACCAGGTAGTGATGCAGGCCTTGCGCTTCCAGGCAGCGCGCCAGCAGGTCGACCGCGTAGCCCTTGGCTACCGACGACAGGTCGATCTGCACGCCGCCTGCTTGCAGCGCGCGCCGGCTGCCCGCATCGAGGCGCAGGCGCTGGCGGTCGGCGCGCGCCACGATGGCCGCGCTGGCGCCCGGCAAGGGCGCGTAAAAATTGGCTTCGTTATAGCGCTGGCGCGCGCCGAAGCCCCAGGCGTTGACCAGCGCGCCGGCGCACGGATCGTACGCGCCGCCGCTGGCCTCGGCCACTTCCAGCGCGTAGCTCAGTACCGTGAAAAATTCATCCGGCAGGCGATGCCAGTTGCCCGCCGGGGCACTGTTAAAGCGGCTCAGGTTCGAGTCGCGTTCCCAGTGGCTCATTTGCGCCACCACCAGGTCGAGCTGGCGCTGCAAGCCTTCCAGCAGGGCCGGTCCGGCATCGCCTGGCGCCATCACGCGCGCCGACCAGCTGGTGCCCATGGTGCTGCCACCGAGGTCGTGCAGCATGCTTGCGCGCGGCGGCAAGGCCGGCGCGATCGCGAGGGGGACGAGAACGCGGCGCTCCATATTTACTCTGGCAGCACTTCGAGCGTGGCGGCGTAGCTGTAGCGGCGCGTGACTGCCGGTGCGTCGGCCGGGGCCGGGCCTTTCGGCTGGGCTTGCGGGAAGCCGGCGTTGAGCCAGTACATACCGGGCGCCGGCAAGGTCACCGCCACTTCGCCTTTTGCGTCGGTTTCCAGGCGCACTTCACCGAGCACGCCGCGATAGCGCACGCCGCCCGGAATCAGGCTGAAGGCGAATTTCGGCAGCGGCTTGCCATCGAGCTGGAAGCGCCACCTGGCCGTTTCGCCCGCGCGCAGGTCGGTCGGATTGGTCAGCGGGATCATCTCCAGCCCCACGCCGCTCGCTTTCAAGGCGCCGTCGCTGGTCTTGTTCGCGCTCACGAACGTTTCCAGGCGCTGGTGGGCGTAGGTGGTTTTCAGTTCCGCCGCGTCGCTTGGTACTTCCTTGGCAAAGGCTTCCTCGCTGCCGCGGAAACGCTTGGTTTCGCCCGCCTTGTCCTTGTAGCTGGCCATGACGTTGCGGCTGACGATGCTGATCTTGTAGGTGCCGTTCTTGGCCATCTTCAAATCGAAGGTGCTGCGCTGCTTGCCCATGTAGCCGGCCGGCGCAGGCGTAGCAACGCCATCCGGGTCGGTGACGGTGGCGCCATCGAGCTTGAGGGCGACGTGGTCGACGTCGAACAAGCCTTCCGAAATGGCGCCGTCGATGGTCACCCACGGCTCCTTCGATTCGACCATCGTCGACTGCGGGTACAGCCAGCCACGGTGCGCCGAGGCATGCAGGGAAACGGCGGCCAGGGCCAGCGCGAGCAGGGTTTTTTTCATTGTCGTGTTGTTCATGGTCGCTTCAATCAAGGGGTGATCTGGAGGGAGACCGCGCCAAGTTCTTCCTTGCCGCGCGCACTGTAGGTTTGCTTGCCCTTGAGCGGCAAGGTGAAAGGAACGCGTACCAGTTCGCGTCCGCCCGATTCACGCGCCGCTTCGATCACCAGCTTGTAGTCGCCGGCCGGGAGCTTGTCGATGCCGGTGCGGGCCGGGCCGAAGCTGATGGTCTGTTCGCCGGCCGAGCGGGTCGCGCCGCTCACGCCATCGATCGGCAGTTCCACGTCGCGTCCGGCCTTGCGCCACCAGGTGCGCAAGTCCTTGACCCACTTGGTGCCGGCGTTGTCCTTCTTCTTGACGTCGTACAGCACCGACAGGTTGGCGGCCACGCTCTGGTCGGCGCGCTCCAGCCACATCGCCACGTAAGGACGGTGGTATTCGGCCACGTTCAGTTGCGGGATCTCGAACTTGACGGCCAGGTCGGCGCCGACGGCCCAGCTGCTCAGCATGGGGAGGGTAAGGGCAAGCGTGTGCTGTAGTTTCATAGGTGGCGGACTTAGTGGGTAAACAAAAGGGCGAGCAGCAGCGGCAGCAGGATGCCGGCGCCGATCACCGGCCAGGTGGATGGGCGGTTGGCCGCGTGCAGTTTCATGATCAGGAAACCGGTGAGCGAAAACACCACGCACGCGAGCGCGAAAATATCGATGAACCAGCCCCACACGGGACCGGCGTTGCGGCCCTTGTGCAGGTCGTTGAGCCAGGAAACCATGCCACGGTCGGTTTTCTCGAATTCGGCGCCGCCGTCGACGGCGATGCGCAGCCAGGCGTCGCCGCCGGGCCGGGGCAGGGCGACGTACGCGTCTTCCTCGGTCCATTCGGCATCGATGGCGCCCACGTCCAGGCCGAACTCGCGGTCGGCCCAGCTGGCCACGCGCGGCGGCAGCGGCGCGCGCGCGTCGGCATGCCTGGTGGCGAACTGCTCCAGGTCGCGCCGCAGCGGCGCCGGCAAGCTGGCCTTGCGCTTGGTGACGGCCGGCTTGGCTTCGATCTGGGTGGCGTGGTTGAGCGTGATGCCGGTGATGCTGAATAAAAGCATGCCCATCAGGCACAAAGCCGAGCTGATCCAATGCCAGCGATGCAGATTCTTGAGCCAGGCGGCGCGGCTGGCGCTGGGGAGCGTGGCGGGGGAGGGCATCGGGTGCTTCCGTGAATGAATCAAACGCAAATGATAACTATTATCATTTGCGCGGTCAATGGACTGGGACTGGATTTACAATACGCAACAATCGCTTGTTGGCGGAAATGCGGCGGCGGGCGGCGCCGGTGCTGCCCGTGCCGCGTGGCAGGTGCCGCGTATTCGGCGCGGCATCTTTCGCCTAATCGTTACAATCGAAGCCGAGGCGGGACATCGGCACGTTCAGCGATGCGTCCGCGTCCTTGCCTGGCCAGCCAGGTACAAACATCATATCGCTTCCGAATTATGTGAGCGGTCCCTATACCTACGAGTCGCTTACCGAACGCGGCGCCGAGCTGATCAGCCATTTCATGATGGAGGCGCGCCGCTATTCCGACCTGGAGGCAGGCTTGCGCAGGGAGCGCGCCTACGGCGTGTACATGGGCTGGCGCACCCTTGTGATGGACAGCGCCGAAGCCGGGGTCTTCGCCGCCGACGACAGGCGGCTCGAAGAGTTGCTGTCCTGACCGGCGGCAACCGCCGGCGCCTACTCCAGCAGCGCGACCAGTTCCGGGCAACCCTTGTGGAAGCGGCTCGCGCGCGCATGCTCGAGCGCCGTCTTGTCGTCGTCGCCCTTGAGCGTGCGGCTGGCGCCCTTGGCCAGCAGGGCCTTGGCCGCGCCCACCTGGCAGAACTTGGCGGCCTTGACCAGGGCGCTGTCGCCGCTGCGGAAGTCGACCATGTCGACCTCCATGCCCCTTGCCAGGTAGTCGGCGAGCACCGCCATGTCGCCGGTGGAGGCCGCGTTCTGGAAGCGGATCAGGTCCTGGTCGCCAAAGCCCGGCGCGCATGCGCCCTTCCTGAAGTGCATCAGGCTGGAGCGGCGCAAGGTCATCTCCTCGCCCGCGATGCTGACGATCCCGTGCTGGCCCACATCGCTCATGGTCAGGGTCTTGTCGTCGGCCGACCAGCTGCCGTCCTGGTGGAAGGCGCCTTCGCGCCAGTCGTAGCGCCCGTCCGGGTGCAGGCTGATATTGACCTGTTCCGGGATCACGGTGGCGCCGCTCGACTGCTGGTAAAAGCACCAGTCGCCCGCCAGGTCGGCGCGCACACCGGCTTGCGCGGCGCCGGCCAGGCACCATATGGAGAGGGCGAACAGGGTAGAGGCGACGGTCGGCTTGGGCATGGCGGTGGCGAGGAAGGAAAAAGAGCCGATGTATAGCCATAATCGGAAACCGTGTCAATCTTTTTATCCATCCCGCGTGGTTTTGGTATCGCCCAACGGAAAAAGATGATCGGCAACTTTTTTCACGAGACGGGATGTTACGCGTACAATACGCGTGCTATTCTTCCGACCTCGTTAGAATGCTGCGAGCTTTACAAGTCCTTCCCCACAACTTGATGTGCAATCCGCTAACCGGTCAGGCCGTGTCGCGGAAGGTTAGATTAACCCGCCAAACTCGCGAAGCGCGAAGAAAGGTGAGCAAGATGATGCAAGAACAAACCGCGAACTCCTATTTGTTCGGTGGTAACGCGCCGTACGTTGAAGAGCTGTATGAGGCCTACCTCGACAATCCAGGCTCGGTGCCAGACAACTGGCGTGCCTATTTCGACTCCATGCAGAACGTCCCTGCAGTCGACGGCTCCAACAAACCCGACGTAGCCCACGCTTCCGTCATCGCCTCGTTCGCCGAGCGCGCCAAGGCCGGTCCGATCCGTGTCGTGACCGCCTCGCACGATCCTGAAATGGGCCGCAAGCGCGTCGCCGTCACCCAGCTGATCGCCGCTTACCGCTATCTGGGCTCCCAGTGGGCCAACCTGGACCCGCTGCAGCGCCAGGAACGTCCGATGATTCCGGAACTCGATCCGGCGTTCTACGGCTTCACCGATGCCGACATGGACATCGTGTTCAACATCAGCAATACCTACTTCGGCCCTGAAACCGCATCCCTGCGCGACCTGCTGAACTTCCTGCGCGATACCTACTGCCGTTCGATCGGCGCCGAATTCATGTACATCGGCGATCCGGCGGAAAAGCGCTGGCTGCAGGAAAAGCTCGAAGCGATCCGCTCGACCCCGAGTTTCACAGCCGAGAAAAAAGCCCACATCCTCGAACGCCTGACGGCCGCCGAAGGCCTGGAGCGCTACCTCCACACCAAGTACGTCGGCGCCAAGCGCTTCTCGCTGGAAGGCTCCGAGTCCTTCATCGCGTCGATCGACGAAACCATCCAGCGCGCCGGTGAAAATGGCGTGCAGGAGATCGTCATCGGCATGGCCCACCGCGGCCGCCTGAACGTGCTGGTCAACACCCTGGGCAAGTCGCCCCAGGAACTGTTCGAAGAATTCGAAGGCAAGCACGGCGACGACCTGCCATCGGGCGACGTCAAGTACCACCAGGGCTTTTCGAGCGATATCTCGACCGCCGGCGGTCCGGTGCACCTGTCGCTGGCCTTCAACCCGTCCCACCTCGAGATCGTCAATCCGGTCGTCGAAGGCTCGGTCAAGGCGCGCATGGAGCGTCGCGGCGACAAGGATGGCGCCCAAGTGCTGCCGATCCTGGTGCACGGCGATGCCGCTTTCGCCGGCCAGGGCGTGGTCATGGAAACGCTGAACCTCGCGCAAACGCGCGGCTACGGTACCGGCGGCACGATGCACATCGTGATCAACAACCAGATCGGCTTCACCACGTCCGACCCGCGCGATGCGCGTTCGACCCTGTACTGCTCGGACGTCGTCAAGATGATCGAAGCACCGGTGCTGCACGTGAACGGCGACGATCCTGAAGCGGTCGTGCTGGCGACCCAAATCGCGCTCGACTACCGCGTCCAGTTCAAGAAAGACGTCGTGGTCGACATCATCTGCTACCGCAAGCTCGGCCACAATGAGCAGGACACCCCGGCGCTGACCCAGCCGCTGATGTACAAGAAAATCGGCCAGCATCCGGGCACCCGCAAGCTGTACGCGGACAAGCTGATCGCCCAGGGTTCCCTGGCTGCCGACGGCGGCGACAAGATGGTCTCGGCCTACCGCGACGCCATGGACGCCGGCAAGCACACGATCGATCCGGTCATCTCGAACTTCAAGAACAAGTACGCGGTCGACTGGCTGCCGTTCCTGAACCGCAAATGGACCGACAGTGCCGACACCGCCGTGCCGATGACGGAACTGAAACGCCTGGCCACCCGCATCACCACCTTGCCGGAAAACTTCAAGGTCCACTCGCTGGTCGAAAAAGTGCTGGCCGACCGCGCCACCATGGGCCGCGGTGAACTGAACCTGGACTGGGGCATGGGCGAGCATCTTGCTTACGCTTCGCTGGTGTCGTCCGGTTACGCCATCCGCCTGTCGGGCCAGGATGCCGGCCGCGGTACCTTCACCCACCGCCACGCCGTGCTGCACGACCAGAACCGCGAGCGCTGGGATGCGGGCACCTATGTCCCGCTGTGCAATGTGTCGGAAAGCCAGGCGCCGTTCGTCGTGATCGACTCGGTGCTGTCGGAAGAAGCGGTACTCGCCTTCGAATACGGTTACTCGACCGCCGAACCGAACACCCTGACCATCTGGGAAGCCCAGTTCGGCGACTTCGCCAACGGCGCCCAGGTCGTGATCGACCAGTTTATCGCCTCCGGCGAAGTCAAATGGGGCCGCGCGTCGGGTCTCGTCATGATGCTGCCGCACGGTTACGAAGGCCAGGGTCCGGAGCACTCGTCGGCGCGTCCTGAACGCTTCCTGCAGCTGTGCGCGGACAACAATATGCAAGTGGTGCAGCCAACCACCGGCGCCCAGATTTTCCACCTGCTGCGCCGCCAGATGGTGCGCCAGTTCCGCAAGCCGCTGGTGATCCTGACGCCGAAGTCGTTGCTGCGTAACAAGGATGCCAGCTCGCCGCTGACCGATTTGGCCAAGGGCGCCTTCCACACCGTCATCGGTGAAGTCGACGAGAAAATCGATGCCAAGAAGGTCAAGCGCGTGATCGCCTGCTCGGGCAAGGTTTACTACGACCTGGTGAACGCCCGCAAAACACGCGGCCAGAGCGACACCGCCATCATCCGCGTCGAACAGCTGTATCCGTTCCCGCACAAGTCGTTCGCGGCCGAACTGAAAAAGTTCCCGAACGCGACCGAAGTGGTGTGGACCCAGGATGAGCCGCAGAATCAGGGACCATGGTTCCAGATCCAGCACAACATCTTTGAAAGCCTCGAATCGGGCCAGCGCCTGGCGTATGCGGGCCGTCCGGCTTCGGCCTCGCCTGCGGTCGGTTACGCCGACAAGCACAACGCGCAGCAGAAGGAATTGCTGGAAACGGCGTTCGCCAAGCTCAAGGGTTTCATCCTGACCAAATAATGACGGTGCGCCCCGGCTTGCTGCGCGGGGCGCCGCAACAAACAATACACGGAGTTTTACATGGCACAAATCGAAGTCAAAGTCCCAGTTCTGTCGGAATCGGTAGCGGAAGCGACCCTGCTGTCGTGGCACAAGAAAGTCGGCGAGCCAGTCGCGCGCGACGAAAACATGATCGATATCGAAACCGACAAGGTCGTGCTCGAACTGCCAGCGCCGAACGCCGGCATCATCACCCAGATACTCAAGGCGGACGGCGCCACCGTCGTCGCCGGCGAAGTCATCGCCATCATCGATACCGAAGCGTCGGCCCAAGTGAGCCCGCTGCAAGTGTCGTCGGCGCCGGTGCAGACCGCGCCAGCGGCCGCCGATCCGGTTGCCGCCGCCATCAGCGCGATCGCCTCGAAGGCCAATGTGGCCATGCCTGCCGCCGCCAAGCTGCTGGCCGATAACAACCTGACCACCTCCGACGTGGCCGGCAGCGGCCGCGATGGCCGCGTCACCAAGGGCGACGTCCTTGGCGCGGTTGCCGGCGGCGTCAAGCCAGCGGCACCAGCCCCATTGGCCGCACCTGCCGCGCCAGCGAAAGCACCGCTGCAGCAAGTGGCAGCACCTGCCGTCGCCAACCTGGGCGCACGTCCGGAAGAGCGCGTGCCGATGAGCCGCCTGCGCGCCCGTATCGCCGAGCGCCTGGTGCAGTCGCAATCGACCAACGCCATCCTGACCACGTTCAATGAAGTGAACATGCAGCCGGTGATCGACCTGCGCAACAAGTACAAGGACAAGTTCGAGAAAGAGCACGGCGTCAAGCTGGGCTTCATGTCCTTCTTCGTCAAGGCTGCTGTCGCCGCGCTGAAAAAGTACCCGATCATCAACGCCTCGGTCGACGCTAACGATATCGTCTACCACGGCTACTTCGACATCGGCATCGCGGTCGGTTCGCCGCGCGGCCTGGTGGTGCCTATCCTGCGCAACGCCGACCAGATGACGATCGCCGAAATCGAGAAGAAGATCGGTGAATTCGGCCAGAAAGCCAAGGAAGGCAAGCTGACCCTGGAAGACCTGACCGGCGGTACCTTCTCGATCTCGAACGGCGGCACCTTCGGCTCGATGCTGTCGACCCCGATCATCAACCCGCCGCAGTCGGCCATCCTGGGCGTGCACGCGACCAAGGACCGCGCTGTCGTCGAAAACGGGCTGGTTGTGGTGCGTCCGATGAACTACCTGGCGATGTCGTACGATCACCGCATCATCGATGGCCGCGAAGCCGTCCTGGGCCTGGTCACGATGAAGGAAACGCTGGAAGATCCTGCGCGCCTGCTGCTGGACCTGTAAGCACGCAGCGCGCCTGGCCGCCGCACGCTCCCCAGCGAGCGGCGGCCGGTGTGGATATTCGTAGCAGTAGAATAAGACAAGGGAATCAATAATGAGTGATGCAAAACAATTCGACGTGGTCGTCATCGGCGCTGGCCCTGGCGGCTACATCGCCGCCATCCGCGCGGCGCAACTCGGTTTCAAGGTTGCCTGTATCGATGAATGGGCCAACGCCAAGGGCGGTCCCGCTCCCGGCGGCACCTGCACCAACGTCGGCTGCATTCCATCGAAAGCGCTGCTGCAGTCGTCCGAACACTACGAGCACGCCGGCCATGCGTTCGCCGAGCACGGCATCGATTTCGCCGGCCTGTCGCTGAACCTGCCGCAGATGTTGAAGCGCAAGGAAACCGTCGTCAAGCAAAACAATGACGGCATCCTGTTCCTGCTCAAGAAAAACAAGATCGCCTTCTTCCACGGGCGCGGTGCGTTTTCCGGCGCCGCCGGAGGCGCTTACCAGGTCAGCGTCACCGGCGCCAATGCCGAGACGCTCGCCGCCAAGCACGTCATCATCGCGACCGGTTCCAACGCGCGTGAACTGCCGGGCGCACCGTTCGACGAAAAACTGATCCTGTCGAACACCGGCGCCCTGGCGATCGGCTCCGTGCCGGCCACCCTGGGCGTGATCGGCGCCGGCGTGATCGGCCTGGAAATGGGCAGCGTCTGGCGCCGCCTCGGTGCCAAGGTCACGGTGCTGGAAGGCTTGCCGACGTTCCTGGGCGCGGTCGACGAGCAGATCGCCAAGGAAGCGCACAAGCTGTTTGCCAAGCAGGGCCTGGAAATCAACCTGGGCGTGAAGATCAGCAAAGTGACGGCGGGCGAGAACAGCGTCACGGTCGACTACGCCAACGCCGCCGGCGAAGCGCAGAGCGCCGTGTTCGACAAGCTGATCATCTCGATCGGGCGCGTGCCGAACACCATCGGCCTGGGTGCCGAAGCGGTTGGCCTGAAGCTCGACGAACGCGGCTTCATCGCCGTCGACGACGACTGCAAGACCAACCTGCCGAACGTGTGGGCGGTCGGTGACGTGGTGCGCGGCCCGATGCTGGCGCACAAGGCCGAGGAAGAAGGCGTGGCGGTTGCCGAGCGTATCGCCGGCCAGCATGGTCACACCAACTTCAACACGATTCCGTGGGTGATCTACACCTCGCCGGAAATCGCGTGGGTCGGCCAGAACGAGCAGCAGCTCAAAGCGGCCGGCGTGGCCTACAAGGCGGGCACCTTCCCGTTCATGGCCAATGGCCGTGCGCGCGCGCTGGGCGACACGTCCGGCATGGTCAAGTTCCTGGCCGATGCCACCACCGATGAAATCCTGGGCGTCCACATCGTCGGCCCGATGGCGTCCGAACTGATTTCGGAAGCGGTCGTCGCGATGGAATTCCGCGCCTCGTCGGAAGACATCGCACGCATCTGCCACGCCCACCCATCGCTGTCCGAAGCAACCAAGGAAGCCGCGCTCGCCGTCGACAAGCGGTCGCTGAACTTCTAAATCCGTACCCCGCCGGGCGTGCCAGTGGTTCTGGCCCGCCCGGCTTTCTGCATTGCCTCCCCTGATGAATGTCCAAGAGTTCTACCAGCACGCCTTATCCCAACGCGGCTTTACCTCGGACGCGCAACAGCAGCGCGCGGTCGACCGCCTGCAGCGCGCCTATGAAGAATGGGTGGATTTTCGCGCGCAGCGCTCGTCCACCTTCAAGCGCCTGATCAACCGCCCGGACGTGCCGCGCGGGGTCTACCTGTGGGGCGGGGTAGGGCGCGGCAAGTCGTTTTTGATGGACAGTTTTTACTCGGTGGTGCCGGTGGTGCGCAAGACGCGCCTGCACTTCCATGAATTCATGCGCGGCGTGCACCGCGAGCTCGATGAGCTCAAGGGCGTGGCCGATCCGCTCGACGACGTGGCGCGCCGCATCGCCAAGAAATACCGCCTGATCTGCTTCGATGAATTCCACGTGTCGGATATCGCCGACGCCATGATTTTGTATAATTTGCTGACCGCCCTGTTCAACAACGGGGTGTCGTTCATCATGACTTCGAACTACGATCCCGACCTGCTGTATCCGGACGGCCTGCACCGCGACCGCATGCTGCCGACCATCGCCCTGCTCAAGGACAAGCTCGACGTGCTCAACGTCGACGCCGGCATCGATTACCGCAAGCGCGCGCTGGAACAGGTCGAGAGCTATTACACGCCGCTCAATGCCGCCTCCGACCAGGCGCTGCGCACGGCTTACGCGCGCATCGCCGAGACGGCCGACGAAGACCCGCGCATCCGCATCGAGGAGCGCGAAATCCGCGCGCTGCGCCATGCGGGCGGCATCATCTGGTTCGATTTCGCCACCCTGTGCGGCGGGCCGCGTTCGCAGAACGATTACCTGGAGATCGCCAGCCGCTTCCACACCGTGGTGCTGTCGGGGATTGCGGCCATGTCGGCGGCGCAGTCGTCCGAGGCGCGCCGGTTTACGTGGCTGATTGACGTCTTCTACGACCACAAGGTTAAACTGCTGATGTCGGCCGCCGTGCCGCCGGAAGAGCTGTACACGCAAGGGACGCTGTCGAACGAGTTTCACCGCACCGTCTCGCGTATTATTGAAATGCAGTCGCGCGAATACATGGATGCGGAGCGCCGCGGCGCCGCCGACTCCCTCTCGTGACCAGCCACAGGACAAAGACCATGAAAAAACTCGCACACCCCCTGATCCGCGCTTGCGCGCTGGCGCTGCTGGCGGCCGGCCTGGGGGCCTGTTCCAACAGCTTGCTGCCGACCTCGGTGGTGCCGGTGGTGCCGGCCACGGTGTCGGTGGAGCAGGCCGAACTCAAACTGGAGCAGGTGCGCAGCCAGCGCGCCGCCGCCGAAGCGCGCTATGCCAACAGCGAGGTCACCTGCTATGAGCGTTTCTTCGTCAACGACTGCCTGGACGAAGCGCGCGAATACCGGCGCGTGACGCTGTCCTACCTGAACGCGGTCGAGGACGAGGCCAAGCATTTCCAGCGCAAGGCCTCGGCCGATGCGCGCGACGTGGCGGTGGCCGAATCGGTGCGCGCGGCGGAAGCGGAAGAAGCGCGCCTGGCGGCCAATCCGACGCCGGCGGCGGTGGCGGCGCCGCCCAAGGTGAAGGGGCCGTCGACCAAGCCGACGCTGGAAGCGCGCAAGGCGGCGCAGGCGGCCAAGCTGGCGCGCATTGCGCAGGAAGAGAAGGCGGCCGGGCCGGAGCGCGCGGCCAATGCCGAAGCGTTCGCGCAGAAGCGCATCGATTCGGAGAAGCGCCAGCGCAAGGTCGAAGAGAAGAAAGCGGCCAGCGCGAAGAAGGCGGAGAAGGCGGCGAAAGATGCCGCGGCGGCTGCGCAGCCGAAGGAAGTCAAGATCTCGAAATAAGCCCTCAGCGGCGTTTTACCCACTACCACACGTCGTTCCCGCCTGCGCGGGAAGTCGTTTCTGCCAATGGCAGGAACGACGAGCTAGCGGGAACGACGTAGCAGCCTCAGACCGCCCGGCGCATCCGTTCCACCGTGTAGTTCGGCACTTCCTTGGGCGGCTTGACCAGTTTCACGATCGCCATGGTGCAATTGCCGCCCTTGCCGTGGGCCCGTTCCACCGCCTTGTTGATCAGCAGTTCGGACGCCTGGCGCGGGGTGTTCTTGTTCGTCACGGCGCCCAGTTCGTTGTCCGTGAAGAAGTGCCACAGCCCGTCCGAGGCCAGCAAAAAGGTGTCGCCCGCCGCCAGGTTGTCGTGGTGGCCCACCGCCACGAACGGCTCCTTGCGGCCGTTGCCCAGCACATTGACCAGCAGCTTGGAATGGCGGTGATTCTTGGCCGCTTCCAGCGGCAGCTTGTCGGTGCCGACCAGATGCTCGATGTAGGGCAGGTCGCTGGTGCGCACCGCGCACTCGGCCCGGGTGAAACGGTACAGGCGCGAGTCGCCCACGTGCGCCCACACCGCCGTGCCCTTGGGCGTGATCACCAGCCCGACGAAGGTGGTATGCGGCTCGGTCTTGCTGGTCAGCGCGTTGAGCTTGAGAACCGTGTGGGTTTCGAGCACGATGTCGCGCAGCAATCCCTGCAAGCGCTCGATGCTGGGATCGTCGCCCGGCTTGAAATTGTCGAACTGCTGCTTGGCCGTCAGCAGCACCTGGTCGGATGCGATGGCGCCGCCGGACACGCCGTCGGCCAGCACCGCCATCATGTAGCCGGGCGCGCGCGCGCCGGTGAACAAGGCGGTCCGGTTGGTTTGTTCCGGCCGATTACCGATGTGCTGCGCGGTTCCGGCCTCGATCTTGTATACATTCATAAGCTTGGGGTAAAGTCCTGGCTGCGTTACCATACGCCTGTCTTGGCTGTCGTATGCGATATTGTTGGCTGCAACGGCGCCGTAGATTAAACTATGCACTGAGTTGCCTCCTTGTTGCAAGCGGAGACGATTTTCTGTGCGACAAAAATTGTTTCCGATTGTATGCGTTTTTGGGCAGCAGTTGATGAAATTTTTGAAATGAACTTGTCTGGAATGCCACACATGAACGATGTCCAAACCATCCAGCGCCGCCTGATCGAACTCGATGTGGAACATCGCGACCTGGATGCGGTCATAGATATGTTGACCCTGGACGGGCACCACGACCAGTTGCAGCTGCGCCGGCTCAAAAAGCGTAAATTGCAATTGAAAGACCACATTACCCTGCTGAAAATGCAATTAGTGCCTGATGTCCCGGCCTGATCCGTCTTCGCTTCACTGAAATGCCACTTTGACCGACCCTCTCCTCGCGCCCGGGGCGCTGCACGACGCCGATGACGGCGCCGACACCCTGCCGGCCGGCAAACACGATGCCGAAGTCGACCGCCTGTTCAGCGCGGGCGGCCCGCTCGCGCCCTCGGTCGGCAGTTTCAGCCCGCGCCGCTCGCAAACCGAGATGGCCAAGTCGATCGCCCAGGCCATCGCCGACCAGAGCACCCTGATCGCCGAGGCCGGCACCGGCACCGGTAAAACCTTCGCCTACCTGGTCCCGGCGCTGCTGTGGGGCGGCAAGACCATCATCTCGACCGGCACCAAAAACTTGCAGGATCAGTTGTTCCTGCGCGACATACCGACCGTGCGCGCCGCGCTCAAGGCGCCGGTTTCGGTGGCGCTGCTCAAGGGCCGCTCGAACTACGTCTGCCACTACCACCTCGAACGCACCTTGCAGAACGGGCGCATGACCTCGCGCGAGGATGTCGGCAACCTGCGCGAAATCTCGCGCTTCATCAAGATGACCACCTCCGGTGACAAGGCCGAACTGGCCAAGGTGCCCGAAAACGCCCTGATCTGGAACCTGGTCACCTCCACGCGCGACACCTGCATGGGCGCCGAGTGCCAGTATTATCAGGATTGCTTCGTGATGAAGGCGCGCCGCGAAGCCCAGCAGGCCGATGTGGTGGTGGTCAACCACCACCTGTTCTTCGCCGACGTGGCGCTGAAAGATACCGGCGTGGCCGAGCTGCTGCCGTCGGCCAACACCATCATCTTCGATGAAGCGCACCAGTTGCCCGACACGGCCACCTTGTTCTTTGGCCAGACCGTGTCGACCTCGCACATCCTGGAGCTGTGCCGCGACGTGCTGGCCGAGGGCCTGGCGCACGCGCGCGGCGGCCCCGACTGGGCCAAGGTGGTGACCGTGGTCGAAAAGGCCGCGCGCGACCTGCGCCTGACCTTCCCGCAAGACATCATGCGCCTGTCGCTGGCGCAGATCATGCCGTCCTCCGACTTTTTCCCGGCCCTGAACACGCTCAAGGAAAAGCTGGCCGAGATGATCGACGTGCTGGAAGACCAGGCCGCGCGCGCCGAAACCATCGAGCAGGTGCGCGTGCGCGCGGTCGAATTGGCCGCCGCGCTGGACGCCTGGAAGCAGGATGGCAAGGGTAAGGTGGTCGAAGGCGACCAGGCGGTGCTGTGGGTCGAGGCCTTTTCGTCCTCCCTGCAACTGCACAAGACGCCGCTGTCGATCGCGCCGATTTTCAATAACCAGCGCGAAGGCACGCCGCGCAGCTGGATCTTTACCTCGGCCACGCTGGCGGTCAAGAACGACTTCAAGCATTTCTCGAACCAGATGGGTCTCACGGGCGAACCGGCCAAGACCTGGCCGAGCCCGTTCAACTACGAGCAGCAGGGCTTGCTGTACGTGCCGAATGGCTTGCCGGAACCGAATTCCTTCGGCTACACCGACGCCGTCATCGATTGCGCTCTGCCGGTGATCGAGGCGGCCGGCGGGCGCACCTTTTTCCTGTGCACCACGATCCGCGCCGTCAAGCACGTGTCCGAGCGCCTGCGCGACGAGTTCGCCAAGCGCGGACTCGATTTTCCGCTCTTCGTCCAGGGCGAGCGCGGCCGCACGGAATTGCTCGATTCCTTCCGCAATGCCGGCAACGGCGTGCTGGTCGGCTCGCAAAGTTTCTGGGAAGGCGTGGATGTGCGCGGCGATGCGCTCTCGCTGGTGATCATCGACAAGCTGCCGTTCGCGCCGCCCGACGACCCGGTGCTGGCCGCCCGCATCGATGTGATGGAAAAGCAGGGCTTGAACGGCTTCATGCACCACACCCTGCCCGAGGCGATCATCAACCTCAAGCAGGGGGCAGGGCGCCTGATCCGCGACGAGACCGACCGCGGGGTGCTGATGATCTGCGACCCGCGCCTGATTTCCAAGTCGTACGGCAAGCGTGTGTGGCAGAGCCTGCCGTCATTCAAGCGTACCCGTTTGCAGGAAGACGTGATCGCCTTTTTTAAACCGCCTCAAGAACCCCAGGACTAAGCCATGACCGTGCTGCGCTCGCTACTACTTTCCGCCTTGCTGGGCGCCTCCGTGGCGGCGGCGCTGCCGCTGCATGCCGCCGAGCCGCTGGCGCCAGGCGCCGCCGATCCGGTCAAGACGCCGGCTGGGGCGCCGGCCGCGCAGCTGGCCCAGCTGGCCGAACGCTATTATGAAGAGCAGGCGCGCTTCGAGCCGATCAACGCCACGTTCTCGGGCGACAACCGTTTCGACGATTTGCTGTCGATGACCATCGTGCCGTCCGTGCGCGCGCGCCAGTTCGCCATGCTGCACGAAGTGCGCGACGAGCTGGCCCGGATCGACCGCAGCAAACTCACGCCGCTTGACCTGACCACCTACGACGTCCTCGCTTTCGAAGTCAGCAACCTGCTGCGCTTCGAGTCGTTCAAGGATTATCTGCTGCCGATGAACCAGATGGACAGCTTGCCGGTGCTGCTGGCCAATTTCGGCGCCGGCGACGGTTCGCAGCCGCTGGCCACCGTGGCGCATTACCAGGCTTACCTCAAGCGCATCACGGCGCTGCCGCAGTGGACCGACGCGGCGATTACCAACATGCGCGCCGGCATCAAGCAGGGCATCGTGCAACCCAAGGCACTGGTGCAGGGGCTGCTGCCGCAGATCAAGGCGCTGGCCGCCGCCACGGTCGATACCAGTGCTTTCTCGGCGCCCGCGCGCTCACTGCCGGCATCGTTCAGCAAGGGCGAAAAAGCACGCATGACGGGTGCCTACCGCGAAGCGGTGCGGGTGCAGGTGCTGCCATCGCTGCGCAAGCTGGCCGCCTTCCTGGAGACCGAGTACCTGCCGGCCGCGCGCGAGACCGCCGGCTGGGGCAGCCTGCCGGACGGCGGCAACTGGTACCGCGCCTGGGTGGCGGCGCAAACCACGAGCGCGCTCTCGCCCGAAGAAATCCACCGCATCGGGCTGGCCGAGATGACCCGCATCAATGCCGAATTCACCAGGCTGGCGCCCAAGCTGGGCTACACAGGCACGCCGGCCGGCTTGCCGCGCTGGCTGGCGCAGCAGCCCAAGTACCGGCCGTTCAAGACCGAGGAAGACGTGCTGCAGGCGTACCGGGCGCTCAATGCGCGCATCTTGCCGATGCTGCCGCGCCTGTTTGCGACCCTGCCCAAGGCGCAGCTGGAAATCCGCGCCGAGCCGGCCCTGTCGCGCGATACCGCGTCCGACCATTACACAGGCGCGGCGGCGGATGGCTCGCGCCCGGGCATGTTCTGGGCCGTGATTCCCGACCCGGCCAAATACGCCAGCACGCGCATGACCTCCCTGTTCCTGCACGAAGGCCATCCGGGCCACCATTTCCAGCTGTCCAAGCAGCAGGAGCTGCCGATTCCAAAGTTCCGCAAGTTCGGCGGCAACAATGCGTATATCGAAGGCTGGGCCCTGTACGCCGAATCGCTGGGCAAGGAAATGGGCTTGTATGAAGACCCGAACGCCTACGCCGGCCACCTGATGCTCGACATGATGCGCGCGGCCCGGCTGGTGGTCGACACCGGCTTGCACGCCAAAGGCTGGACGCGCGAACAAACCATCCGCTTTCTGGTCGACGAGGCCGGCAGCACCGAGGAAGATGCGCGCAACGCGACCGAACGCTACATGGCGTGGCCGGCCCAGGCGCTCGGCTACAAGGTGGGGGCGCTGAAAATCCTGGAACTGCGCCAGCGCGCGCAGTCGGCGCTGGGCGACAAGTTCAGCCTGGCCAAGTTCCACGATGCGGTGCTGGCCGACGGCACCTTGCCGCTGGCGCTGCTGGAGACCAGGATCAACGCCTGGATCGCCCAGCAAGCCAAGTAGGCGTCCGGCCTCCGCGTTGCCCGGCCTCCGCGTTGCCCGGCCGCTTACGCGTCCGGTACGATCACCACCTTGCCGGTGACCTTGCGCGCGGCCATGTCGTTCAGGGCTTGCGCCGTCTGTTCCAGCGTGTAGCGGCCTGAAATGCGCGGCCGGATCTTGCCTTTGGCCAGCCATCCCATCAGTTCGCGCATGGCCGCCAGGTTGGCCTTCGGTTCGCGCTTGGCGAACTCGCCCCAGAACACGCCCATCAGCGACGCGCCCTTGAGCAGGGTCAGGTTGAGCGGCAGCTTGGGAATCTCGCCGTTGGCAAAGCCGACCACCAGGTAGCGCCCGCGCCAGCCGATCGAGCGGAAGGCCGGTTCGGCATAGATGCCGCCGACCGGATCGTAAATCACGTCCGGCCCCTTGCCGTCGGTGGCGGCCTTGATCGCTTCGCGCAAATCTTCGGTACTGTAATTGATGGTGGCGTCGGCGCCATGCTCGCGGCACACCGCCAGTTTTTCATCGCTCGACGCCGCCGCGATCACGCGCGCGCCCAGCGCCTTGCCGATTTCAATGGCCGCCAGGCCCACGCCGCCGGCCGCGCCCAGCACCAGCATGGTTTCGCCAGCCTTGAGCGCGGCGCGGTCGACCACCGCGTGGTGCGAGGTGCCGTAGGTGAGGGTGATGGCGGCGGCGGTGTCGAAATCCATTCCGGGCGGCATCGGCATGACAGCCTGGGCCGGCACCACGATTTGCTGCGCGAACGCGCCCTGGGCGGTAAACGCGATCACCCGGTCGCCCGGCTTGACGTTGGTGACACCCGCGCCCAGCGCGCTGACCACGCCCGACAGTTCGCTTCCCGGGGTAAATGGCAGCTCGGGCTTGAACTGGTACTTGCCCTGGATGATCAGCACGTCCGGGAAGTTGACCCCGGCCGCCTTGACGTCCAGCAGCACCTGGCCCGGTCCCGCCACCGGGGCCGCCACTTGTTCCACTACCAGGCTGTCGGGCAGCCCCCACGCTTTGCAAACCACGGCTTTCATTGGTGTCTCCGATGAGTATTGTTAAAAAATAGTACGACCGTTTGGTTTTTTGATTATGCCTGAATTCCGCGCTGGCGGGCCGCCAAGCCGTTTGCGTGCGCGCAAGGCCACCTCTGTCGCGCTTGTTAAAGTCGACAGGGCGAGCGCATGAGTGGGACCACCGGAGAAGGGAGGCTGACATGGCAATCCGTTATGGCTGTTTCTTTAGTTACGCCCACGGCCGCCGCGATGGACTGATGAACGCGTTCAAGATTGCCCTGTCGGATGCCATCCGCTGCTATCTGGAACCGTATTTTGACAATGAAGACGAGCTGTTCATTGATACGGAACAGCTCGGCGGCGGCGACGATATCGACCGCCGCATCGCGCGCGCGCTGTGCGAGAGCGTGACCATGATCCTGATCTACACGCCCAAGTACGAGGCGCACGGCTACACGCGGCGCGAGTTCGCCGCCATGCAGGCCATCGAGGCCGAACGAAGTCGCTGGTACACCATGCCCAGCCACCTGATCATTCCGGTGATCATGACCATGCATCCGGCCCGCTTGCCGCCCCAGATCGCCGCATCCAGCTTTTACGTGGATTTTTCGCATTTCACGATGGCGACGGGCGACTTGAAATCGCATCCGGAGTTCCTGCCCGATATCAAGAAAATCGTGAACAGGATTGTCATCCAATATGAATGCCTAAAAAAGTACATCCCCGTCGGCCATGATTGCAACCAATTCGTGCTTCCCGATGTCCCACCCGTGTGGCGCGATCTGCCGGATCTGACTTTTCCGAAAAAATAAGAGGAGCAACATGGAAATCAAACGCATTACTCTACCGCCCCTGGCCAGCCCGGGCGAGGTGACCACCTTCTACTCGTTCGAGAGCGGCCCGGCGCGCAGCATGGCCCTGTCGAGCATGGCGCTGCTGCTGGCCGGGCGGCACAACGCAACCGTGCCGGTGCTGATGATCGACTTCGATACCGCCGCGCCCGGCCTGCACCAGGACGCCGGGCGCCCCGCTGAACGGCCGGGCCTGCTGGAATACTTCCAGGCTTGCCGCGATCACTTGCGCCTGCTCGGGCGCGGCCCGGCGACGCGCGACGATGCGGCGCTGGCGCGCCAGGTGCTCGACGCGGTCGACTGGGAACCCTTCGTCGAGCGGGTCGACCAGAGCCGCCCGCTGTACCTGATGCGCGCCGGCCGCTTCGACGACAGTTACGGCGAACGCGCCGACCAGTTCGACTGGGATGGCTTGTTCGATGCCTGTCCGGCCCTGTTCCGCTGTTTCGGCGACTATCTGGCGCAGCGTTTCGCGCACGTGCTGGTCGATGCTCCCAGCGGGCGCTCGGCCGCCGTCAGCATCTGCACCACCCTGCTGCCGCGCCGGCTGGTGGCCGTGTTCACGCCCAGCCAGCGCAGCCTGGACGGGCTGGCCGGGGCGGTCACGCGCGCCATCGATTACCGCTGTTGCCACGAGGACGAACAGCGCCCGCTGCTGGTCTACCCGCTGCCAGCGGCGGTCGACAGCGCCGACCTGCAGCGCCGCCAGCAGTGGCGCCGCGGCGATCCGCAGCGCGCGCTGTCCGGCTACCAGAGCGTGATCGAGCAATTGCTGCGCCAGTGGTACGGCGTGGCCCGGGTGTCGCTCGACAGCTATTTCGATGAAATCCAGTTGCAGCAGATCCATACCGTGGCCGCCGGTGATGCGTTCGCGCCCGGCGCCGCCCGCGATGGCGACCGCTTTTCGCTGGCGCGCACCTTTTCCACCTTGCTCGACTGGATGAGCGGCAATTATTTTCCCTGGCAATCGCACGCCGAGGTTTGCCTGTGCGCCGCCATCGGCGCGGCGCGCGAGCGCCTCGGGCGCGGCAGCGCCACTGCGCTGTCGCTGCCGCTGGCGCTCGACCTGCACCAGCTCGGCGTGCTGTACCAGGGCACGGGGCGGGTCGAGGAAGCCATCGCCTGCTTCGAAGAAAGCACCAGCCTGCGCCAGCGCCTGCTCGGCGACGAGCATGCCGACACCCGCGCCAGCCGGGCCCTGCTGGCGGCGCTGCTGCGCCAGCAGGGCCGCCTGGCCGAGGCGCGCCTGCTGCAAGAGTTGCTGGCCGACGATTGCGTGCGCCTGCTCGGGAGCGACCATCCCGACACCCTGGCCGCGCGCGCCGCGCTGGCCGCCACCCTGGCCGAGGGCGGCGACTTCGCGCGTGCGCTGGCCCTGCACGAACAGCTGATCGAGGCCAGCGAGCGCGTGCTCGGCTGCGGCCACATGCTCACCCTCGAGCGTCTGGCGGGGCAGGCCCAGACCCTGGCCCGCCACGGCGAGTTCAGCCGCGCGCGCATGGTCTTCGAACGGGTGCTGGAAGGACGCGAGCGCCTGCTCGGCGGCGAGCACGAGGACAGCTTGCGCTGCGCCCAGCAACTGGCGGCCCTGCTGCTGGAATTGGGCGACCTGGGCAATGCGCGCAAGCTGCAGGAAGGGGTGGCCGGCGCGCGCGAACGCCACGCCGGGCCCGACCATCCGGCCACGATGCAGGCGCGCGAACTGCTGGCCGAGATCATGGCGGCCCAGAGCGACCTGGGCGGGGTGCGCGGGATGCTCGAACTGTTGGCCAAAAGCCGCGAGCGCTGCCTCGGGGCCGACCATCCCGACACCATCACCAGCCAGACCCGGCTGGCCTCGACCCTGAGCGAGCAGGGCGACCTGGACGCGGCGCGGCGCCTGCGCCAGAAACTGGTCGAGATGCGCGAGCCGGCGCGCGGCACGGGCGAGGCGCCCGCCCGCGAGAGCGACCCGGCCCCGGCGCGCCACGGCTATGGCGGCGAGGCGCGCAAGCTGCCCGATAGCGGGCAGCCGGGCGGCGCGCGGCGCAGCGGCATCCTCGACGCCGCCGACGGCAGCGACGGCCTCGCGCACAAGCTGGCCCAGCTGCAGGAATTGATCGACCAGCGCAGCGAGCGCGAGGCGCGCGTGCTGGCCGACAGCCTGCGCAAAAGCGTGCTGCGGCGCCATGTGCCGCCGCTGCTGCGCCTGCGCGGGGTGGCCCTGATCAAGCAGGTCTATCAGCGCAACAACGACAAGGATGCGCTGCTCGCTTTCGCCCAGGACGAAGTGTCCGCGCTGCAACAGGCGCTGACCGATGCCGTCGGCGGGCGCCCGGTCAGCGCCCGCTAAGACCAGGCTGGCGCGCGTCGC
>NZ_JAQOZV010000006.1:0-193145 GCF_030348125.1 Massilia sp. DJPM01
CTAGTTACCGTTGGGGCAGCCATCGACGCAATCGGATCCACGAAAACGACCAGGTAAAGCTTGTATAAGCGCCCGGCGCCACGACTTCTCCGCGATTCAGCGGCACGAGTGTGTCTCCGAAGATCCATTGTCCGCTCAAATTGGCGGCCGGGGACAGCTTCGATTCGCCGCCGGAGAAGACCGGGAACGCGGCCGGGAAACCGCCAGCTTCGCGGATGCGTGGTTTTTCCTCCAGCCGCAGCACGTGCGGCCGTTTTCATCATGGATACCGAACTCTCGTTTTCCGCAGGCGCCGTCAAATCCATGCATACGATCTGCAACCTCGCGGCAGGCCATCTGGAAGCCAGGTTTCAAAGATAAGCGCTGGCGCGATGAGTCATCGATAAAGCACCCGGACTGGAAAGCAGGCGAGCAATGCGCCACGCCCGCAACGGCGCCCGCATTCAAGCGCCGCGATTACTGGCAATAGCAAAAGCACGGCTATTCCGAGCACGCCTGGATTCACGCAAAAAGGGTAATGACGCACCTTCCGGATCGGAAGAAACACATGCTCTGATATTCCGAACACTCTTTAACTCATGCCATGCGGGTAACGACGCGCGTCGCGCGCCGGCAAAACAAAAGCAGCGCTATTCCGAGCCCCCCCTTGATTTATGCAATGCGGGCAAAGACGGGCTTCCCGGCCGGTAACGGCATAGGGAAAAGCCCGCCGTTGAGGGCGCTATGCCGCATATAAGAATTTTCAACCATGATAGAAAAAAATTGTTGACTTAAAAAAAAGACTCACATATAGTGAATCTGCTTTTGACAATACATGAATTGATAAGCGATCACTGGTCCGGGGCTATTCGTATAATCGAAAAAGAAACTGGCACCGGAGGGTGATTGCTTATTCTGCAGGTATGCAATGTCGAGGGTTTTTAAGCGTAGGGCATTTTATCCGGAGCGCGATGCGCAGCCTGCTGCCTATCGGTTTCGGAATCACATCCATAACTAAAAATTAGGAGTTTTAAAATGAACCGTATCTTGAATCTGCAACGTCTGGACTACAGCAAACCCGTTGATGAAGTGAAAAGCTGCACCAGCTCCGGCGCTGGCTGCTGCTAATTCGATTCCGCATCAGATTCACAAATCATCATTTTTTCAGGAGACTTAAAATGAACCGTATTTTGAATTTGCAACGTCTGGACTACAGCAAACCCGTTGACGAAGTGAAAAGCTGCACCAGCTCCGGCGCAGGCTGCTGCTAATCCGATGCAATTTTGCATTCACAAATCACTATTTATTAGGAGAATTAAAATGAATCGCATCTTGAATCTGCAACGCCTCGACTACAACAAAGCCGTTGAAGAAGTAAAGAGCTGCACCAGCTCGGGCGCGGGTTGCTGCTAATCCAATCCGGCATCGCATCCAGAGACTGTCATGTTTGATTTTCAGTGTCTGGATGTCAGCCTGGAAGGGAGCAACAGCTCAACAGCCGCATGTCGCTGCGCCTGATCGCGACCGGCTTTTCATTCGGGTAACTTTTTTTATTGTTACCCGAATTGTTTTTTCAAGAAATCATCCGAGAATATAAATTCCAAAGCGATCTTTCTTGATTTTAATCGTAGCAGCGCATCAAGCCGCAAACCAGTAATGAGCGCATTATCGCCAAACGACCCTGGCATCATGCGGGAAGGATGTCGCTGACGGTGTTCCATGTACACAACGGATATCCAGCGCGATATTGCTGCAAAAAAGATTAGATGCGGCGATATGGTGATGCAAGTACCCCGCTTCGCCCCGCATGTGCGATCAACCCGCACGAGTGCTCGCGCAATGCGACGCGGCAGAAATAAACAGCTTTTCAATTCAGAGACAAACTGTTTTAAAGAACAGTTGAATTAAACCAAACGGAGCTAGAATATGGTTAAGAAGCTTAGGGGCATGCGCGATCTGCGCCACATCGACAAAATAGCCTATCTTCGGCCCAGCAAGCGTTTTTACGAACACGGTTACACGCACTATCAACCTGGCGAAGAGCTGATCAGCCTGGTCCGCCCCATGTTGGAAGGACGCGCAGAGCCATGGAAAGTACATCGCTCGGACGTATGGACCCACATCCTTCCCGCCAACCGTACGGAATCGAACAAGCTTCCGGTCCAGGGGTGGAAAATTCACGTGTCTGCGATCGCGGCCAATTGCCGCAACCTGCTTGTCAAAGTTGCAGCCCTGGCGCTTGAGAACAATATTCAATTCAAGTTCGCCAATGACACCGAAACGCTCAAGATGATGACCTCGAAGCGATGGTCACGCGGCGGATCCGGAAAATTTATCACGCTATATCCTCCTACCGACGAAAAATTCCGGGAAATCATCGAAAAGGCCTATGCGGTCTTGAAAGATGATATCGGTTCATACATCTTGTCGGACCGGCGCTACAAGGATAGCCGCTGCCTCTACTACCGCTATGGCGGCATTACTTCCGTTACCAAGCTGCTGTACACGAGCGAGAAACAGTCGGTCATTTTCTCACCGGATGGCGAGCAAATTCCGGATAATCGGACACCGTATTTCGAAACTCCCCCGTGGACTTCCGATCCGTTCCCCGAAGAACAGCCTGATCACGCCGAATTCACTCTGAATAACGGGCGCTACCTGGTGACGGAAGCGCTTGGTTTCTCGAATACGGGAGGAGTCTACCTTTCAACCGAAACGGCAAGCGGGCGACAGGTGGTGATCAAGGAGGCGCGCCCGTATATCGAGCTGGGTGAAGACGACATGGATGCCGTGGCGCGCCTGGTTCAGGAAGAAAAAATTCTCCGTTTGCTCGGTGGGACCGGCCTTGCTCCCGAAATCTACGACTCTTTCCGGGACTGGGAGAATTATTACGTCGTTGAAGAGTATTTTCCGGCTCCCGACATACGCCTGGTGATGCTGGAATCAAGCCCCTTGGTGGACACCCGGCCGTCCATCGCCGCCAGTGAAAAATTTTACAATATCTATAAAAAGGCATTTACCAGTGCCCTGCGCGGCATGGCGCGTATTCACGCACAGGGCATCGTTATCGGCGACGTGTCGCCAAAAAACATCCTGGTTGACCGGGACAGCATGACGGTTCGATTCATCGACCTGGAAGGCGCATTCCGCCCTGGCATTGATGAGCCACAACGCCTGCATACGCCCGAGTTCCGCATCCCATCCAAGGGACGCGAGCTGAACAGCACCTACGACGACGATACGTTCGCGATCGGCGTGATCATGATGTATGCCATCTTCCCGATTGCTGCAATGCAGTTCCTGCGCGAAGATTTATTTAGCGCCGTCTTGCCGAGATTGGTGGCCGATGTGGGTTGGGCGAACACCCCGGCGCTCTCCATCATTACCCAGCTGGTCGATAATAAGATTACTTGCAGCCAGGCTGCCGACCTGCTCGAACAGAGTGAGTACACGATCGAGCAGCCGATCCAGCGGCGCGCCCTGGAAGGGGATATGCCGATGGAAATCAGCGATCAGATGGCGCGCTTCATTACTTCAAATTATCGGCTTGATAAGATATTCACCCTGTTCCCGGTCGACCCTTTTGGCCAGCGCGACAATCCGAGTTCGTTCGGTTTCGGCGCGACCGGCATTATTCATACGCTGTCGGCGTGCGGTTACGACATCCCCCTGCCCGCTCTCGAACGCCAGCGCAATGAATTGGCGGCCCTTAAACTGGACGAGATCACCCCCGGGTTCCTGGTCGGTACCGCTGGCATTGCATGGTGTTCCTTGCTGGCGGGGGACCGGGAAACCGCGGAACGATTGCTCAAGCATGCAAATCACAGCCCGCTGACACACGCCCATCATTCGCTTTATTTCGGCATGGCCGGCATCGGCATGGCCAATCTCGCCGCCTATCTGCGCTTGAAAGACGGCCGCTACCTGGACGCGGCAGTCAATCTGGCCATGACATTGGAGAAACAATCGAAAGAGAATGAACGCGGCGTGTACTGGGAGGAAGATGGCCAGGTGTGGATCGGTTTCGGTTATGGGCAAAGTGGCGTCGCGCTCTTTTTACTGCGCTTGTCCCAGGTTACCGGCGAGGAAAAATGGCGGGCCATGGGCAAGAAAGCCGTACTGTACGACATGTCCTGGGGCCGTGAACTGGAACCCGGCAACCTGACTGTCGCGGCGAACCCCGAGGACACCAGCACCTACGAACACTACATTGAAGAAGGTAGCGCCGGAATTGTAAAAGTAGCCATTCGCTACGGCCTGTGGGGCAGTGAATTGGATGGATTCATGGGTGATATCGATCGCAAATATGCCAGTTTCGCGGGCGTCATTTTCGGCTTGGCGGGCTTCGCTGACGTATTGATCGATGCCTACCGATATTCCAACGATAAAAAATACCTGACGATGGCGGACGCGTCTCTCCAGGGGATCATCGATCTTTATCTGTTGAAATTTGATGATGGCTACGCGACGCCAGGCGAAAACTTGTTCCGAATTACGTGCGATTACGCCACCGGCGTCGCCGGCGTCATGCGGACATTCCATCGGCGGGCAAACCCGGCGCAGGACGAATTTTGTCTGGATGAACTTGATCAACTTTCAGCGTGATGCAGTGATGACAGCGCCCGCAAGCCAATCCTGATATCGAGTCCCAGCAGATGAACACACAAAGTAAAGACCATCCCGGATCAAGCCGAAAGCTGGACGATTCATCGACATTCCGGAATTTTTTCAGCATGCTTGGCACGGCAAGACGCCAATACTGGACCGCCTTGTTCTGTAATTGCGTCGCCGCCGGCTCGGAAACGATCATCCATCCCTTGCTGGTCAAGGAGATTTTTGACGGCGTCAATCAGGGAACCGAGCTTAGCCGGTTTGTGATGCTCGTGTTCTTCTATTTACTGCTCGGGGTTGTTCTCAATGTCATCGGCTACTATCTGTCGCTCTGGCAAATGAGAATAGACAACAAGATTGTGGCGGACATCAGCGGCCGGGTCCTGCATGCGTATTATGGCAAGGAGTACGGCGACGTATTGCGGGAAGGTAGTGGCTACTATCTCGCCAGGATCCGATCCGACGTCAAGGATGGCCTGGTACCGATGCTGATCCTGGTACGCCGGGCCATCATTTGTGCCGTCATGTTTGTCGGGCTTATCTCGGTTCTCATCATTCTTTCCTGGCAAGCGTTCCTGATCCTGGCCGCGCTGATCCCGGTTGCCACCTGGGTCAGCGTCAAAGTCAGCAAGAAGATTCGCCACCTGGCGCTGGTCGAGCGCGATAACGAAGCCTCGTTGATGGGGGTTCTTGCCAAATCGGTGGACGCGTTCAAAATGGTCCGCACCTACATGATGGTGCCGCAGACCCTCGACAAGTTCAATCGAACCATGGATGAGACGCTGGAATCCGGCTACCAAAAGCAGCGCGTCATTCGCCGCCTGCAAACTGCGAGTGATCTGACGATGAGCGTGTCCGATGCCTGTTCGATTTTCATCGGCTCCCTGTTGGTATTAAAAAAACAGATGACCATTGGCGCCTATTTTTCCTTCATGAACGCATTCTGGCGATCGGCCACCACCTTGATCCAGATCTTCAGCCTGTCGGCCGAGCTGCATGCGCTCGGCGCTATCGTCAATCGCTTGAAGTCGTTTATCGGCGACCAGAATGCCGTCCCGTACCACAAGAGCGGCAGTGCCGTGGCGGCAAGCGGCATCAGCTACAGCTATGCCGATAACCAGGTCATCTCCGATTTTTCAATCCATGTCGAGCCGGGCACGCGCCTGCTGATTGTCGGCAATAACGGTTCGGGAAAAACCACTCTGGCGAACATGCTGGCCGGTTACCTGTCGCCGTCCAGCGGCCAGCTGGAACTGCCCCGGGAAATCAGCGCCGCGACCTTGCCGGTATTATTCCCGCCGCTTCGCGTGCGCGACCTGGAAATCAAGGCGGAACTGTTCAAGCGCTTCATGATCGATAAGCCGGACATCCTGGATGCATATCCCGACCAACTGTCGGCCGGGCAGCAGCAGAAAGTCTCGCTGGCACTGGCTCTTTCGAAAGAGGCGGACCTGTATGTACTCGACGAACCGTTGGCCAATCTCGATATCAACAGCCGTCAAATCGCGATGGCAGCCGTCTGGGAACATACAAAGGGAAAGATTTTAGTGATGATCATGCATGCCTCGGAAGAATACTATTCGATGTTCGATAAGGTCCATACGCTAGGCAGCAGTGCAAGCGTGCCATCCAGGCAAGTGCTTGAGGCAGTCGAGACGGAAGAAGCCCAGCCCGGTTAAAAAATGCCGATTCAAGCGCCGCAACGCTTCGCCGGGCCGCGATCACATTCCGGGTTCGCGCCCCGATACAGCGGATGAGGAAATCGCAATGCGGCGCCGGGAAACTTGACTTCAATTGCGCCTGGAAATGAATTCTTCAGCGCCTGCCCGGCAACACGGGGCCGGCGACATCCCCCACTGGGTCTTTTTAATTGGTCGGCTTATGTTAAGTTATATTTTAAAAGTAGTTCGGCATAATACGCAGCGCAACAGGGTACTGACTGCCTTGATGGTGCTGGCGATCGCGGTCGGGATCGGCGCAAGCATGACCACGCTCACCGTGATGCGTCTATTGTCAGGCGATCCCCTGCCCGGTCGAAGCCAGCACATTTATTATGCTCAAATCGATGTCAACCCGCAGTCCAAGGGCAAGGAGCCGCCAGACGTCCTTGATTACCAAACGGCGGTCGACCTGTGGAAGGCCGGCCAGGCGGATCAGCAAGTCCTGGTCGCAGGCAGCAAGGCCAAGGTGCGCCCGGCCGATGGGTCGCTCCCTGCGCAAATGCTGTCGCTGCGCGCCACGACTGCCGATTTCTTTTCCATGTTTGATGTCCCTTTTCATTTTGGACAAGCATGGAGCGCCGCCGATGACACTGGACGGACGCGGGTGGCGGTCATTTCGGCATCGCTCAATGAAAAACTGTTCGGCGGCGCGAATAGCGTCGGCAAGGTCATTCGCGTAGCGAACGCCGATGTCAAGATCGTCGGTGTGCTCGCAGCGTGGCGACCGGCGCCCTTGTTTTATGCCGTCCGCGGCGGCCGCTTCAGTGGCGGCGACACATCGTCGTTTTACCGGCAACCCGATGATGTATTCATGCCTTTTTTTACCAGCCTGGAAGTCAACGGCGGAAATTTCCAACCTTTCAACTGCTGGGCGAAACGCGATCAGCTGGAAAACCTGGAACGCGCGCCTTGCACCTGGATTGGCTTGTGGGTTCGATTGGATGACCCGGCCAAGGTTGCCGCCTATAAGCGCTTCCTGGACAACAGCGCGGCGCAACTCAAACAGCAAGGGCGCGTCAAATATGCTGAAAATACGCGCCTTCGGACCCTGGGCGAATGGCTGGACTTTAACCTCGTGGTGCCCGCCGATGTCAAACTTCAAACCGTGCTCGCATTCGCCTTCCTGGCCATTTGCCTGATCAATGTGGTGGCGCTTCTGCTGGCAAAATTCCTGCGCCATAGCCCCGAGATTGGCTTGCGCCGCGCGCTCGGCGCCACGCGCGGCGCGATATTTGCGCAGTGCCTTGCCGAAGCCGCCTGCATCGGTTTGCTGGGTGGCGTAACAGGCTTGTTGTTAACCCTGTTCGGCCTTTATCTGGTGCGTCAGCAGCCCGTGTCTTATGTCGACCTTGCTTACCTGGACGTGCCAATGTTCTGCATGACGTTCGCGCTGTCCGTGGCGGTCAGCTTATTGGCTGGAATCATACCGGCATTGCGTGCCACGCTGATTCAACCCGCAGTACAATTAAACCAGTTATAGAGAGGAGTTTATGCAGATTCGATATGTGCTGGCCGCGTTACGCAAGCATCGCTTGGTGACATTTCTGATTACCCTGCAAATTTCGCTCTCCTGCGCCGTTCTTTGCAATGCCAGCTTTCTCATCATGCAGCGTATCGAGTCGATGCGCATTGACAGCGGTATTGAAGAACCGTCCCTGGCGCTGATCAAAATCGTCGGCTACGATCAACAGCAGGCGCCCGACTTGAACGCCCGCATGGTCGCCGCTTTGCGTGGCGTGGCCGGGGTCCAGAACGTCAGCGTGGTCAGCGCGGTCCCGTTCGGCGGTGGCGGCCTGAGGGCCGGGGTGCATCTCGACCCCGAACAAAAACAGTCGGCCGGCGTGATCGACTTCTATCTCGGCGATAATGCCGCCATCGAATCGTTCGGCTTGCGGCTCGTGAGCGGGCGCGTGCCATCGAAGGACGAGTACACACCGCTCACCCAACTGTTTCCCGCCAATCCTCCCGTCCTGATCACCAGGAAGCTCGCAGAGAAATTCTGGCCCGGGAAGGACCCGATAGGACAACAATTCTGGGTGACCAACACGGTATTCCGGGTGATCGGTGTGATGGACCACTTTTCGGCGGTCTATCCGAGTATCAGCGCCGATGAGGATCCCGATTGGACGGTATTCGTTCCGACCGCCAGTGGGGCCGGTTTTGATGGTAAATACCTCATTCGCGGCAATCCGAACGAGATGGCGCGCATCGTCGCCGACGCCAGGAACATCACGCAAAAAACCGCGCCCAATCTGATAGTGGACCTGGACGCGAGCCAGAGCCTGCCAGACCTGCGCCACGATTTTTTTGAAAAATCGAACATCATGCTGGGATTGCTGCTGTGCCTGATCGCGGGTTTGCTGGGCACCACCGCATTGGGCATTATCGGATTGGCCAACTTCTGGGTCGCCCAGCGCGGCAAGCAGATCGGGATTCGGCGTGCCCTCGGCGCCACCAAAGGCGACATCCTGCGTTATTTTCAAATCGAAAACTTTATCATCGTCACGCTCGGGATCACGTTGGGAATGCTATTCGCCTACGAAATGAATCTCGGATTGATGCGGTATTACGAATTGCCCAAACTACCACTTGTCTACATGCCGATCGGCGCGCTTGTGCTATGGATTCTGGGCCAGCTGGCGGTCCTGGCGCCGGCCCTGAGCGCCTCCAGCATTTCACCGATGAGCGCAATCAAGTCCGCCTGACAACCCAACACGCATAATTCTTCCCGGAAAATGATACCCGATACCTCTGCCCAGGACTCTGCGCTTCCGACCTCCGGAGCGCGTAAAAAACGCTTGCTTTTCGCCGGGATACTCGCCATCGCCGTGGCAACCGGCATCGGGTTCCAGTTCAAACATACCGCCAACGGGGGAGCAAGCTACAGCCGTTCGCGTCTGACCACGGCAACTGCCGAGATCGGCGATCTGACCCGCGATGTCTCGGCCGAAGGCAAAGTGGTGGCCGCTTCGGCGCCGACCTTGTATGCGGGTTCGGGCGGATCGATCACCTTGAGCGTCGAACCTGGCAACCCTGTGAAAGCAGGCCAGGTCCTGGCAACGATCACCAGCCCTGAATTAGTAGCCAATCTGGCACAGGCCCGAAGTGCCGCCGACGCGGTCAAGAGCGCCTGGCTGCTGGCCCAGGCTGATACACGCCTGGCGGATGCGAGCGCCGAGGCTGCGGTGCAAACGACCGAATTGGGACTTGCCTCTGCCAGCAACGAACTTGCTCGCCAGACGCGTGCATTCGACGTCGGCGCGACTTCCGGCCTGACAGTCGAACAATCGCGGGATGCCGTGGCGCGCGCCAAAATTGCGTATGAGCAAGCGAAAAAGGCATCGACCCTGAAAAATGACGCGACCCGCTTCGAGCTTGCCGCGCGCCGCCATGCTTACGAACGCGCTCAATTACAGGTAGGCGATTTGGAGCGGCAACAAGAAGAACTGTCGGTGCGCTCACCGGTCGACGGGCAAGTGGGCCAGATTTTCGTCAACGACCGCTCCACGGTTGCCAAAGATGCAAAACTGCTGGCAGTCGTCGATCTGAGCAAACTTGAGGTCCAGGTTCAAGTCGCGGAAAGCCAGGCGCGCGAGCTGACCGCTGGCATGCCCGGGGAAATCAGCGGCAATGGCGGACAGTGGCGCGGCCGCGTCAGCAGCGTGTCGCCTGAAGTAGTCAATGGGGAAGTTTCTGCAAGACTGCGTTTTGATGGGGCGCAACCTGAGGCACTGCGCCAGAATCAACGGCTTTCCGTCCGCGTATTACTCGACAACCGCGCCAAGATACTGCGCATCGCGCGCGGCGCGTTTGTGGAAGAAGGCGGCGGGCGCTGGGCTTACGTGGTCACGGGCGATGTGGCGGTCCGCCGCCCGATACGCCTCGGTGCACAGGGCATGTCGCAAGTGGAGATCTTGGATGGCATGAAGAGCGGCGAAGAAATCATTATTTCAGGTAGCGAACTATTCAAAAACGCCGAACGCGTTCAACTAATCAAGTAGGGTTATCTATGCTTCTGATGCAACATATTGCCAAGGTCTACCGTACCGAGAGCGTCGAAACAAACGCCTTGCGTGACTTTAACCTCAGCGTCAAGCAAGGCGAATTCGTCGCAGTCACCGGGCCGTCCGGATCGGGAAAAAGTACCTTCCTGGGGATCGCCGGATTGGTCGATACGCCCACCGGCGGCACCTATTCGCTCGATGGAACCGACGTGAGCACGATGAACGATAGCGCACGGAGCCGCTTCCGCAATCGCAAGATCGGTTTCATCTTTCAAGCCTTCAATTTGATTCCTGATCTCAACCTGATCAACAATATTGAAGTCCCTTTGGCTTACCGGGGCATCAAAGCCTCCGAGCGTCTGGAACTGGCTGAAGCCGCACTAAAACGGGTCGGTCTCGGCTCCCGTGCAAAGCACTATCCTGGTCAACTGTCGGGTGGCCAGCAACAGCGGGTGGCAATCGCCCGGGCCCTGGCTGGCTCGCCGGCACTCCTGCTGGCCGACGAGCCCACCGGTAATCTCGACAGCGAAATGGCGCGCGGCGTCATGGAACTATTGGAAGAGCTCCACGCTGGCGGCGCAACCATCGTCATGGTAACGCACGATTTGCCCTTGGCCGAGCGCGCCCAACGGATCGTCCGGGTCAAGGATGGCCACGCAAGCGAAGTGACTCGCCTGTCGAGTGCCTTCACTGCCAAGGGAGGCAGTGCGTGAAGCAGTGGGCCTGGATCGCGTTACTTGGCATCGGGCCTCATGTGGCGGCAGCGCCAGTCGACGACTTGCTCACGCTATACACGCATGCGCGCGTCAACTACCCGACGCTGCAAAGCGCCGCCGCTCAAACCCGCCTGGCCAGCGCGGATGTCGATGCCGCCCGTGCGCCATTGCTGCCGCAATGGCAGCTGAGTGTGTCGCAGCAGCGCGCGGGCGGAGCCCCATCCTACAATACGACCAGCAGTAAAATCACGCAGTCGGTGGTGGATGTCGCCGCCCGCGCCAATTTGAACGCCGCGCGCGCCGAGGCGAATGCACAAGACGCCAATTTCCATGTAGCCAAGCAGGCTCTGCTGGCCGAGCTCGCCATTCGCTACTTCGACATGCTGACCGCGGAGAGCCAGCTTGCCACGTACGGCGCCAACGAAGCCGCATTTGCCGAATTGGTACGGCAGAGCGAAGTGCGCGTGGCCGAGGGGCTGTCGGCAGCCGCGGACGTCGATCAAGCGCGCGCCACTCTCGGCCTGGCACAGGCGATTACCCAACAGGCAAAGGAGGCGCTGGCCGACGCCCGCCAGGCACTCCAGCAACTGGTCGGCCGTGCACCGGAACAACTCAAACACCTGAAGAAAACATGGCAGCCTGCCGTGCTTGAGCCCGACCCGCAAGCCGATACCCTGGCCGACCACCCGCAACTTCAAGCTGGCGACGCCAGCATTAGCGCGGCAAAAGAACGCATTCATGCGGCCCAGGCCGGTCATCTTCCCACATTAGCGCTCACCGTCACCTCGGAACGGGCTCCGCGTGACTATCAGCCCCCAAGGACGTCGACGCGTTCGGCCGTAGGCCTGCAGCTGTCGATCCCGCTCATGATGGGTGGCGCCACCCTGGCACAAGAAAGGCAAGCCGTGGCAAGGCGAGACATTCAAATCGCGCAAGTCGAAATGACCCGGCGCGACATTACGCGCAACATCAAGGCACAATGGGAGGCGGCACAAGGAAGTATTACGCAAATCAAGATCATCGAAGCGGGGGCGGCAGCGGCCGAGCGCGCGCTTGCCGCCATACGCTCGGGCCAGCAAATCGGCACCCGCACCCTCACCGATGTGCTCAACGCGATCCAGACCAATGGCCAGGCACAACTGCAACTGACCCAAGCGCGCCATCGCCATGTGGTCGCACTGCTGCTGCTCAAGCAGGCTGGCGGACGCTTGAGCGTTGACGACCTTGCAGCAATCAATACCTTGCTGGAATAACCCCAGGGGCACGATCAGCAAATAAACCGGCTCTCCGGCAAGCCGCGCACACCCGGCACCGTCCCCCTGAATAGCCCGCCATCCGCTTGCACCGGATTGGCCAGCCCGACCCTGGCGCTGGTCGCATACAACTGGTCGAGCAGCGCGCCGCCGAACGCCACGCAGCTCGGCTGGCTGGCCGCCAGCGCCACGCTGCGGTCGATGCTGCCGTCCGGCGCATAACGCACCAGCTTGCCCGCGCCCCACTGGGCGTTCCACAGGTAGCCGCGCGCATCCACGCACGAGCCGTCCGGCTCGCCCTCGCCTTGTACCTGCGCAAACACGCGCTGGTTCGACAGCGCGCCGCTGACCAGGTCGTAGTCGCAGCAGCGGATCATCCGCTCCGGCGAATCGCAGTAATACATGGTCGCGCCGTCGGGACTGAAACAGATGCTGTTGGCAATCGCCACGTGCGGCAGCGGCAGGCGCTCCAGGCTCAGGTCGCGGTTGAGCCGATAGAAACCGCCGATCGCCAGGCGCGGCTCGACTTCATTGAAGGTACCGAACACGAAACGTCCCTGGCGGTCGCAGCGCCCATCGTTCAGGCGTGTGCTCAGCCCGGCCTCGACCTCGCAAATCGGCGTGAGCGCCCCGCTTTCCAGCTCGAAGTACGCCACTTGCGTCGCCAGGCCCACCAGCAGGCGTTCGTCATGGTCGGTGAAGGCGAACGATGCCAGCCGCTCCGGCATGGCCCAGCTGCGCGTGGCGCCCGTGGCAGGATGGTGCGCCCACAGGGTCGACCCCAGAATATCGGTCCAGAACACGCGCCCGCTACGCTCGCACCAGAGCACGCATTCGCCCAGCGCATTGTTGGCGTCGACCATTAGTTCAAGCATCATTTCTCCACCGAAAATTTGTACTTGGATACGGTCGCATATTCCTCGCCGGGGCGCAAGATGGTGTTCGGAAACGTGCGCTGGTTGGGCGAGTCGGGAAAGTGCTGCGGTTCCAGGCAAAAGCCGCTGCGAAAGCCGTAGGTGCGGCCCTTGCCGCTGAGTGTCCCGTCGAGGAAATTACCACTGTAAAACTGCACACCCGGTTCTTCCGTGAACAGTTCGAGCACCCTGCCCGACACCGGCTCATGCACGCGCGCGGCCAGGGTCATCGTGCGCGGCGCCGGTTTGTTGAGCACGAAGTTGTGGTCGTAGCCGCTGCCGTGGCGCAGTTGTTCTTCGTCGGCGCCGATGCGCTCGCCGATTGCGTGCGGCGTGCGGAAGTCGAAGGCGCTGCCGGCCACCGGCGCCAGCTCGCCGGTCGGAATCAGGGTACGGTCGATCGGCGTGATGGCGTCGGCATCGATGCGCAGCACGTGGCCGAGGATGTCGCCGCCGCCGGCCAGGTTGAAGTACGCATGCTGGGTCAGGTTGACCGGCGTGGCCTTGTCGGTCACCGCGTCGAAGGCCACCACCAGTTCGTTGGCGGCGGTCAGTTCGTACACCACGGTGACGTCGAGCGTGCCGGGATAGCCTTGCTCGCCATCGGGGCTGCGGTAGATCAGGGTGACGCCGACCGAGTCGCCTTCTTGAAAGGGAATCGCGCGCCACAGCACGCGGTGGTAGCCCAGCGCGCCGCCGTGCAGGTGGTGCGCGCCATCGTTGGCGGGCAGTTGCACTACCTGGCCGTCGAGCGTGAAGCGGCCATCGCGCAGGCGGTTGCCATAGCGCCCGATCAGGGCGCCGAAGTACGGCGACTCCTTCACGTACGGCGTGACGCTGTCGAAGCCGAGCGTGATGTCGGCCAGCACGCCGTTGCGGTCGGGCGCGTGGATGTCGGTGATGATGCCGCCGAAATCGGTGATTTTGACAAGCAGCCCGTTCGGGTTGGTCAAGGTGGTCAGCGTGGCCTCCCTGCCGTCGGGCAGGTGGCCGAATGCGGTTTGCGTGATACTCGCTTGCACGGTGCTCCTCGTGTGGGTTCGCTCAGGCGAGCGACGCACGCCCGAACACGGGCATGCCCTGCTCGTCCCAGCGCAATGGCTTGACGAATGTATGGCGGTCGGGGTTCCACAGCGGGTCGCCGACGATCTCGGTATAGGTACGGGCATGGTACACCAGCATCACCGTGTCGCCATCCTCGCCATAGGTAAAACTGTTGTGGCCCGGGCCGTAGATGCCGTGTTCGTAGCAGGTTTGCAGTACCGGCTCGGCCAGCTTGGTCCATGCGGCCGGGTCGAGCAGGTCGGCGTTCTCGTCGGCCCACAGCAAGCCCATGGCATAGTTCTCGTCGGTGGCGCTGGCCGAGTAGCTGATGAAGATCTTGCCGTTGCGCTTGAGCACGGACGGCCCTTCGTTGACCCGGAAGCCGCGGATTTCCCAGCCGAATTCGGGCTTGCTCAGCATGACCGGCGGCCCTGTCAATTGCCACGGCGTGGACATCGTCGCAATGTAGAGGTTGGAGTTGCCTTCGATCGCCTCGTCCTTTTGCGCCCACAGGTAGTACAGCACGCCGGCATGGGTAAAGGTGGTGGCGTCGAGGCAAAAAGTGTCGATGCCGGTATCGATCTGGCCCATGAATTCCCACGCGCCCTCGAGCGGATTGGGGTTGGTGTTGCGCACGGCGTACATGCGGTGCTGGAACAGTTTGTGTTTGATCTCGCGGCTGGGCGCGGCGGCGAAGTAGACGTACCATGCGCCCTGGTTGAAGTGGATTTCCGGCGCCCACAGCAGTTCGCTGTACGGGCCGGAATCGGGCTTGCGCCAGACATCGACTGCGGGCGCATTCGCCAGTTCCGCCATGGTGCGCGCGCGGCGCACTTCGATGCGGTCGTATTCCGGCACCGAGGCGGTGAAATAGTAATAGCCGTCGCTGTGCTTGTAGATGAAGGGATCGGCGCGTTGTTCGATCAGGGGTGTCAGGATCTGCATGGTCGTTGCGTTGTGCATGAAAAGTCAGGTGGCGGCGAGGCCGAGCTTGCGCATGTCGCTCTTGACGTCGCCGTAGTAGCTGTCGGTGATGCGGTATTTGAACATCAGCGCACCCATCAGGAAATGAAAGAAGCCCGGGATCACGGTCAGCATCAGCGCGATGCCGCTCAGCGCCAGCGGGGTCTGCGCCTGGTTGGGGACGTACTGGAAATAGGTCAGCAACAGGCCGACCATGCCGCCGGCCACCGCCATGCCGGCTTTCTGGCACACCGAGATGCCGCCGAAGGCAAAGCCGGAGACGCGCTTGCCGGTCTTGACCTGGCCGTAATCGATGGTTTCGGCAATGGCCGACCAGAACACAGGCGCATGCAGGTCGACCACGAAGGACAGCATGAAATACAGGATAAAGGCGAGCACGGCGTCGCCCGGCTTGATGGCCACGTACATCAGCACGCTGATCAGGGCCACGCCGAGCTGGGTGTAGCGGAACAGCTTGACCTTGCAGTACGACTTGGTGATCCAGGTCGAGGCGACCATCGACAGGATCGCCGCCGCCACGCCGGTCGACAGGAAGGCCGATACCATCTTCGGCCCCAGGCCCAGGTAGTAAGTGGCGTAGTAAATGGCAACCGAGCCGCGCACCACGTAGCCGACGGTGCCGGTCACGCACACGCCGCACAGGATCAGCCACTGGTCGTTGCGCATCAGCAGTTTGAACTGCTCGGCCAGCGATTGCCGCTCGACCACGTGAATTACCCTTTCGGTGGTCGTGAACACGCAGAACAGGAACAGCGCCACGCCCATCACCGCCATGACCGCCATCGCGGCCTGGTAACCGGCCGCCGCACTGCCCTTGCCCAATTCTTCGGCCAGCAGCGGCACGATGATGGTCACCATGAAGGCGCCGATCTTGGCGAAGAACAGGCGGTAGCCGTTGGCCGACAGGCGCTCCTGCGGGTCGCTGGTCAAGCCGCTGATCAGGGAAATGTAGGGAATGCCGACGCCGGCCGTCATCAAGGTCATCAGGATGTAAGTGCCGTACGCCCACACCAGCTTGGCGTCATAACCCCAGGCAGGCGTGGTGAACACGAAAAACACGCTGACGCCGTAGGGAACGCACAGCCACAGCAGCCACGGGCGGTAGCGGCCGAGGCGCGAGGTGAAGCGGTCGGTCACCTGCCCCATGGCCAGGTCGGCCGCCGCGCCGATGATTTTCACCACCACGAACAGCAGCGCCAGATGCTCGGTGCGCAAACCGTAGATGTCGGTGTAGAAGAAGGTAATGAGCAGCATCATCGACGAGATCACCACGTTCAGTGCCATGTCGCCGGTGCCGAAACCGACTTTTTCGAGGGTCGACAACTTTTGGGAATTGTTAGCCAGCATATTCATTCAAACTTTCTCAGCCATACAAGGACAGAAAGCGCTGCGTGCCATGTCCACGCAACGCTTCCGGGACGTTCACCAGTCGCGACTTACATCTTGTAGCGCAGCGACAAGCCAAGCACGCGGTCGTAGCGGCGGATATCGCGTGGATTGCTGGCGACGCCATGGTAATCGTGGTACTTGCGGTCAAGCAGGTTCTCCACGTCCATGGTCAGGCTCATCGCTTCGTTGATCTTGTAGGACAGCGAGGCATCCATGGTCTTGATCGGATCGACGATCAGATCGAAGCCCAGGCCCCGGTAATTGAAGGTGTCGACATACTTGTCGCGCCAGTTGTAGGCCAGGCGGCCGGACCAGCCATCGCGCTCGTACAGGCCAACGATGTTGTACGACAGCCTGGACATGCCCACGAAGGGTTTGAGCACGCCGCCGGTATCGGTCAGCTCGCCTTTCATGTAGGTGAGGTTCGCTTGCAGGCCGAAGCCGCCCAGCCAGCCCGGCAGCTTGTCGTAGAACTGCTGGTAAGACAGTTCCGCGCCCTGCAGCGTGCCCTTGGACATATTGCGCGGACGATTCACGTCGTACACGATGCCGTTATAACTTTCCTTGGTCGAACTGGTCAGGATGTAATTCTTGAAGTCGTGGCGGAACAGGGTGGCCGTGAGCGAGCCGGTCGGCGCGAAATACCATTCGGCGGCGGCATCGAAGTTCTTGCCTTCGATCGGTTTCAGGTCGGGATTGCCGCCCGTGCCCACCGCTTGCACGGTGGTGCTCGGCACGTTGTAGGACACGCCCGGATTGAACTGGTCGAAATTGGCGCGCTGTACCGACTTGCCCGCCGTCAGGCGCGCCTGCACCTCCGGCAGGATCATGGCCTTGAGCGTGGCGTTCGGCAGCACATCGGTCGACGTTGGCGAGCTCGATACCGGCAAGATCACGTCGTTGGCCTGCGAATAACCGTTCAGCACGCCCTTGGTCTGCACCACGCGCACCCCGACTGTGCCGTCGACCGGAACATCACCGGCGCGGAAACCGTACTTGGCCTTGGTGTAGATGGCGTAGGTGGTTTCCTGGTTGTCGAACTGCGACAGCTTGTCTTCCGCGGTCTTGGCGCCGGTGCCGTTGAACAGGGTGCGCAGCGAACCGATGTTGTCGTGCATGTAGGAAGCGCACGGCGTGACCCACGAGGCCATGCCGTAGTCGCCCGCCATCGGCATCGAATTGCAGGCCAGGCCGGGCACCGAACCCAGAGGAATATTGCGCGGCGCCGGCGTGAAGCCGTTCAGCTCGTGCACATATGCCGCAGTGCGTTTGGCAACCCGCACGCCGGTGGCCACTTCCTTGATGAAGCCATCGTTGTCCGGACTCCAGGTGGCGTCGGCGCGCCAGTCGGTCGAGCGGCTTTCGGCATGGTTGTGGTTATCGAAGAACGTGGTGACCCGGTAATTGTCCGGGTTGGTCATGTCGTAACCGGGATAGGAGAATTGCGCTCCGCCATTCACGTAGGTATTGCCCGTGATGGTAGGCGGGGCCGCCACCAGGTCGACAATCGGAAATTCCTGGCGCACGCGGCTCAGGGTGCGCGCCAGCTCGGTGCTCACGCGCCAGCCCGGCGACACGTTCCAGCGCGCGCCGATGGCGCCCTGGCTGCCCAGCGAGTAATCGTGCGGCGCCTGGGTCGAGCCCAGCGCGAACGGGTTGGCGTTGGTCGAGGTGGCCGTCTGCACCTGCTTGGTGCCGGGAATGAGGGTATAGCTGGAACGCTTGTTCAGGCCGAGCGAACCGACATAGAACTGGCGTTCGGCGTCGTGATGGATTTCGGTGGAAATGCCTTCGGCGAAAAATTCCAGATCCGCGTTCGGGCGCCACTGCACGGCAAGGTTGGCGGCCACGCGCTTGCGCTGGCCCTGGTACAGCACATGGCCCAGCTCGTCCGGCGCGGAAATGCCGGCGCCGAGATCGGCGGCACGGTCCTTCGGCGGCGAGTTCCAGGTGACCTCATCGTGGTAATTCCCATCCTGGTAAGACAGGCCGAGCAGCGCGCCGATCTCGCCATAGCCGGTTTTCCAGCGGTTCGAGATCATGCCCGACAGGTTGGGATCGTTGGTTTTCGACTTGTCGCGGTTTTCCACGCGCGCCGTGACGCTGGCCGCGAAGCCCTTGGCATTGAAGGGGCGCGCGGTGCGCACATCGATCACGCCGGCGGTGCCGCCCTCGACCATGTCGGCGCCCTGCGTTTTATACACGTCCACGCGCTGCAGCATGGCGGCAGGAATGTCGGCCAGGTACAGGCTGCGTCCCTCTTTGCCGGCGGTGAACATTTCGCGGCCATTGAGCAGGGTCACCAGGCCCGGCAAGCCGCGAATGACGACGTCGCGCGCTTCGCCGTTTTCACGGCGGATCTGCACGCCGGTGATGCGACCGAGCATTTCGGCGACATTCTTGTCCGGGAACTTGCCGGCTTCCTCGGCGACGATGGAATCGAGCACCTCATCGGCATTGCGCTTGATGGCCTGGGCACTCTGGGCTGCCTTGCGCACGCCGGCGACGGTGACCACGCTGGTGCCCTCGGCCGGGAGCGCGTCCTGCGCCCACACCGAGGCGCCGCTCAGGATGCCGGCGCCGGCCAGCGCCGCCACGGTCATCTTCAAGGTCAAGGGGGTGCGGGAAATGGCCGCGACGGGGCCTTGTGCGTGCAATGTCATACGTCTCCTTGGCGTTCTAGTTATATGATTCCTGGGTATTTTCAGCCCTTGAACCGGATAGTAAGGAAAGCCAAAGAATCAATCCAATCATATTTTTCCGGTTTTCGATACCGTTTTTGATATGGATTCCAGCACGCCACCGAGCTCGCTCCCCGCCGCCAGGCGCGCTTTTAATGCTGAGCAACCGATATGCACCTCTGGCGATTGCAGCAACTGGCGCAGGGCGTCGGCCAGCGCGCGGGCGCTGGCACGGCCCGCCTTGAGCGCCAAGCCGGCGTGCAGCGCCGTGACGCGCACGGCATTGTCGAACTGGTCGTAGGCCATCGGCACGATCAGTTGGGGCGTGCCTGCGCGCATGGCTTCGGCCGTGGTGCCGATGCCGCCGTGGTGCACCAGCGCCGCCGCGCCCGGCAGCAAGGCCGACAGCGGGCAGTAATCCTGCCAGAAGGCCGATGCCGGCAGCGTCGCCGGCACCTGCGCCCGGTGCGGCGTGAGGAACACGATGCGCCGTCCCAGCGTTTGCGCCGCTTCCAGCGCATTGGCGAAAAACGCGGCCGCCTGCAAGTTGCCGGTGCCATGGGTCACGATGAGCGGAGCACTGCCCGCGCGCATGAACTGCGCCAGCTCCGGCGCCATCGACGCGCCCGGGTGCGGGTCGTACAGCGGAAAATCGCCGCACACCAGCGCCGACGGCCAGTCCGGCTGGCGCCCGACCAGCCACTCGGGAAACAAGGTCACCGACAAATCGGGCGCGCCAGACAGCGTGTCCATATAGCTGGAGATCGGTGATCTCCCTTGCAGCCGGCGCGCCGCGTTCACGTCGGGCAGGGCCACCGGATTGATCGCCGACGCCTCGACCCCGCGCCACATCCAGCGGCGCACCGCCAATGGCATCCAGCGCGGCACCGCGAACGGCCCCAGCACCGGCAGATCGTGGACCGTGCGCAGATTGGATGGCGCCAGGATCCCGGCCACGATGCTGATGCCGGGCCGATCCGCCCGGCACAGATCGGCATGCGCCACGATCAGCGGATGGACCAGCATCGTGCACGGCTGATCCGGCGGCAGGGCTGCCATGAAAGCGCGCATCTCGTTCATGCCAGGCTGCATGGCGCGCCAGACCACGCCGAAACCGCGCCGGGGATGCCACAGGTCGGGATCGTTCAGGACGGCCGGATCGGCCGGCATGGCATGAAACGCCAGGCCGGCCTGATGCACCAGCGCTTCATGCATGGCGGGCGCGAGAAAGGTAACGGCATGGCCGCGCTCGCGCAAACCGAGCCCAAGCCTCAGGAAGGGAAACAGGTCGCCGGCCGTGCCGGTGGTAACCACGACAATATGCGGCAAAACGGTCGAATAATCGGACATGGCGCTTCCATAAGACGATGATCCTCCCGGCGGCCGGAACGGCCCGAAAGGCCGCTCATCATACAGTGGCGGCACTGCCCAGCCACGCGCATTTGCGCTATTCTGTTCCCGTCTCCACCATCCACATCAAGGAATCTTCATGCGTTTGCGCCTTTCCCGTCCGCTGCTCGGCACCACGGCATTGCTGGCCGTGCTGATGTCCCCGCTCTCCCCTGCGACCGCCGCACCACCGGCCAATCAAAGCGCGAGCACCGCACCCGCGCGCGCCACGAATCAGCTCCACAAGCTGGCGGATGCGTTTTATCAGGCGCGCGCCCGCTTCGATCCGCTGCTCATTACCGCCAACGGCGACAGCCGCTATAACGACCAGCTGGGAATGAGCATATCGCCGAAAAGCCGCACCCGCCAGCTTGCCTTGTACCGCCGCATGCAGACGCAATTGAAAGCCATTGACCGCACGCGCCTGGGCGACAAGGAACAATTGAATTACGACCTGCTCGCATTCGAGCTGGAAAGTGGCCTCGGCCTGGAAAAATTCCCCGAGCACCTGCTCCCGCTGAACCACTTCGAGAACGTTCCCGGCACCCTGGCCAATTACGCCAGCGGCACCGGCTCCCAGCCATTGAACACGGTGGCCCAGTATCAGGATTACCTGAGCCGGCTGAACCAGCTCCCGGCCTGGATCGACCAGGCCATCGCCAATATGCGCGAGGGCGTCAAGCGCGGCATCGTGCAGCCGAAAGCGATGACGGTGGCGATGCTGCCCCAGTTCCAGCAATTGCGCAGCGCCACGCCGGAAGCGAATATCTTTTACACGCCGGTCAGGAATCTCCCTGCGGCGTTTTCGCAGGCGGACCAGGAGCGCCTGACTGCGGCCTATCGCAGCACGATTGCGAACAAGCTCTCCCCTGCCCTGGATCGGCTGGCGATGTACCTGGAAAAGGACTACCTGCCGGCCAGCCGGGCTAGCGATGGCTGGAGCGCCCTGCCCAATGGCGCGGCGTGGTACCAGGCGCAAATCAAGGACCGCACCACGGTATCGATGAATCCGGAAGAGATTCACCAGCTGGGATTGAAGGAAGTGGCCCGCATCGAGCAGCAATGGGCGCTACTCGGTCCCAAGCTCGGTTACAGCGGCCCACCGGCGGCGCTGCCGCAATGGGTCGAAGCACAGGACAAATTCAAGCCATTCAAGACCGAGGCCGAGGTGCTCGACGCCTATCGCCAGATCGACGCCAAGGTCAGGGGTAAACTCGCGCCGCTGTTTTCGCTGCTGCCGAAAGCGCCGCTCGAACTGCAGCTCGAACCGGAATTGAGCCGCGCCACGGCGTCCGACCATTACACGCCGGCGGCGGCGGACGGCTCGCATCCGGGCGTGTTCTGGGCGGTGGTGAACGACCCCAAACAATACAGCAGGACCGGCATGGTCACCCTGTACCTGCACGAAGGCCAGCCTGGCCACCATTTTCACGCCGGGCTGCTGAAGGAACTCGACGTACCGGACTTCCGCAAATTCAATACCGAAAACCCGAATATCGGCGCATTTACCGAAGGCTGGGCCCTGTATGCGGAAACGCTGGGCCACGAATTCGGCCTGTACGACGATCCGGAAGCCTACTTCGGCCACCTGAACGATGAATTGCTGCGCGCCGTCAGGCTGGTGGTCGATACTGGCATGCACGCCAAAGGCTGGACCCGCGAACAGGCGATTGCGTACGCGCGCGAAACGCTCGGTTACAGCGAGGCGCGCGCCAAGAACCAGATCGAGCGCTATATGGTGTGGCCGGCGCAGGCGCTGAGCTACAAGATCGGCGCGCTGAAAATCCTGGCATTGCGCGAACGCGCGCGCAAGGCGATGGGCGACAAATTCAGCCTGCCCAAGTTTCATGAAGTGGTGATCGGTGACGGTACCCTGCCGCTGCCCTTGCTCGAAGCGCGCGTGGATCGCTGGATCGCATCGGCAAAATAGCGGCACGCGGGATGGGGGCTACGGCTCCCATCATTCGCGCCAGATCACATCGGCCGCGGTCCACAAATCATGCCGCAGGTGATAGGCTCGCAGGACTTTGATGCCGGGCACGAACACCGGATCATAGCGAAGGAAATAAAGCAGGTTCATCACCATACCGACCTTCTGCGTTTCAACGGGCCGGACGTCGCTGCTGCCGTCATTGTTACCATGATGCCTGGTATAGGGAGGCTTGAACTCCCAGCATTTCCCATGAAAATGCCTCGTGCGCATGGGCTCGCACAGCAACTCGCATGCGACGCAGCGCGACAAGCACAGAAGATTCATCAAATCTTCATCCAGATCGTGGATACGCGCGTTGGCCAGCAGAATATCGCCAATACGCCAAAAACGCACGCCGATTTCTTCCTCGCTCAGGTCTTCCTCGCATTCGAGCAGGGCGTACTCGATCTGCCCGACCATCGCAATATCGGCCAACATCAGTGAAATGTCGTGTGCTTTCATTCATTGATTATAGTAGCGCCCTGAACACACATGGGAAATTCACTGACATGCAAGCCAACCGTTATCTCGTCATCGACTTTGAAGCCACCTGCTGCGACAAGGGCACGGTGGCGCGCGACCATATGGAAATCATTGAAATTGGCGCCGTGATGGTCGACGGCGCCAGCCTCGCCGTGGTCGACGAGTTCCAGAGCTTCATCCGCCCGCTGCGCCATCCGCAGCTCACGCCGTTCTGCACCACGCTCACCTCGATCGGGCAAAAAGACGTCGACAGTGCGCCGCGGTTCGAGGAAGCGATCGGCCACTTCAAAACCTGGCTGTATCAATACAGCGACTTCCTTTTCTGTTCCTGGGGCGACTACGACCTGAAACAGCTGCGCCAGGACTGCGCATTCCACAATGTGCCCTATCCGATCAGCGGGTCCCATGCGAACGTCAAGCGCATGATGGCGGAACGCCAGAAACTGTCAAAAAAGCCGGGGCTGGGCGAAGCCATCCGGATGGCCGGCATGACCTTCGCCGGCGCGCACCATCGCGGCATCGACGACGCCCGCAATATCGCGCGCCTGCTGCCTTACATCGTCGGCGAAGCACGCCTTCGCCGTTGAGGTTCGGGACAGCGCTCCTTTATGGCTTGCCGAAGAACAGATAAAACGTCTGGTTGCCGCGTTCGCCAACGCCAACCGCTACGGTGAATGGCCCAAGGGCGGTATTGACCGCGCCGAACACCGAGCCGGCAAACTGGGCGCGTTCCATCTGGTCGCCATTCAAGCGGCGCGTCATCTTGCCCAGTTCGACCGAACCACCCAGGTACACATTGCGTGTACCCAGCAAGGTGGTCTTGAGCGTGTACACGCCGCGCCCGAACAGGTAATCGCCGCCGAGGAGCTGGCGCGCCTGGTAACCGGACAGGTTCAGGAATCCGCCCAGCGAAAACAGCTCCATCAGCGGCAATTCGTCGCCCCACAGATGGCCGGCGCGTCCGGCCACGCTGAACCTGTGCGAACCCCGGTTCCAGGCCATTTCGTGGCCCGCTTCGAGGCGCTTGTATTCGACCGTGGCGCCGACCGAGGTCGGGGCAATCCGCGCATTCACGACGCTGTAATTGCCGGTCGATGGAAACACCCAATCGTCCAGCCGGTCCTGCACGTATTCGAACTTGATCACGCCGATCTGGCTTTTCGCGGTGGCCAGCTGCGCCACGCCGATGCTCGGATCGGCCCGTTCGGTACCGCGTTCCAGCCCCACCTTGAAGGTGCTGTCGTCATCCACGTGATTGACCAGGTCGATCCCGATGGATGCCTGTTTCGCGCTGTACGTCGCCACCGCCTTGTCGTTGATGATCAAGTTATCCTTGTTTTGCGAAAAGCGCACCGTGGGCGCCACGTACCAGCGGCTTGCGCCGCCCAGCGGCTGATACAGCTGCGAGGTGAAGGAATTAACCTGGCCCAGCGAGACGGTATTGCGCCATTCCAGCCCGGAGCGCGTCAGCCATTTGCCACGGTGCGCCAGCAGGATCGTAAAGTCGCTTTCGCCGGCCAGGTCGGTCGACAAGCGCACGCCGGCTTGCAGGTAATTCGGACCCCATTCCTTTTCGACCGGTTCGATCACCAGCGTGCGCCCGTCCGGGCCATTCTCGAAACGGTGGGTGACGTTTTCGAAGTCGCCCGTCGAATACAGGCTGTTCATATTCGCGTGCAGTTCCGCCGTGCTGAATGCCTGGCCCGGCTTGATCGAAAATTTGCGGTTGATGAAATTGGCGCTGACATTTTTCAGCTGCTTGGTATCGATGCGCACCGAATTGACCTTGAGCGCGGCCGGATGGCGCGCCGCGCGCGCGGCCAGGTGCGCCTTGAAGTCGGCTTCGGACAAGGCCAGCGGCGCCAGGCGCTCCGCCGCCACGCACGCGGCGGCCGCGCCCATGTCGATGGTCTTGGCGGAGTTTTCAAAGTCGGCCGCGCTGAAGTCGCCCAACTGCGGCAGGATCAATACGTCGCGCGGCGTCAATTCGCGCAGCGAGGCCTCGACATTCTGTTCGGTGAGGATATTGAGCATTTGCTGGCCCACGCCGAAGGCCGACACGATCTTGTCGCGCTTGAGCAGCGGCGTGCCGAGATTGACGGCGATGACGATATCGGCGCCCATCGCGCGCACCACGTCGACCGGCAGGTTGCGTACCAGCCCGCCGTCGAGCAGCGCGCGGTTGTCGATGTCAACCGGGGCGAACACGCCCGGCACCGACATGCTGGCCCGCATCGCGCGCGCAATGCCGCCGCGTTCGAGCACGACCATCTTGCCGGTTTCGATGTCGGTGGCGATGGCGCGAAAAGGAATATCGAGTTCGTCGAAATGCGTGACATCGCCCGTCTTGGCGGCCAGCGTATTAAAAAAGAATTCGATCTGCTGGCCGTAATTCAAGCCGCGCGGCAGGCGCATTTCGGCGTCGGAAAAGCCGATCTCGCCGCTGACGATGTTCTTGCGTTCGGTCGCCTTGGCGTAGGTGGAGCGTTCCCCGCGCGGCGGGCTGTCGGTGAGGACCTTGTCCCATTCGACGGCGGCGATGCGTTTTTCCAGCGCGTCCGGACGGTTGCCCATGGCGTAGGCGCCGGCCACGATCGATCCCATGCTGGTGCCGACCACGTAGTCGACCGGGATGCGCATGTCTTCCAGCACCTTGAGCACGCCGATATGGGCCACGCCGCGCGCACCGCCGCCGGAGAGCACCAGGCCGATTTTGGGGCGCTGGGGAGGGTCGGCGGCGAGGACCGCGGCGTGAAAGGCAGAGAGGACGAGGAGGATGACGGCGTGGAAGGCGCGCATGAGTGTGGGGGTGAATTCAAACGACCATGGATCCGCGCCGAGTGCCGCCGTGGCGCGGGGAGTCGTTGCTGCCAATGCAGGAACGACGAACTTGAGGCTAACGCTTTTTATTCCGGGCGCACCGGCGCAAAGGCATCCTTGCCGACCACGGTGTTCCACTGCCGGATCTTGTAACCGGTCGCCACGCCGTGGATCAGATAAGGATCGGCCTTGGCAAACTGCTCGGCCACCGCCGGCGAATCGCCCTGGAACATCAGCACCGACATATCGGCCGGATCGGAAAACGCGCCGCCCATGATCACTTCACCGCGCTCCTGCGCTTCCCATGCCAGTTTCAGGTGCTCGTCGCGGTATTGGCCGCGACGTTCGAGATAATCCGGGGCCAGGTCGTAACATAACAAATAATGCATGCAATCTCCATCAAAACGCCATCATAAAAACCGGTCGAGAATCTTCCGGCTGTGCTTGTCGATGGTGAACATATCGCGGATCAGGAACTGGATCCCATGGTTATCGGCCACCAGCAGCGACGCGTCGCCGATCCGGCGAATATCTTCTTCGCCCTTGAGCGTAAACGCGGTATCGCCCCGGTCGGTCTTGACTTCCCATGTGCATGGCGTGGCAAAACTGCTGACACTGACAATATGGTGAATCACCGGCATGAATTCGCGCCCATCGAGTTCATCTTGCACCAAGTCGCGGATCGCCGCTGGCAATGCCCCCAAATCGTCGATCCAGCCGACTTCCTTGCCGTTCGATAGCACCATCGAAATGCCCTGCTCCGGCGCCTGGATCGGGAATGCCCGCACCGGCGCCACGCCGTAATGCACTTCGCCGTCTTCCGCCGTCAGTGTCAGCTTGCCGAAGCTGTCGCGGCTTAATGTAAATATCGAGCTTGCTGCGCTTGCCATGTCTTAATCCCCATCCTTGTCGTCCATATCCGTATCGACGTTGCGCGCCTGCGCCTCGTACAGACGGAAATAGGCGCCTTCGCGCGCCATCAATTCGTCATGGCTGCCCTCTTCCATCACCACGCCCCGGTCCAGCACCACCAGGCGGTCGGCCCGGTGCAAGGTCGACAGGCGGTGCGCGATGGCGATCGTGGTGCGGCCCTGCACCAGGTTATCGAGCGCTTTCTGGATTTCCTTTTCGGTTTCCGAATCGACCGAGGACGTCGCTTCATCCATGATCAGGATGCGCGGATCGATCAGCAGCGCGCGCGCGATCGAAATGCGCTGGCGTTCGCCGCCCGACAAGCCCTGCCCGCGCTCGCCGACCATCGAATCGTAGCCCTGCGGCAGGCGCAGGATGAATTCGTGCGCGTGCGCCGCGCGCGCCGAGGCGATGATTTCCTCGCGCGTCGCATGCGGCTTGCCGTACGCGATATTTTCAGCGATGGTGCCGAAGAACAGGAACGGCTCCTGCAGCACCAGCCCGATATTTTTCCGGTAATCGGACACCGCAAACGAACGGATATCGACGCCATCGAGCAGAATCGCCCCTTCCGACACGTCGTAGAAGCGGCAGATCAGATTGACCAGGGTACTCTTGCCCGATCCGCTATGCCCCACCAGGCCGACGAATTCGCCCGCCTTGATATTGAGCGAAATGCCGCGGTTGACCGCGCGGTTGCCGTAACGAAAACCCACTTCGCGCAAATCGATGCGCCCTTCGATCTTGTCGAGCTTGACCGGATTGCCTGGCTCCGGAACGCTCGACACATGGTCCAGGATATCGAAAATCCGCTTGGCGGCGGAGGCCGATTTCTGCGTCACCGACACAATCCGGCTCATCGAATCGAGACGGCCATAAAACCGGCTGCTGTAGGTAATGAACAAGGTCAGCACGCCGACCGTGATATTTTTGTTCGATACCAGCCAGATGCCGAATACCCACACCACCAGCAAACCGAGTTCGGTCAGGAACGACACGGTCGGCGAAAACAGCGACCAGACCCGGTTGAGTTTATCGTTGACGGCCAGGTTATGTTTATTCGCGTCGCGGAACCGGGTCGCTTCGCGCTGTTCCTGGGCGAAGGCTTTCACCACGCGCACGCCGGGAATGGTATCGGCCAGCACATTGGTCACTTCGCCCCAGACCCGGTCGATTTTCTCGAAGCCGGTACGCAGGCGGTCGCGCACGATATGGATCATCCAGGCGATAAACGGCAGCGGCACCAGCGTAATCACGGCCAGCATCGGATTGATCGAGCACAGGATCACGCCGGTCATGATAATCATCAGCACGTCGGACGCGAAGTCGAGCAGGTGCAGGGATAAAAACACGCAGATGCGGTCGCTGCCGCTGCCGATGCGCGACATCAGGTCGCCCGTGCGCTTGCCGCCGAAATACTCCAGCGACAGCTTCATCAAATGTTCGTAGGTGGCCGAGCGCAGGTCGGCGCCCATCCGTTCCGACACCAGCGCCAGCACATAGGTCTTGCCCCAGCCCAGCAGGTAAGCCAGCACGGCCGAGCCGAACAGGCCGGCCATGTACATCCACACCAGTTGCTGGTCGACCGGCTGCCCGTTCTGGAACGGGATCAGCACGTTATCCATCAGCGGCATGGTCAGATACGGCGGTATCATGTGCGCCGCCGTGCTGGCCAGCATCAGGAAAAAGCCCAGCCCCAGCTGCCCGCTGTACGGCTTGGCGAAGCGCCACAGGCGGAACAGGGTCCAGGTCGACGGCGGCGTGTACAGCACCTTGGTGCAGATCGGACATTCATCCTGGCCCGGTTCGAGCGGCGCCTTGCAGCTCGGGCACACATTCTGTTCGGCCATTTGCACCGGCAAGCCGCTCAGGAAACTGTCGCGCTGCTCGCTGAAATGGTCGAGCACGCGGATGGCGTGCAAGTTCTGCCCCAGGGTGAAGCGCCAGGAGCTCAGCAAACCTTGTTCGTCAAACAATTGCAGATGGCCGACGCCGGCATGATCGTGGTGCGTGAGCGACAATCCGGGCCGGAAAGCCCACTCGCGCCACGCGGTTTCGCCCGGCGCGCGCGCCAGCAGGCGGTGGCTGGTGACCAGCACCAAGCCTTTTTTGAAGCGCAATTTGTCATCGAGGTCAACCTCGACGCCACTTAAAACGTTTTCCCCAGGTGCAAGTATTTTGGCGACGTCAGCCTGCCAGTGTCCAGGCAGGGAAAGCGGCCCGGAGGGCGTCGTCATAGGAGAAACAGATGGATCTATAGTCATCGTAGTGCGGTTCCGGCTCTGGGCCACGAATTTACGGGCGGAAATTGTTCAATGTGGGAGCAATCAGGAAGGTTCCCGGAGATGCCGTACCGGAGCGCTGCGGGGCAGGCCCGCGCGACGCGTTCGGGAATCCAGACTGGCAGAAATCGGTTCAGCACGGTAAGCTTCGTCTCTAGCAAGTATACAACATGATGCGCTTTGAAAAGCCTTACAAGGTCTTGGGGCGTGAACAACGCCAAGCCTGTTATCAAGAAATAACGACATGACAAAGAAGAAAGAAATCAGTGTTCTGCGGGTAAGTCACCTGCGCGGACCCAACATCTGGACCTATCGCCCGGTCATCGAGGCGTGGCTGGATATCGGCGCGCTCGAAGATTTTCCATCGAACCTGCTGCCCGGATTGTACGAACGCCTGACCGCCTGGCTGCCCGGCCTGGTCGAGCACCGCTGCGGCGTGGGCGAGCGCGGCGGCTTTTTGGAACGCCTGCGCGAAGGCACCTGGTCCGGCCACATCCTCGAACATGTCGTTCTCGAACTGCAAAACCTGGCCGGCATGCGCACCGGCTTCGGCAAGACGCGCTCCACCGGCCAGCCTGGCGTGTACAAGATGGCCTTCCGCACGCGCCAGGAACAAGTTGGCCTGGCCGCGCTCGACACCGGGCGCGCCCTCCTGATGGCCGCCATCGACGACACCGCGTTCGACCTGGACGCCGCCGTCGCCACCCTCAAGGACATCGTCGACCGCCAGTGCCTGGGGCCCAGCACGGCCCACATCGTCGAAGCGGCCACCGAGCGCAAGATCCCCTTCATTCGCCTGACCGACGGCAACCTGGTACAGCTCGGCCATGGCGCCGCCCAGCGCCGCATCTGGACCGCCGAAACCGACCGCACCAGCGCGATTGCCGAAAGCATCGCCAGCGACAAGGACCTGACCAAGACCCTGCTGCAATCGTGCGGCGTGCCGGTGCCCGAGGGCAGCCTGGTACGCAGCGCCGCGCAAGCCTGGGAAGAAGCGCAGGACATCGGCCTGCCGGTGGTGCTCAAGCCCTACGACGGCAACCACGGGCGCGGCGTCTCGCTCAACCTGATGACCCAGGCCGACGTTGAAAAAGCCTACCACCTGGCCGCGCGCAAGGGCGAAAGCGCCAGCGTGATCGTCGAGCGCTTCATCCCCGGCGACGAACACCGCCTGCTGGTGGTCGGCACGCGCATGGTCGCTGCCGCCAAGGGCGAATCGCTGTGGGTCACCGGCGACGGCGTGGGCGACATCATCGCCCTGGTCGACAGCCAGATCAACATCGACCCGCGCCGCGGCGTTGGCGAAGATTCGCCGCTCAACCTCATCGCGCCCGACATCTCCGCCGAAATCATCCTCGAACTCGAACGCCAGGGCATGAGCGCGCACTCGGTCCCGCTGGCCGGGCAAAAAGTATTGATCCAGCCAAACGGCAACGTCGCCATCGACGTCACCGACCAGGTGCATCCCTCGATCGCCCACGCCGCCGCACTGGCCGCGCGCATCGTCGGCCTGGACATCGCCGGCATCGACCTGGTGGCCGAAGACATCACCCGCCCGCTCGACACCCAGCGCGGCGCCATCATCGAAGTCAATGCCAGTCCGGGCCTCTTGGCCCACCTCAAACCCGGCCAGGGCGAAGCGCGCCCGGTCGGCACGGCCATCATCGAGCACCTGTTCGCCGAGGGCGAGAGCGGGCGCATTCCGCTGATCGGCGTGACCGGCACCAGGGGCACCAGCCTGATTGCGCGCCTGATCGGCTGCCTGGTGCACCTGACCGGCAAACACACCGGCGTGGCCAGCGGCCAGGGCCTGTTCCTCGACCAGCGCCAGGTCACCGGCGACGACGCCATGACCTTCGAGGCCGGCCAGCGCCTGCTGATCAACCGCACCGTCGAAGCGGCTGTTTTTGAAAGCAATGCGCACACCATCCTGGCCGAAGGCCTGGCCTACGACAAATGCATGGTGGGCGTGGTGACCGACATGGATGGCCAGGAAGCGCTGACCGAATTCCACATCCATGATGCCGACGGCATGGCCAACGTGCTGCGCACCCAGGTCGACGTGATCCTGCCCGACGGCGCGGCGGTGCTCAACGGCGCCGACGAACGCGTGGCGGCGCTGGCCGAACTGTGCGACGGGCGCGTGATCTTCTACGCGCTCGACCCCGCACTGCCCGTGATCGTGGCGCACCGCGCCGCCGGCGAACGCGCGGTCTTCATGCGCGGCCAGGACGTGGTGCTTGGCGACGGCGCCCAGGAAACGGTGCTGTTCCAGATGTCCACGCTCAAGCCGGGCACCGCGAAGTATCCCGACACGGTGCTGGCGGCGGTGGCGGCGGCCTGGGCGCTCGACGTACCGGCGGCCCTGATCGGCGCCGGCCTGCGCACCTTCGACACGGCGGCGAACAACACAGCCAAAAAAGCCAAACTTTAACAAAACAGCGCCCGGCCGGAAACGGCCTGGCTGCCGGCAGTGTCAACGCCCGAGGGCGCAGCGACGCACCAGCGCAACACTTAGGATGAAACGGTTTATGGAAGTATCTCGCGTACGGGCCCTGCGTGGTCCCAACCTCTGGAGCCACCACACCTCGATCGAAGCGATCGTTGCCTGCACCAGTGGCGAACAGGATATCGACGCCCTGCCCGGCTTCGAAAAGCGCCTGCGCGCGCTGTTCCCGCAAATGAGTTCGCTGCAAACGCTCGGCCACTACGACCCCATCGCCATGGCCCAGGTGCTGGAACTGGCGGCGCTGTCGCTGCAGGCGCAAGCCGGCTGCCCGGTCACCTTCAGCCGCACCACCGCCACGCCCGAAAAGGGCATCTACCAGGTCGTGGTCGAGTACTCCGAAGAAGCGGTCGGCCGCCTCGCCATGAACCTGGCCGCGCAACTGTGCGCCGCCGCTGCCGATGATACCCCGTTCGACCTCGGTGCCGCCCTGCTGCAACTGCGCGACCTCGATGAAGACGTGCGCCTGGGCCCGAGCACCGGCGCCATCGTGCAAGCCGCGGTGGCCCGCAATATCCCGTTCCGGCGCCTGACCGATGGCAGCCTGGTCATGTTCGGCTGGGGCAGCCGTCAGCGCAAGATCCAGGCCGCCGAAATCGACAGCACCGGCGCGATTGCCGAATCGATCGCGCAAGACAAGGAACTGACCAAGAAACTGCTGCACGCGGCCGGCGTGCCGGTGCCGCTGGGCCGCGTGGCCGCCGACCCGGACGACGCCTGGGCCGCCGCGCTGGAAATCGGCCTGCCGGTGGTGATCAAGCCGAAGGACGGCAACCAGGGCAAGGGCGTGACGGTCAACGTCACCACCCGCGAACAGCTGGTGGCCGGCTACCACGCCGCCGCTGAATTCCGCGACGATATCCTGGTCGAGCGCTACCTGCCCGGCCACGATTTCCGCCTGCTCGTCATCGGCAACAAGCTGATTGCGGCCGCGCGGCGCGACCCGCCGATCGTCGTTGGCGACGGCAAGCACAGCGTGCGCGAACTGGTCGACCAGGTCAACCTCGACCCGCGCCGCGGGAATGGGCATTCGACCTCGCTGACCAAGATCCGCTTCGACGACATCGCGCTGGCCAGCCTGGCCAAGCAAGGGCTGGTGGCCGAATCGGTGGCGCCCAAGGGCCAGCGCGTCATCCTGCGCAACAACGCCAACCTCTCGACCGGCGGCGCCGCCAGCGACGTCACCGACGACGTCCATCCCGAAGTGGCCGCGCGCGCGATTGCCGCCGCCCACATGGTGGGCCTGGACATCTGCGGCGTCGACCTGGTGTGCGACAGCGTGCTCAAACCGATCGAAGAACAGAACGGCGGCATCGTCGAAGTCAACGCCGCCCCCGGGCTGCGCATGCACCTCTCGCCCTCGTTCGGCAAAGGCCGTCCGGTGGGCGAAGCGATCATCTCGTCCCTGTTCGCCGATGGCGACGACGGCCGCATTCCCGTGGTGGCCGTCACCGGCACCAACGGCAAGACCACCACGGTGCGCCTGATCGCCCACCTGCTCACGGCCGGCGGCCTGCGCACCGGCATGACCAACACCGACGGCGTGTACATCGAAGGCCGGCGCATCGACAGCGGCGACTGCAGCGGCCCGCGCAGCGCGCGCAACGTGCTGCTCCATCCCGACGTGGATGCCGCCGTGTTCGAGACCGCGCGTGGCGGCATGCTGCGCGAAGGGCTCGCGTTCGACCGCTGCCAGGTGGCCGTGGTCACCAACATCGGCGCCGGCGACCATCTGGGCCTGAACTACATCACCACGGTCGAAGACCTGGCGGTGCTCAAGCGCGTGATCGTGCAGAACGTCGCCGACGGCGGCGTGGCGGTGTTGAACGCCAACGACCCGGTGGTGGTCGGCATGGCCAACAATTGCCGTGGCAGCGTCACCTTCTTCACGGCCGACAGCGGGCATCCGGTCATGTCGACCCACCGCGCCCAAGGGCAGCGCGTGGTCTACGTGGACGGCGGCATGCTGGTTGCCGCGCAAGGCAAGCAAGAGCACCGCATCGCGCTGGCCGACGTGCCGATCACGCGCGGCGGCAGCATCGGCTTCCAGGTCGATAACGTGATGGCCTCGGTGGCGGCGGCATGGGCGGTCGGCACGGCGTGGGACGACATCCGCGCCGGGCTCACATCGTTCGCCAACGAAAGCGACAACGCGCCGGGGCGCTTCAACGTCTTCAGCTACCGTGGCGCCACCGTGATTGCCGACTACGGCCACAACCCGGACGCCATCCTGGCGCTGGTCGGCGCGGTGGAAAGCATGCCGGCCAAGCGGCGCTCGGTGGTGATCAGCGGCGCCGGCGACCGGCGCGACGAAGACATCCGCCAGCAGACCGAGATTCTCGGCGCCGCGTTCGACGAGGTGCTGCTGTACCAGGACCAGTGCCAGCGCGGGCGTGCCGACGGCGAAGTCGTTGCGCTGCTGCGCCAGGGCCTGACGGGCGCCGTGCGCACCACGCACGTGGACGAAATCAACGGCGAGTTCGTCGCGATCGACACGGCGCTGGCGCGTCTCGGCGAAGGCGACCTGTGCCTGATCCTGATCGACCAGGTCGACGAAGCGCTGGCCCACATCGCCGGCCGCATCGCCCAAGGCTAACCGCCAATCACAATTACCCAACCGGGGTCTGACCTCTGATTATACCCAACCGGGGTCTGACCTCTGATTAGAAATAATTGCTCAATCAGAGTCAGAAAACCCGCAAAATCCAAGGGTAACTTCCTACAACCGGGGTCTGACCTCTGATTAGAAATTATTTCAAACGAGCAACTGGCCCAGCGCGGATAAATTCTTACGCAGCGAACCTCGCCGCTCTGGGCGGCCTCCCGATTAACCAGATCAACGACACATCCGCCTAATTTGATGTGATTTGATGCAGCATTGGAATTAATTGCTAATTAGAGGTCAGACCCCGGTTGGTGTCTTGATGTAATTTGATGCAACAGTGCAATTAATTGCTAATCAGAGGTCAGACCCCGGTTATGTCCGGTTATGTCTATTGGAATTAATTGCTAATTAGAGGTCAGACCCCGATTGGTGTCTTGATGTAATTTGATGCAACAGTGCAATTAATTGCTAATCAGAAGCTAATCAGAGGTCAGACCCCGGTTGTGCATGAATTGCACAAAGCAAAAATATTAACGTTGATAGACAGTTAAATAACAACTACACTGGGGCGCCTTTACTACCAATAATAGATGCTATGACGCAACACGATGAATCGGACCGCAGGCCCATTACCGTCCGCGATGCCGGTTGGGCACGGCGGATTGCACGATGGCTGGCCGGCAAAGGCATCAGCCCGAATCAGATTTCCGTTCTCAGCATCGTCTTTGCCGCCCTCGGCGCCGCCGCACTCATCCGCGGCGGACTCTTCATGCAGCACGCCGCCCCGTTCCTGGTCGCCGCCGCGCTCTGCATCCAGGGCCGCCTCTTGTGCAATCTGTTCGATGGCATGGTGGCGGTCGAGTACAACAAGGCCACGCCGCTCGGCCCCGTGTTCAACGAATTCCCCGACCGTATCGCCGATTCCCTGCTGCTGGTGGCCGCCGGCTATGCGGCCGGCGATCCCGTGCTCGGCTGGCTGGCAGCCCTGGCCGCCGCCCTGACCGCGTACGTGCGCGTGTACGGCGCTTCCTGCGGCCTCGGCCACGATTTCCGCGGCCCCATGGCCAAGCAGCACCGGATGGCCGTCCTCACCGTGGCTTGCCTGGCCGCCGCTGCCGTGCCGGTGCTTCCGCTCGGCTACCCGACCATGGGCGTGGCGATGGCCATCATCGCCCTGTTGAGCCTGGTCACCTGCGTGACCCGCACGCTGGCCCTGTGCCGCCAGCTCGAACAGAAAGCCAGGCAGTGAGCCCCTTCTTCCGCATGCAGCGCGACGCCTTGCTCGGCCTGCAGCGACTGATCGTGGGCGGCGCCGCCTTTTACGATGTGGCGCCAGTTCATCCCTGCGTGTTTTTCGCCAATCACACCAGCCATCTGGATACCACCGGCCTGCTGGCCGCCATCCCGCCGGCCATGCGCGACCGCACGCGCCCGGTTGCCGGGGCCGATTACTGGGACAAGACGGCGCTGCGCCGCTACATCGCGCACCGCTTGCTCAATGTGGTGCTGGTCGACCGCGCCAAGGGCGGCGCCGACGCATTGGTGCCGCTGTCCCAGGCGCTCGACCAGCAGGATTCGCTGATCGTGTTCCCCGAGGGCACGCGCAAGGATGCGACCTTGCCGGGCGAGTTCAAATCCGGGCTATACCACTTGAGCAAGGATCGGCCGACCCTGGCCCTGGTGCCGGTGTACCAGCAAAACCTGCACCGCGCGCTGCCCAAGGGCGCCCCGCTGCCGCTGCCGCTGCTGTGCCGCTCGCACTTCGGCGCGCCGCTGTTCAACGACCGCGGCGAGGACAAGGACGCCTTCCTCGCCCGCATGCACCAGGCCGTGTGCGACCTGGCCGATACTTTCTGAGACGCCCCCGATGACTCCCCAATTCATACTGACCGGCCAGATCCTGCTGGCGATCCTGGTGGTCGCCTCCAGCATCGGCTTCGTGCTGCGGCTCAGGAATCCCGGCAGCGCCACCATCGTCAACCTGAACGCCCGCATCAACGCCTGGTGGATCATGGCCGGCGTGCTGTTTTCGGCGCTGGTCCTGGGCCGCAATGTGACGATCGTGGTGTTCGGCTTCGCCTCGCTGATGGCGCTGCGCGAATTCCTCACCCTCACGCCGACCCGCAAGAGCGATTACTGGCCGCTGTTCATCGCCTTTTTCATCGCGCTACCCGCCCAGTACTGGCTGCTGTGGACCCAGTGGTACGGCTTGTTCGCGATCATGATCCCGGTGTATATCTTCTTCCTGATCTCGGCCGCCAGCGCGATCAGCCAGGATACCGAGGACTTCCTGTCGCGTAATGCGCGCATCGTGTTCGCGGTGATGATCTGCGTGTACGGCGTCAGCCACGCGCCAGCGCTGCTGATGCTCGACATCCCGAGCTTCAAAGGCCACAACGCCCAGTTGCTGTTCTTCTTCGTCTTCATCGTGCAGATCAGCGATGTGCTGCAGTACGTCTTCGGCAAGCTGTTCGGCAAGCACAAGCTGGTGCCCAAGCTAAGCCCGAACAAGACCTGGGAAGGCTTGATCGGCGGCGGCCTGGCGACGATGGGGATCGGCGCGCTGCTGGCCTTCGTCACGCCGTTCACGCCCCTGCAGGCGGCCGGCATGGCCGCGCTGATCGTCATCGGCGGCGTCATGGGCGGCCTGGTCATGTCGGGCGTGAAGCGCTCGCTCGGGGCCAAGGACTGGGGCACGGGCATCGCCGGCCACGGCGGCTACATGGACCGCCTCGACTCGCTCGGTTTCGCCGCCCCGGTCTTCTTCCACATCGTGCGCTGGATCTGGGCCCTGCCCTGAGCTGTTCGTAGCACAATTACCTCCCGCCCCGCCCTTCCATCCTTACAAAACAGCCATCCCGTCCCGCCCTCACCAGCGGCGGCGGCCGGCGTTCGCCTTGATTTTCTTATAACTCCTGAAAAGATATGTAGTAATATTACACAGGCTTTCAGCCTATCGCCAGCGGCATCACAAAAACGACGTATCAAGGACAAGGGCGCCGCTGCACATCCCCCCTCTTCAGGAGTTGCACATGCATTCTCTAGGTAGTATTACTTCACGCCTCACATCGCCATATCAGCGCCTGCTCAGCGCGAGCTTGTGCGCCAGCCTGCTGGCCGCCTGCGGCGGTTCCGATTCCACCAGCGCCCCCGAAACCCCGACAATGATGTCGGAGTCGGTCCAGCGCGCATCGGTCGCGGTGGCTACCGTGGCACCCGGCACCCTCCGCATGCACTACCGGCGCGCCCAGCGCGACGAAGCCCAGTGGGGCGTGTATTCCTGGTCCGGCCCGGCCAAGCCCAGCGTGGAATGGATCAAGGACCGCTTCATGCTGGCCGCCAGCGACAGCTACGGCGGCTATGTCGACATTCCGGTCGACGCCACCAAGACCAAAATCGACTTCCTGCTCACTGACGGCAGCGGCAACAAGAACTGCGCCAGCGACCAGGCCGGCGATTTTGCGGCGGACATCGCCACCCGCGGCCAGGAAGTCTGGCTGCTCGAAGGCGACTGCAAGGTCTACGCCAGCGCCCCGGCAATCAGCTTCGGCAACCTGGCCAACGCCGCCGCGCACTGGCTCTCGCCCGATACCGTGGTGTGGCCGGGCACGCCGGCCGGTGGCAGCTACAAGCTGTTTTACGCGGCCAACGGCGGCTTGGGTTCCGCACCGGGCGGCGTTACCGGCGCCGATGGCAGCATCGCGCTGCGCGTGGCCGGTGCCCTGACGCCGGCGCTGCAAACGAAGTATCCGCACCTGGCCGGGTCCACCGCGTTGACGCTATCCGCCGCCGACGTGGCCGGCCTGGCCGCCAAAGTCAGCGGCCAGTTCGCCATCGCCCAGTTCGACGCGGCGGGCAAGCTGGTACAGCTCACGTCCCTGCAAACGAGCGGCCTGCTGGACGCCCTGTTCGCCCCGGCCGCCGCCAACAGCGCGCTCGGCGCCACCTTCAACCGCGCCGGCGTGCCGACCTTCCGCGTGTGGGCGCCGACCGCCAAGTCGGTCGCGCTCAATGTGTACGCGAACGCCGGCACGGCCAGCGCCAGCAGCGTGCCGATGACGCGCGACGCCGCCAGCGGCGTGTGGCACTACACGGCCCCCAACGCCGCCTGGACCAACCGCGCCTACTACACCTACACGGTCAATGTGCTGTCGCGCTGGGCCAATAACACGGTGGTGAGCAACGTGGTCACCGATCCCTACTCATTGAGCCTGAACGCCAACGGCCAGCGCAGCTTCGTCGCGAACCTCGACAGCGCCACGCTCAAGCCAGCCGGCTGGGATTATCATCCGATTCCACGCCTGGAGCATCCGACCGATATCTCCCTGTACGAACTGCAGGTGCGCGATTTCAGCGCCGGCGACATGACGGTGCCGGCCAGCCATCGCGGCAAATTCCTCGCCTTCACCGACGTGCACTCGAACGGCATGCGCCACCTGCGCGCATTGCAGCGCGCCGGCATGAGCCACATCCACCTGCTGCCAAGTTTCGACATCGCCAGCGTCAATGAAACCGGCTGCGCCACGCCCGTCATTCCGGCCGCGGCGTCCAATTCGGAGGCGCAGCAAGCCGCCGTGGCGGCCGCCGGCGACAGCGACTGCTTCAACTGGGGCTACGATCCGGTCCATTACAGCGCGCCCGATGGCAGCTTCGCGACCGATGCCAATGACGGCGCGGTGCGCGTGCGCGAGTTCCGCGCGATGGTCAAGTCGCTGCACGAACAAGGCTTGCGCGTGACGATGGACGTGGTCTACAACCACACCAGCGGCTCGCAGCAAGGCCCGCTGTCGGTGCTCGACAAGATCGTGCCGGCCTATTACTATCGCCTCAACCCGAGCGGCGCCATCATCAACGACAGCTGCTGCGCCGACACCGCCGCCGAAAACGCGATGATGGCCAAGCTGATGACCGACTCCGTCGTCACCTGGGCCACCGACTACAAGGTCGACAGCTTCCGCTTCGACATCATGGGCATGGCGCCGCTGTCGGTCCTCACAAAACTGAAAGCGACAGTCGAGCGCGCCGCCCAGCGCGATATCTACCTGTATGGCGAAGCCTGGAACTTCGGCGTGGTCGGCAACGACGCCCGCTTCGTGCAGGCGCGCCAGGCCAATATGTTCGGCAGCGGTATCGGCTCGTTCAACGACCGCCTGCGCGATGCCGTGCGGGGCGGCGGCTGCTGCGACGGCGGGGCGGACCTGATCAGCCAGCAGGGCTTCATCAATGGCGCTTTTTATGACCCGAATGCGGCCAGCACCCAAACCAAGGACGACCTGCTGCGCCTGGGCGACTTGATCAAGGTGGGCTTGTCGGGCACCCTGCGCGACTACAGCTTCACCGACCGCACGGGCGTCGTGCGCAAGAATGCGGAGATCGATTATTTCGGGCAGAAGGCCGGGTTTGCGGCCAGTCCGGCCGAGACCATCAACTACGTCGAAGCGCATGACAACCAGACCCTGTTCGACCTGAACGCCTTCAAGCTGCCGCAGGCGACCAGCCTGGCCGAGCGCGTGCGCGTGCAGAACCTGGGCGCGGCGATCAACATGCTGTCGCAGGGCGTGCCGTTCTTCCACGCGGGGCAGGAGATCCTGCGTTCGAAGTCGCTCGACCGCGACAGCTACAACGCGGGCGACTGGTTCAACCGTCTCGACTTTTCATACCAGTCGAATAACTTCGGCGTCGGTTTGCCGATGGCCGGCGTGAACAAGGCCAACTGGGAATTCATGTCGCCGATCCTGGCCAATGCGCTGATCAAGCCCGATACGGCGGCAATTGTATCGGCGCGCGATTACTTCCTCGACCTGCTGGAAATACGCAAGGACAGCACCCTGTTCCGCCTGCGCAGCGCCAGGGATGTGAGCGAGCGGCTCAGGTTCCATAACGTGGGGCCGCAGCAGATCGCCGGCTTGATCGCGATGAGCATCGACGGGCGGCGCTATCCGGGCGCGAAATACGGCAGCGTGGCGAGCTTCTTCAACGTCGACAAGGTCGCCAAGACCATCACGATCGCTGAACTCAAGGGCCGCAGGCTAGCCGTGCACAAGGTGCAGCGCAAGTCGGACAATGACCGTCTCGCCCGGACGGCGACGTACGAGCGCGCCAGCGGCACCTTCACCATCCCGCCACGCACGACGGTGGTGTTCGTGGAGAATGGCCCGTTCTGGCAAAACGACGACTAGCCGGCTGGCGCTGCTGCTTGACCGGGGTCTGACCCCGGTAAAGCAGCACATGAAATCCGTGCCGCCGATACCAGGATCGGTATCGGCAGCGGCAAAAACATGATTGGAGCAATTTCTGCGTGTCCCCTATGATTCGGGCAAATAAGAGCATTTAGCTCAATAACAATCATCGGAGACCCATGAATCATCCCGCCCCCGCCTGCGGCCGCGCCCGCACGGCCCGTCCCATCGTCCTCAAATCCCTGGTCGCGTCCCTGCTCGGCGCCGGCATGCTCAGTCACGTCTCGGTCGCCGCCCAGGAAGCCCTTCCCATTCCGGCCGATACGGCCATCGTTACCGTCAGCGGCGTGCGCAAGGCGGCGCAAAGCGCGCAGACGATCAAGAAGAACGCCGACCAGGTGGTCGATTCCATCGTCGCCGACGATATCGGCAAGTTCCCCGACAAGAACGTGGCCGAAATCCTGCAGCGCGTCCCTGGCGTGCAAGTCACGCGCGGCGGCGGCGAAGCCGGCACCGTGATCATTCGCGGCCTGGGCGGCGTGGTCGCCCTCCTCAATGGCCGCGAATTTTTTTCCGACACCGGCCGCAGCCTGTACCTGTCGGATGTGCCGGCCTCCATGCTGCAACGCATCGACGTCTACAAGACCCAGGGCGGCGACCTGCCCGAAGGCGGCACCGCCGGCGTGATCGACGTGCGCACCAACCGCCCGTTCGACTTCAAGGGCAAGCAGGTCAAGCTGAATGCGCGCGTGGAGAACCGCGACAAGGCCAAGACCAACAACCCCGACCTGAGCGCGATGGTCAGTGACCGCTGGAAGACCGGTATCGGCGAGATTGGCGCGCTGGTCGGCCTGTCGTACCAGCGCGGGCGCTACCACGATGAAGTGGCGTTCGCCGGCTTTCCGATCCCGATCGACAATGGCGTGACCGGCGCCGAGAACTTCGGCCGCTTCATGGGGAACGGCGACCGCAAGCGCGAAGCGGGTAATTTTGCGCTGCAATGGCGTCCGAGTCCGGCCGTGGAAGTGTTCGCGGAAGGCTTCCGCACGAATATCGATCACCGCTTCCAGAACAATTTCATGCTCGGTTTCCCGCCGCACTTCGCCGGCGCGACCATCACGACCAAGCCGGGCACGAACAATCTCGACGCCATCACGCGCCTGAACCAGGACGCGCCAGGCTTCTCGTCGACCCAGGCCTACCAGCACGATGTGAGCAACGGACAGGTGGCCGTGGGCGCGCGCTGGGACGCCACGCCGACCCTGCGCTTGACCACCGAAGTGGCGCGCACCGCCAGCTACTTCAAGGAGCGGCGCGTGATTTTCGACTTCGATTACACGGCGCGCGGCTTCGTGGGCGCGGTGCGCTCGGGCGGCGGCTACCTGGACTTCCCGGGCACGAACATGGAAGACCCGGACGACGCCAATTTTCGTGTTCGCGGCGGCACCGACATCGCCAACGCGCGCCAGGGCACCTCGAACGACTGGCGCGGCGATGTGGTCTACGACGCCAGCGAGAACGGCGTGCTCGGTTTTGTGAAGGAACTGGCCGGCGGCGTGCGCCTGGCCGAGCGCAAGGCGTCCTCGCGCGGCATCCGCGACATGTGGTACGCGAATAGTCCGCAACATGGCGTGGCGGCGAGCAGCTTTCCTGGCTTGTGGACGCGGTCGGCACCGACCGGCGGCAATTATGGCGTGAACCGCTACGTGGTGGCCGACCATAACTACATCCTCGACCATACCGACGTCGTGCGCACCATCCTGACCGGTTCGCCCGCGCAACTGGAAGACAATCCGCTGTCGTACTACAGCGACGTGGAGCGCACCTCGGCCTTGTACGCGAAAGCCAGGTTCGGCTTCCACATGGGCGTGCCGATCAGCGGCGTGGTGGGCGCGCGCGTGGTGCGCACCGAGCAGACGCTCAAGGGCAATTCGTCGATCGCCGGCGTGATCGCGCCGGTGTCGGCCGATACCAGCCGCACCGATGTGCTGCCGAGCCTGGCGCTGCGCGCGGACCTGGCGCCGACCCTGGTGGCGCGCCTGATCAGTGGCCGCGCGGTCGAGCGGCCGGCGTTTGCCGACTACAATCCTGCGCTGCGGCTGACCGAAGGGGTGGCGGCGACGCCGACCTCGTCGGGCATCGTCGGCACCGGCGCGGCCGGCAATCCGAATCTGCGGCCGACCAGGTCGGACAATATCGACGTGGCGCTGGAGTGGTATTTTGCGCCGACGGGTTCCCTGACCGGGACCATTTTCCAGCACAAGTTCACCGACCGCTCGGTGGAAAAGGCGGCGCGCGAAATCATCAACGGCCGCGAGTACGATGTGACGCGCCGCTACAACCTGAGCAAGGCCAATCTGGAAGGCGTCGAGTTGAGCTACCGGCAGTTCTACGACTTCCTGCCGGGGATGCTGAGCGGGCTGGGGCTGGAGGCGAACTTCACCTACATCACCGGCAAGCAGACCAATCCGGACGGACGCGAGTCGACCTTCCTGGGGATGTCGAAGACCTCGTATAACCTGGTGGGGCTGTACGAGAAGGAGGCGTGGTCGGCGCGTTTGGCCTACAACTGGCGCTCGAAGTTCATGGTGGAGGAACGCTATCGGGGCAATGACAAGCTGGACTTGTATGTGGCACCGCTGCGCTCGCTCGACGGGTCGCTGTCGTACCGGATCAACAAGCAGCTGACCGTGACCCTGGATGGGAACAATCTGCTGGACCAGCCGTACCACGATTATTTCAACAAGGACCCGGGGCTGGTGCGCGACACGCGCCGTTACGACCGGGCTGTGGGCCTGGCGCTGCATTACAAGTATTAAGCCCCCAGTCGGCCCTGCCATTGGCAGGACCGACGGAGCAGGCGTGCACGGCGGATTTCGGTTGCAAGTCTCCACCAACCACGCCGCAATCGGCACAATTGCCCATCATCGAGCGCCTCCCTCCGGCAGCATTCCCCCCGCAATGGTAAGCTCTTGTTTTTTGACAAACACGCATCGCGATCCCCTGCGAACCACGTAGAAAGCTTCCATGAAACAGAACTATATCAACGGCGCCTGGGTCGACGGCGCTTCGTCGTCCGCCAACATCAATCCCTCGAACACGACCGACATCATCGGCCACTACGCCCAGGCCGACGCCCAGCAAGCCGAGCTGGCGATCGCCGCCGCCGCTGCCGCAGCACCGGGCTGGGCCTTGTCCAACATCCAGATGCGCGCCGATGCGCTCGACAAGATCGGCAGCGAAATCCTGGCCCGTAAAGAAGAGCTCGGCACCCTGCTCTCGCGCGAAGAAGGCAAGACCCGTCCGGAAGGCATCGGCGAAGTCGCCCGCGCCGGCGCCATCTTCAAATTCTTCGCCCAGGAATGCCTGCGCCTGCGCGGCGACAAGCTGCCGTCCGTGCGTCCCAACCTTGACGTGGAAGTCACGCGCGAGCCGGTCGGCGTGGTCGGCATCATCGCGCCGTGGAACTTTCCGATTGCCATCCCATCCTGGAAAATCGCACCGGCGCTGGCCTACGGCAACTGCGTGCTGATCAAGCCGGCCGAACTGGTACCCGCCAGCGTCTGGGCCCTGACCGACATCATCAGCCGCGCCGGCCTGCCGCCGGGCGTGTTCAACCTGGTGATGGGCCGCGGCAGCGTGGTCGGCCAGGCATTCCTGAATGACCGCAGGGTCAACGCGATCAGCTTCACCGGTTCGGCCGCGACCGGCGCCAAGGTGGCGTCCGCCGCCATCGGCCGCATGGCCAAGGTGCAGATCGAAATGGGCGGCAAGAATCCGCTGATCGTCCTGAATGACGCCGACCTCGCCACCGCCGTCAACTGCGCGGTGCAGGGTTCGTTCTTCTCGACCGGCCAGCGCTGCACGGCGTCGAGCCGCCTGATCGTCGAAAAAGGCATCTACCCGGCATTCGTGGCCGCCATGCGCGACAAGCTGGCCACATTGAAAGTCGGCGACGCGCTCGGCGACGGCATCGACATCGGCCCGGTGGTCGACCAGAGCCAGCTCGACCAGGACATGGAATACATCGGCATTGGCCGCGAAGAAGGCGCCACCCTGGCTTTCGGCGGCGAGCGCGTGGAATGCGCAACGCCGGGCTTCTTCCTGCGCCCGACGCTGTTTACCGACTGCAGCAACGACATGCGCATCAGCCGCGAGGAAATCTTTGGCCCGGTCGGCATGGTGATTCCGGCCGACAGCTACGAGCATGCGCTGGCCATGGCCAACGATACCGAGTTCGGCCTGGCCAGCGGCATCGTCACCACCTCGCTCAAGTACGCCACCCACTTCAAGCGCCACGCCGAAGCGGGCATGGTGATGGTCAATGTGCCGACCGCGGGTGTCGATTACCACGTGCCGTTCGGCGGACGCAAAGGGTCGAGCTACGGTTCGCGCGAACAGGGCACGTACGCGGCCGAGTTCTTCACCACCGTCAAGACCGCCTACTGCGGCGTGTAAAAACCTGCTGCGCTGCCCTCGCCGCTCACCGGGCGAATGGCAGCGCGGCAGCACCGTACCGCTCGCTGCTCGACACCGTGCGGTTGGCGCCCACGCCAGCGGCGCGGCGGGCGGCAAAGCCGACCATGCACAGGCCAATAAGCAGCACCGCATAGGTGTCAGGCTCGGGCACGGCACTGGTCGGATCGAGCCGCAAGGCGTAGCACTGGCCATCCTTGCAGCCGGTGGCGGCGATCTGCTGCCAGTCGTTGATGGCGCGTGCCTCCTGCAACAGCCAGCCGGAGGCGGGATCGATCAGCGTATTGAGGTCGCGCAGGACGCCGTTTTCATACAGGAAAGCGCGCTGCACGCTCTCGCTGTTGCCTTCGCCAACGATCTGGCCCAGGTTATTGATGTCGAAGGCCGTGCTGCCGGCTTCCTTGCCGCCCAGGGTGCCGAGGTCGCTCATCACCCCGTTGACATACAGGAAGGCGTGCGGAATCGCATGGCCGGCCGGATACGCCTCCATGCTGCCGGCATCGCCGACGACCGCGCCGCGGTCGTTGATCGCGTAACCCGTGCTGTACAGCCCACCCAGGGTGCCCAGGTCGGTCATCACCCCGCCGCTGTACAGGAAGGCGTGGTAGGGATGCTCGGGACCGCCGTCGCTGCTGACCGAGGATAGCCCGGTGACCTGGCCGGCATGGTTGATGTCCAGCGCGCGGCTCATGTCGCCGTTGGGCAAGGTGCCGATGTTGCGCATCACGCCGCCGGAATAGATGAATGCCCGCTCCAGGTCCGATTCGGCCGGATCGCCGGTGCTGGAGCTGCCAACGATATCGCCCTGATTATTCACGCCGTAGCCGCCGCTGTAGGTGCCGCCCAGGGTGCCGAGATCGCGCGTGGCGCCGTTGGCATAGCTGAACGCGCGCTCCCGGCCGGCGCGGTTGCTCGAGGAGCCCACCACCATGCCGCCGTCGTTGAGGGCGCTGGCGACCGTGTCGCCGCCGAAGTAGCCCACGTCGAGCGGCATGCCACCGGTGTTGAGGAAGCCGCGCATGGTGCCGCTGCCGTCGGTATAGGCGCCGAGCACGTGACCGCTCAGGTTGATATCGCGCGCGCTGCTGCCGGCGACGCCAACCGTGTGGACGGTGTAGCGCGTCGCCGCCGGGGCTGCCAGCGGCAACGCGAGGGCGGCAATCAGGACCAGTCCGAAGCAATGCCTGGGGATGAACATGGAGGACTCCTTGACGGAAATCGGATGGGTTCGATGAGCGCGAACCCGGCCCGGGCGTTGCGGCGTGCCGCGCGCATGGCCCGCTTCAAGAATAGGCCGGTGCGTGCGAGCGCGTCTGCGCCATATCACGCTGCGGCGGCACGCAGGCGCAGTCCCGTTTGCGGAAAAAGCGGTGCGGCGGACAGTCGCATTTCCTGGGCAAAAGTTCATTGGCGCCGGGGAGCCCAGTTCGCAGGCGCAAAAAAACCGCCCGGTTTCAAGCCGGGCGGTTTTTTGTGAAGCGAAGCACTGCTGCGATCAGGCTGCCAGCGCGACTTCCTCTTCATTGGCAACATTGCTCACCACCGGTTGACGAATCAGGTAGTCGAACGCGCTGAGTGCGGCTTTCGATCCTTCGCCCGCAGCAACGACGATCTGCTTGTACGGCACCGTGGTCACGTCGCCGGCGGCAAACACGCCCGGCAGACTGGTGTGGCATTTGGCATCGACAACGATCTCGCCATACTTGCTCAGTTCCAAAGTCCCTTTCAGGAATTCGGTATTCGGCACCAGGCCGATTTGCACGAACACGCCTTCCAGCGCCACGTGGTGCTCCGCACCGGTGCTACGGTCCTTGTAACCGAGGCCATTGACTTTTTGGCCGTCACCGGTGATCTCGGTGGTTTGGGCGTTCACGTGGATGGTGACGTTGGACAGGCTCTTGAGCTTGTTGACCAGTACCGCATCGGCTTTCAGCGCATCGGCAAACTCGACCAGGGTCACGTGCTGGACGATACCGGCCAGGTCGATCGCCGCTTCCACGCCGGAGTTGCCGCCGCCAATCACGGCCACGCGCTTGCCTTTGAACAAGGGGCCGTCGCAATGCGGGCAGTAGGCCACGCCCTTGTTCTTGTACTCGGCTTCGCCGGGCACGTTGACGTTGCGCCAGCGCGCGCCGGTCGAGACGATCACGCTGCGGGCCTTGAGCACGCCGCCGTTTTGCATGTGCACCTCGACCAGGCCGCCCGGCGTGGCGGCGGGAACGATGCGTTCGGCGCGCTGCAGGTTCATGATGTCGACTTCGTAGTGCCGTACCTGCGCTTCGAGGGCGGCGGCGAAGGTGGGGCCGTCCGTTTCCAGCACCGAGATATAGTTCTCGATGGCCATGGTGTCGTTGACCTGGCCACCGAAGCGTTCGGCCGCCACGCCGACACGGATGCCTTTGCGTGCCGCATACACCGCTGCCGCCGCGCCGGCCGGGCCGCCGCCGACGATCAGCATGTCGAAGGCGGACTTTTGATTGAGTTTCTTCGCTTCGCGTTCAGCCGAATTCACGTCGAGCTTGGCGACAAGTTCTTCCACGGTCATATGACCGGACGTAAACATGCTGTCATTCTTGAAGACCATCGGGACCGCCATCACCTGGCGCGTCTCGACTTCCGACGGGAACAAGCCGCCATCGATGATCACGGTGCGGATCTTCGGATTGAAGACCGCCATCAAGGTCGCTGCCTGCACCACGTCGGGGCAATTGTGGCAGGACAGGGACATGTAGACGTCGAAATCGATTGCTTCGTCGAGTGCCTTGATGGCCTCGATCACTTCGGGTTCCACTTTCGGCGGATGGCCGCCGGTCCACAGCAGGGCCAGCACCAGCGAGGTGAATTCATGCCCAAGGGGAATGGCGGCGAAGCGCACGCCGTGGGTTTCGCCTTCGCGGGCGATCACGAACGAAGGCTTGCGGCTATCGGTGCCCGACTCGTCAACACTGACTTTATCGGACAGGCTGCTGATCTCGGCCAGCAGTTCCCGCAGTTCGGCACTTTTTTCGCTGTGATCGAGCGTTGCGATGAGACGAATCGGCGCGCGCAGGTTCTGCAAATAGCCTTGCAACTGGGTTTTGAGGGTGGCGTCAAGCATGTTCATATCCGTAAGAAAGTGCCTTGAATGAAATCCGGGAACCGTCGGGCTGGTTCCCGGTGCAGGAAAGGCAGCGCAAGGCGCCGCGCCCTCCCTGTTTGCTGCTATTTAGATCTTGCCGACCAGGTCCAGCGATGGGGTCAGGGTCTTCGCGCCTTCATTCCACTTGGCCGGGCACACCTGGCCTGGGTTGGCGGCAACGAACTGGGCAGCCTTGAGCTTGCGCAGGGTTTCCTTGACATCGCGGGCGATGGCGTTGTCATGGATTTCCAGGGTCTTGATGACGCCTTCCGGATTGATGATGAAGGTGCCGCGCAGCGCCAGGCCTTCTTCTTCGATGTGGACGCCGAACGCGCGGGTCAGCGTGTGGGTTGGATCGCCCACCAGCGGGAACTTGGCCTGGCCGACGGCCGGCGAGGTTTCGTGCCAGACTTTGTGCGAGAAGTGGGTGTCGGTGGTGACGATGTAGACTTCCGCGTTGGCTTTCTGGAATTCGGCGTAGTTCTGGGCCGCATCTTCGACTTCGGTCGGGCAGTTGAAGGTGAACGCGGCAGGCATGAAGATCACGACCGACCACTTGCCCTTCATCGACTCGTTCGAGACTTCAACAAATTTGCCGTTGTGGAAAGCTTGGGTTTTGAAAACCGGAATTTGCGTATTGATCAGCGACATGGGTATCCTCGTGCGTGAATTTTGTGGGTTAAGAAAAACTATCGAATGAGAAGCTCTCATTGGTTATTATGATACGACAAGATGAGGCGAGCACCTCATTGTTTGTATTAATGAGGGTCATTGGGAATTTTGTGAGGCGGCCGGGAACGGCACAGGTGAAATTGGCGTTTTCCCCGCCGTTGAGGGCGCGCTTGCTCGCGTGCGCGCGCATGGCCGTGATAGTGTTGGTCCATGGCGCCGCTGTTTGGCAGCGGCGTTGGGAAGACGACATGACACAGGGAGGCTACCATGGCCCGACAACCTCGCAAACACATCAATTTAGTCACGCGACGCGATAAAACGGTGCTCGACTACGCCGCGCCTGCACCGCTGGCGTCCGCCGGGTTCAGTGAACTGACCCTGATTGCGCTTGCTGAGAATGCGCTGCGGGCAAGTACCACGCCCCCTCGCCCGATGTCGAAAGAAGACTTCGCGTCCCTCCTGGACGAAGCGCAAGATGCCGCTTGATGTCTTATCCAAGTATTGCTCAGTTTGACCTCTCTGGTCCGATTTTTTCGCGCCAGCTCAACGGGCTTGCTGGCAACTTCCGAGCAGAAGAACAATCCAAGGCGCTGATCAGATTGCTCGACACCGGGTGGCATGCAGGCATCGGTACCTGATAAAAAAGCCGCCTGGTATGACCCAGGCGGCTTTCGTGACGACGGTACGGGTATTCACCCGTTCCTAAGCTTCATCAAATCACACGAGCTGTGGCGACAGGTCGCGTAATGCCGATCCCGCCTGCAGCGGCTGCGCAGTGACACCGAACGCCGGACTCGACAACAGAGCGCCGGCTGGCAGCATCGACATCGAGGACAAATTACCGTTCCTGGCGTACTGGTAAGCGAGGTCGCCGCCCAGTGCCGCCGCATCGCTGCCGCTCAGGTAAAAATTGAGCAAGGAGGTCGACAGGGCCCAACTCGTCAACGCCGGATTCGCAGTCCGGGCAGCATCAAACGCCCCGACCAGACCGTCAAAGTTGAACTGCTCGACTTTCTTGTTGCTCAGCTTGTTGGCCGACGCGGCGTTGTAGTCGCTGCCGCCTTCGATCACCACCTGCAAGTTGGCAACGCTGCGATTGGCGGGCGCCGCGTACCAGTCCTTGAAGGTGATCTGTTCGGCAGCTCCGGTCACCAGCACCAGGTCGTTAGCGGTTTTCTTGAACAGCAAATCCGCGTACAGCACGCCCTTGCCCAGGGAAACGGTATTGTCCTTGCCGGTGCTGGCATTGACCACATCCTGCCCGTCCCCGCGGTTGAAGGCGATGATATCGGCCCCGTCGCCGGTGACGATCACATCGTTGCCGGCGCCGCCGATCAACATCTCCTTGCCAACGCCACCGGTGAGCGCGTCATTGCCGGCACCGCCATCGAGCAGATTATTGCCGAGGGTATCAGTGAGCGTATCCAGGCCGGCCCCGCCCTGAAGCAGGTCGTTGCCCGCGTCCCCGTTCAGCGCGTTGTTGGCGCCATTGCCGACGAGCAGGTTGTTGATCGCGTTACCGGTGCCGCCAATCCCGTTCGCGCCTGTCAGGAACAGCGCTTCGATATTCGCGCCCAGGACACTGTTCACGCCGGATTTGACGGTATCGATGCCTTCGTTCGCCAGCTCGGCCACGGTATCGCCGGCATTATCGACGATATACGTGTCGTTGCCGGCACCGCCGCTGAGTGCATCCGCCCCGCCGCCGCCATCGAGCAGGTTGTTGTTGGCATTTCCCTTGATCACGTTATTACCGGCATTGCCCTTGCCATCGACCGCCAGGCTACCGGTCAGGGTCAGGTTGTCGAGGTAGGCGCCCAACTCGTAGTTCAAGCCCGTCTGCACGGTGTCGATGCCGACGTAGTTGCCCTCGTTTACGCTATCGCCGGTATTGTCCACGATGTAGAGGTCGTTGCCGGAGCCACCGTTGAGGACATCGGCCCCGCTACCACCGTCGAGCATGTTGTCGCCCGAGTTACCGGTCAGTACATTGTTCAGCGCATTGCCGGTGGCGTTGATCGGCGCCGTTCCCGTCAGGGTCAGCGCCTCGATGTTGTTGCCCAGTACCGTGGTCAGGCCCGACTTGACCGTGTCGTTGCCTTCGTTGGCAGCTTCCACTGCCACGTCGGCCGCCTGATTGAACACATACACATCGTCGCCCGTACCGCCGCTCATGGTGTCGATACCAAGGCCACCGTCCATGCTGTCGTTGCCCTCGCCGCCGTTGAGCTTATCGTTGCCGTCCAGTCCATTGAGGATATCGTTACCTGCACCACCGTTCAATTGGTCGGCGCCGGCGGTTCCGGTCAGTGTCAGGTTTTTGACGCTGACGACGAGATCGAAGGCATCGCTGGCGCTCAGATTGCCGGTATCGCGGGCGGTGACTTTCACGCTGAACGTTCCGGCGGCCGGCGCGGTGCCGCCAAATGCCCGCGTCGTGCCGTTAAACGACATCCAGCCAGGCAAAGGCGTGCCGTCTGCCATGGTGGTGCTATAGCTGAGCACCGTTCCCGCATCCGGATCGGTGAATGCGCCTGCCGGCACCACATAACTGAATGCGGTACCCAGGGCGTTGGCCTGGTCAGCAAGCGCGGCCGCCAGGACCGGCGTGCGGTTGGCCGGGCTGACGACCAGCGGCAAGTCGATATAGCCTCGACCGCCATGGTTGTCCGTTCCCCACAGCTTGACCGGAACCGAGCCCACGTCGGTGGCGGTGGGCGTGCCGGTGAAGGTACGCGAGGCCGCATCGAACTTCAGCCATGCCGGCAAGGGCACGTCGTTGGCCAACGATGCGCTGTAGGCGAAGGTGTCGAGCGGGTCCGGATCGACCATGGTATTGGCTGCGAGGGTGAAGGTGAGCGGCTTGCCCACCTCCGCCTTGAACGGCGCCACCGCCGCCGGGCCGCGTACCGGCACCTTGTTGGCGGTGCTGATATCGACCAGGGCCTGTATCTTGGCCTGATTCCATACGGCACCGCCGGCAAACTCGACACGCTCGATCTTGTTGTTGACGATCGCCCCATCCTTGCTCACGTCTGCAATGAAGTATTTGGAGAACGTCACTTGATCCGTGCTCCCCTTGATTTGCAGAAGCAGATTGTCGCCACTGCGTTGCGCAATGACGTCGGCTTCTGCGATGTCTTTGCCGAAGCGCAGCGTATCGACGGCGCCAAGCACATCGTCGTTGACGATCACGTCCTTGCCGTCGCCGCGTTCGACGACATACACATCGTTACCCGCGCCGCCGGACAGGGTATCGTCGCCGGCACCGCCAAACAGCTGGTCGTTGCCTGCAAGGCCGGACAGGGTATTTTTCAGCGCGTTGCCCTTGATGACGTTGTCGAGCGCGTTGCCAAAGCGCGAGAGCGCGCCGCCGGTCAGTGTCAGGTTCTCGATGCCAGCGAACAGAACATTTTGGGAACTGATGCTGGTCTCGACCGTATCGTTACCGCTTTCATCGACAAGTTCATCGTCGATGCTGTCGATGACGTAGGTATCGTCGCCACCGCGGCCGTAGAAATAATCGCTGCCACCGCCGCCGTCGAGGCGGTTATTGCCCTCATTTCCCTGGATCGTATTGTCTGCCGCATTGCCAGTGGCATCCATGTTTGCCGTTCCCAGTAATTCCAACGATTCCACATTGGCGGGCAATGTGAAGCTCGCGCTGGCATTGACCATATCGTACCCGCCGCCAGGCAGTTCCACGACCATATCGAGCGTGCTGTCGGCCACGTACGTGTCATTACCGGCACCGCCGGCCATGGTGTCGGCGCCCACGCCGCCATCGAGCGTCTGGCTGCCGGGCCCGGCGCTGATGTTATTGTCGAGCTTATTACCTGTCAGAACGCTTTGCGTTCCCTCACCGCTGAACACGAGGTTGTCGACATTGGCCGGCAGCGTGTAGCTCGGCAGCGCGGTACGCACCGTATCCATACCCTCGTTGACGTTCTCGGTCACGCTATCGTCGCCATCATTGATGACATAGGTATCGTCGCCAGTACCGCCTTCGAGGGTATCGCGTCCCGGTCCGCTTTCAAATTCATCGTTGCCGCCGAGTCCCTTGATCAGGTCGTTACCGGCCCCACCCTTCAAGGTATCATTGCCGGCAGTGCCGGTGACGGTATTGTTGGCGCTGACGACAATATCGAACACATCGGATGCCGTCTTGCCGCCCAGGTCAGTTCCCGTGACTTTGACGCTCACCGTCCCGGCAGCGTTGGACAAGCCATTGAACTGACGGGTGGCCGGATCGAAGCTCAGCCATGTCGGCAGCACGCCACCGGAAGCGAGGGTTGCGCTGTACGCGACCACATCGCCCTTGTCGTCGTCCTTGAACACGTCGCCCAGAGTGATCTGGAATGGCGTTCCTTGCGACGTCACGATGTCGGGCACAGGCGACTGGAGCGTGGGTGCGACGCTCACCGGACCAATGTTAATAAAGAATTGGCGCGCAGTCGTGGCGCCGTACAGGTCCGTGCCGAAGAGATAGAAAGGCACGACGCCCTGGTCGCTGGCACCCGGGGTGCCCGACAACTTCATCGTGAGGGGATCGAATTTCAGCCATGCGGGCACCGCAGGGTAGCCCGGCAAGGTGCCTACAGTAAAGGACAACACGTCATAATAATCTGGATCGACGATCCGGTTCGTGGGCAACACCACGCTGAATGTACTGTTGATGTTCCCGTACATGTCGAACGGCATGTCAGAGATGAACGGTTTCGTGTTCGTGTGGGGAACCGCCATCTGGTCGATGACCGCCGTACTCCAACTGACGCCCTCGGCAAATTGCACCTGTTCGATCTTTCCAGTGCGTACCCCGTTAGTTTCCAGGAAATAGTCCTCTACAAACAAGGTATCCTTGGAACTGCGGATGGTCAGCACCAGCTTGTTTTCCCAGCGCTCGACCAGCACATCGCTGGCCTGCACGTCGTCTGCGAAGCGGATGGTGTCGACCTTGCCGGCCGCCGTGTCGCTGGTGAAGATGAAATCCGGGCCGTCGCCGTGGCCGAACACGAAGGTATCATTGCCGGCGCCGCCCACCATGCGGTCGCGCCCCGCGCCGCCGTCGAGCACATCGTCGCCGGCGCCGCCGTCAAGCGTGTCGTTGCCTGGTCCGCCGGACAGGCTGTCATTGCCCTGCATGCCAAGCAAGGTATCCTGGCCTTTGCGGCCGGTGATGACATCGTTGCCTGAAGTGCCGTCGAGCTTGTCGTCCAGGTCGGTGCCTTTGAGCACCTGTTGCAGGACCATGGCTTGGGTCCACAAGGTGCCGTCGGCAAAGGCGATCTGCTCGACCGCCAGATTCAGGTCGGTGCGTGCGCTGAAATAGCTCCAGATGGTGACCCCGTCACCACTGTTGCCGAAATTGAGGCGCAAGGTGGGGCCGTCGCGCACGGCCTCGACATCGGCCGGTGACAGACCGGCACCAAATTCGAGCCGGTCGACGTCCGGTGCCGTGACGGCCGGGCTGACGTCGGAGATCGTATCTTTACCGTCGCCCTTGTTGAAGCGGTAGGTGTCCGCGCCGGCGCCGCCGATGAGGTCATCGCTGCCGGTCCCGCCTGCGAGGGTATCGTTGCCAGCGCCCGCGTCGAGCCGGTCGTTGCCGGCGCCGCCATCGAGCAGGTCGTTTCCATCGGTGCCGTACAGCTTGTCGTTACCGGCCGAGCCGACCAGCAAGAATGGCAGGATCTGGGCCAGGGTCCAGCTTGTGCCATCGGCAAACTTGATGGTCTCGACCTGCGACAGCGCAAGCTCGTCAGCCTTGAAGTAATTCAACACGCGCAGGCTGTCGCCGCTTGCCGGCAGGCTCAGTATCAGGTCGTTGTCGAAGCGGGTCGGCTTGACGTCGCCCACGGCGACGCCGGGCAGGAACTCGATGGTGTCGATACCTGCTTGCGACGGCAAGTCCTGGTTGTCGATGATGTCGTTGCCGTAGCCTTTGCCGAACACATAGGTATCCGCGCCGCCACCACCCTTGAGGACATCGTTACCAGTGCCGCCATCGAGGCGGTCGTTGCCGAAGGAGCCGAGCAAGGTGTCGTTGCCGCCAAGGCCCTTGAGGCTATCGTGGCCCCAGCCGCCCTCTTTCGCATCGGCAGCGTCGGTGCCGGAGTAGACCTGGTTCGGGTCGATCGTGATCGGGAGTAAAGCAGATACGCTTGCGCCGCTGACGTCACTTGCCTTGACGAGCACCTCGTACTTTCCCGCTGCCGGCGGACGGCCGGAAAACGTGCGGGTAGTGGCGTCGAACTTGAGCCATGCCGGCAGCGCGCTGCCATCGGGCGACGTGGCGGCGTAGGACAGGATGTCGCCCGGGTCGCTGTCGGTGAAACTGCCCTGCGGCAGCGTAAACTGCCAGACATCGTTGGCCGCCCCGCCTGGCACTTGCGCCCAGGCGCCGAACGTTGGCGCCCGATTGTCGACATCGAGCTTCATCAGCGTTTGGGCGCTCAGGCCATGCACGTCGGTGGCGGTGATGGCCAGCACCAGGTGATCGAGCGTGGTCGGTGTACCGCTCAGTACACCTGTCTTGGGATTGAAGCTCAACCAGGATGGCAGGCTTCCGCCTTTGTCCAGGGTCACGCTGTAGGTCAGCGCATCACCATCGAGATCCGTAAATAAATTAGCGGGAACGTTGTAGGTCAACAGCGTGCCGCGCGCAGCCTTCGCGTCGACCGGGACAGCGTTCAATACCGGCTTACGATTGGCTGCGCCGATATTCATGACAAGGCCGATACCGGTACCGGCGCCATAATTGTCCGTCGCTACGACGATCAGCACCAACTTGCCGACGCTGGCGTCGTCGGGCACGCCGGACACCGTACGGGTCGCAGCGTCAAATTTGACCCAGGCAGGCGCTGGCAGGCCGCCCTCCAGCTGAAGGCTGTAGTGGAGCGTGTCGTCCGCATCCGGATCGGTCAGATTTGCGGCAGCGAGCGTGTAGCTGAACGGGGCGCCAGCGCGCGCGCCAAGAAATGGGACCCCAGGACCGGCAACAGGGGCGTGGTTATTCGCCTGCCGCAGCAGGATGGCATCGATCTTGGCCGGATTCCAGACAACGCCGTTCGCGAATTCGATGCGATCGACTTTAAAATCGGACACGAGGGTTCCCGCCACTGTTTCTGCGGCGAAGTAATCGTTGATGAAGACCTGGTCATCGCTTCCCCTGACGTTCAATACCAGGCTGTTCATGCTGCGTGAAACGATGATATCCGCGTCCTCGATGTCTGCGCCGAAACGCAGGGTATCGACCGCCTGGGCAGTCGCCAGGTTGGCGCTATCGCGCAGGAGATCGCTATTTTCGATGGTATCGCTACCGTCGCCACGGTTGAAGATGTACACGTCGTTGCCAGCGCCGCCGTTGAGCACATCGTTGCCGGTGCCACCGGTTAAGCGGTCGTCGCCAACACGCCCAAACAAGGAATCGATATCGGCGCCGCCGTCGAGCTGATCGGCACCAGCACCGCCGTCAAGCGTGTCGGCACCGGCGTCGCCATCGAGCGTATTGTCGGCGCTATTGCCGAACATCGCGTTTGCCAGCTCATTTCCCGTGCCGTCGATTGCGTCGTTACCCTTCAGTATGAGGTTTTCGAGGTTGTCACCCAGTTGGTAGCTGACGCTGCTGTTGACATTGTCGATACTCGCAGCGGCTGCAACTGCAGCGGACATGGTATTGGTCGTCATCAACGTGCCGCCGAGATGATCCAGGCCGCTCCCCGATGCCGATTGTTTGCCCGCCGCGCCTGTTTGCGGCGGCGCGGTTTCGCGGATGATATCGCCTACATTGTCGACGGTATACACATCGTCGCCCTCGCCACCGTCGAGAACATCGGCACCCGTACCGCCATCGAGCGTGTCATTTCCGGCACCGCCCTGCAGCACGTCGTCACCGCCACCGCCGCCGAGCTGATCGTTACCATCGCCACCATCGAGAAAGTCATTGCCATTGGCTTCGATCGACAGGTTGGCGACGTCATCGTCGCCGAGCAACAGGTCGTCGCCGGCGCCACCGCTCAGATTATCCTTGCCGCCGCCACCGATGAGTTGATCGTCTCCATCGCCGCCGTCGATCATGTCATCGCCCTCGAAGCTGCCGGCCACAACCGAGCTTCGTCCGTCCCCGTACAGGACGTCCTTGCCGCTCCCGCCGCTCAGCGTGTCATTTCCGCCACCGCCTTGGGCAAAATCGTCGCCCTCCTCGCCATTGAGATAGTCGTTGCCCCATATCTTGGCGTTATCACCCGGCCTGGTGATATTGTTGATCGGGGTATCACCCCAGAGATTGTCGTTGCCTGCGCCGCCGAACAGCGTATCGTCCTTGCCGCCACCTTCGAGGTAGTCGTCGCCATCTTCACCGTCGAGGTAATCGTTGCCGTGGTACGCCAAGTCAACATAGTAAGGATCGTCAGTCTTGCCGCCGGAATCGCCCCACAGCCTGTCATTGCCCACACCGCCGAACAGCACGTCACCCGCGCCGCTGCCGAACAACATGTCGTCTCCGGCACCACCGTCGAGGAAGTCGGCACCATGCGAAGCGGCCGGGAGGCTGTTCATGAATCCCGGTTTGGTCAAGCCATCGCCGCGGAGGATGTCCTTACCGTCGCCGCCTTCGAGTTCGTCGTTACCGGCGATGCCGTCGAGCTGGTCATCGCCATCACCACCGAGCAGCCGGTCGGCGCCGCCGCTGCCAATGACATCATCATTTCCGGCGCCGGCATCGACGAAGTCACCGTCATCGCCTGCGGGCATAGTCACACCAGCCCAGACCGTGGTTTTGTCAGGGTCATTGGAAATGTAGACACCCCAGGACGGCCCCTGCACGAGCATCGTCTCGCCGTTCGGTGAAGTCCATTTCTCATTAGCGTTTTGACGAAACCCGACTGTAGCGTCGCCGCTGCTGGTGATGTGGTCGTTACCCTTCCCACCGAGAATACGGTCGCTCCCGGTCCCGCCGCATAGCATATCGTCGCCGTCGCCACCGTCGATCTCATCGTTCCCCGCGCCAGAGCTGACAATGTCGTTGCCGCCAAAGCTGCTGATCTTGTCACGCTGTTCCCAACCGCCAAGGACGTCGTCGAAGTCTTTCTCATGATAGGTGCCGATCATTACCCCTTCGGGCGTCCACGTAAAGTAGGTGTGCCAGGCGGGATTCCAGTCCCCTTGCGGCACCTGCATCCAATCAAAACGCCCATCATTGTATTTACCGGGGCGATAGTCGCCTATCTGCGTGCGCTCGATCGCGCCGGTGTCCTTTAGATTGATCGCATAGCTATTGCTGGCTGCGCTACCGTCCTTGCCTGTATAACTGGCACTCAGTTGCGCACTGCCACTGGCCGTCACATCGCCAGTTTGCACCAGGGCGAACGAGACACTTGCCTGGCCTTCCACCAGCTCGATGACGGCGCCGTTTGCAGCCACCGTCGTGTCGCCCAATACGACCTGAAACTTGTCGGCAAGCCCGGAAAGCGACAGCGTCACCTTGTCGCCAGCCTTGGCTGCCTGGTTGAGGTCAATCTTGAACGTTTTGCCCATACCTTCCACCACAGTGGACGACTTGCCAGCAAGGCTGGCAAGCGCAAAGTTGGCTTGTTCCCATACATTGCCGCCCCCGCTTTCCACAATTGCCACCGCCGGGGTATTCTCTAATGTGATTCCAAGGTAACCACCGCCCTTGATCTTTGCAATATCGACGCCATTGATAGTGATATCGCTTTGGTCGCCCAAGGCGGTGCCGCTGATGACCAAACGCTCACCAGCTTCGTCAAGCTTATAAACAAATTCACCGCCATTAACGGTCCATATGCCGCGATTTCCCTTTAGTTGATAGTCGCTGCTCGTAACGTCTGGAAGCGGGTTTCCGCCCACCGTGATGCTTCCGTCACCGTCACTGTCAAAAATGGTATCGTGACCGTCGCCGCTGGTGAACATATAGATATCCGATCCACCATCACCGTTCAGTTTATCGTCTCCCTTGCCACCCGTAATTCTATCGCCATTATCACCGCCATTCAGGATGTCACTCTTATCTCCGCCAACGATAATATCGGACCCAGTTTTTCCGTTGAGCGTATTCGAATCTGTCCTGCTGCCGAGCATAATATTACTCAAATCGTTTCCCGTACCGCTGCGATCCCCCCCCAACCATTTTTTGACGTCAGCGTGAGGTTTTCCACATTATCCGAAAGATTAAATTTCGACAACATCGTCAATATAGTATCAATACCTTCATCTTTGTTTTCGATCACCAGCTCGCCGGCAATGTTAATGGTATATTCATCATCCCCTTGCCCGCCACGCAATTCGTCGCCGCCGTCACCCCCACCAATTGCGTAAAACTTTTCATTACCGCTACCATCCATGGGAGTGAATGTAATCTTGGGCCCCATGCGATTCTTCAATCCAAACTGCCATGCCGAGAAAACATGAACAGGAATGCCCATTATTTCGCCCAGAGTGCGGTATGTTGAATTACTGTTTACTTCAGAGCGATCCAATTTGAATCCGTACTTGGGATAATTGAGATCCAAAACGTTTAAGAAGATTTGTGCTTTGACCGCTTTGTTCCATCGAGCAAACACATCGGCCATTTCGCCCTTGTACACAATTTCGCTAGGCTGTCCGGCACGCACCATTGTTTGCAGGGTGGTTTTTGTTTCACCGCCCTCCAGGGTGCCGGCATAATTCGTAGTGTGTACAAATTGCCAAACAAGTAGCGAATGCGATACCTCGTTCGTCCCGATCGCTACAGGAAATCCGCTTTTTCTATCTGTCGCGAGTCCATTCAACTCTGCAATAATTGAACCATTTGAGTCCATTAAAACCCAAAAATTATGTCTAATGAAACTTATAAGCCCTGGAAGTCCTGGAATCGCAAATTCGAATGAACGTGCCTGAATTATAAATTCACTCATCTTTATCCTTTAATTTCTTTTTTCTCTGTAACATCAATGATTTCAATACTCAAATCCTTCAGCCGTTCCAGCTCATTAAATATGAATATAATTTCAACTTTTGCTGCCGGATCTGACCAATTTTCCGTACCAGGCCCACCCCAGGAATTTTTTAGTTTCCATTTCCTAATAAAAGTGCAAATTAGTTCTTTATGAGTCACACCTAACCTGCACACGCCTGCGTTTATTGCAAAAATTTCTTGAATATCATTTCGTTTCTGTGCAACAAATAGGTTATTAGCCAAGACTTCGACTTTCGACTTGTCAATCCGCCCAACCCCGACCGTGCCGTAAGCGTTTCCCGGGGTCAAATTTACCGTGGAATAGGAGTTTCTAAGTAGATCTGATAAGACATCTTTACCCATAACGGTGAAATCATCCGCCGCGAGTGGCAGGCAACCGTTCAATGTCGAAGTTAGTGATATAGCCAGCATACCGATAACCCGAGATCTTAGTCTCGGCATGTAAATTTGATTGCAAATATTTCTCATTAGCATTGCTCCAAAAAAAGAAAGTGTTCTATTTAAATAAATTTATTGTAGATCTCTTGCCAATTCCCTCGGCGTACAGAAATACTGCCCCCGAAATAGTTTATCATCTGACGAAAGATAATTTCCAACGAACTATCTTTAACCTGTGCATGGGCGCATCCAGATATCCACGGTTTATTTAATTTTCTCAATTTTTAAATTATTTAAATCGCAATATTCAATTACGTTACCTAAGCCGTGAACTCATTCATCATTTCTCACAAAACCTGCTTCAATTTTTTTCGCCATTGCCCTAAAAATTAAATTATCAACTAATATCTTGAGTTGCGCTTCATCAAACTGGCCGGATCCACTCAAACCATTTTCACTCTCGTATGAATTGCGCAAAAGGTTTGAGAAAACATCATTATTTAGAACGGAAAAATCATCAACCGCTTTTGGATAGTAACATCCGGCCAATGTCGACATCACCGATAAGATCACTAGCCCAGTAAAACGTCGTTCTATTGCTGGTAAAAAATAAGTTGCAATTAATTTCCATGCAGACACTTCAAAATGACTATAAGTTGAATTAAACAAGCTGAGTGGTACGTGTACCTGACCATAGCGGTGGCTTTTTACCCTTAATTTTAGCGTTTGGCACCATCAATACTTTACAGATTCAATTTGCGCCCCCTGCCTTGCTCATCAAACTTGAACATGAGTTCGATCTTCGCCGCCGATCAGTTTAACCAAACAAATGCCCCCTAACCAGCTGCCAAATGTAACAAAATTTTCATTTCCGCACCGTTTCTAAAAACATTGGAAATCTCGAACTCGGCCGCGATTTATTAATAGCGAGAACGTCAAGCGATCCCGAACCATATTCTGAAGTCGGAATTATCGCCAAAGAAACATACGCGATATTTGATAAGATGCACCTCCCCACTGCATAAACGGCGAGTAAGTGCCACCCTATTCACGGCGAATTAGTTATGAAACAAGATTCACCGATTCAAATCCTTTTTTAAGAATTTCATTGCAGAAACGCCTATTATGCCCCCTCCAGAAATAACAAATAATTTGAAATTGAAATGCTTGTGAATTTCTAGCGGAGCTCCTAAAGCGCATGGACGGAACTTCCTGACTGAGGAAAAACAAGCATCTGCTTGTCAAGCCCTCATCGTTCGCGCGCCGTTTCAGAAACCGCCTTCTGCACCGGTGACAATAGATACTCCAACACGGTCCGTTGCCCCTGATTGATCTCGACCACCACCTGCATCCCCGGCGTGATATGCAGGCGCTTGCCTTGCGGATCATTCAGCGCTTGCTGATCGAGGCGAACGCGCGCCTTGTAATTTGCGCTGCCGCTCACCTGTCCATTACTCCCGCCTCCGCCTGCTTCCGGCCGCGCCGGTTCACTGGCATCAGCGCTGATGTGAATGACAGTCCCGCTCAACATGCCATGCCGCTGAAACGGATAAGCCGCCAGCTTGACCTTCGCGCTCTGCCCCACCGCGACAAAGCCCACGTCCTCGTTCTTGATATTCACATCCGCAAACAGCAGCTCATCTTTCGGCACCAGGGTCAGCACCACCGCGCCCGGCTGCACCACCGCGCCGGTCGTGGTCGTCGCCAGATCCTTGATCACGCCATCCTGCGGCGCCCGCAGCACCATCTGTCCTTCGCGATAGCTGCTCTTGTCCAGGCTCGGCTGCAACTGGCCCAGCTTGGCGCGAATCTCCGCCAACTCACGCTCCAGCTCGCTTTTGTACGTGCTGTGCAACTGGCTGAGTTTCTGACGCTGCGCCGCCATCGCCGAATTCAACGCGGCCACGGTCGAACGCTGTGCATCGAGGTCCCTGGCCTTTTCAACGGCCTCGCGCTCCTTGTCAGCACTCTGGCGCACCGGCACATAGCCCTCCTGCGACAGCTCAGCCAAACTCCTGGCAGCCGCCTGATACGTCGGCAAGGTCTGCTCCAGCTTGGCCAGCGTTTCGCCAGCGCTTTTCTTTTCAAACTCCATCTTTTGCAGCAACGCCTTCTCCTGCTCCAGGCTATCGTTGAACGCGCCACGGCGCGCCTGATACTGCCGCTCCACCTGCGCGAACAGCAGCGCATCGTCCGCTGTGCGCGCCAGCATCGGTTTGCCTGACAGTTCAGCCTCTATGCGGCGCACCTGCATCTGCTGGATACCAAGGTCAATGCTGACCCCCATCTTGTCGGCACTGGCGAGCGTCGCATCCAGGCGCGCCAGCACCTGTCCGGCCTTGACCGCATCGCCTTCATGCACCAGCAGTTCCTTGACCACGCCCGCCTCGGATGGCTGCACGATCTTCACAAGGGTCTGCGGCGCCAGCTTGCCGTCGGCGCTGGCGATGATGTCAAGCTTGCCGAAGGCAGCCCACACGATCAGTACCAGCACCAGTACCGACACCGCACGCAGCACCATGCGGCCGGCCGTGCTTGGGTCCTGCCGCTCGATGCGGCTCAGGGGATCGTGCCAGCGCTTGGGTGGGCGCAGCGGAATGACCGTTGCCCCGGAAGGGCCGGCCAGGGGTGGTGCCGTGGCGGCGGATGTTTGATTCGGGCTCATGGTATTCATCTCTGTTTATGCGGCGGTAACGGGCGATTCGGCTTGCGGGCGCTCAGGGTTGCCGAGCGAGGCAGCAACCGGCGCCAGCGTGACGCGCTGCGCTCCCTGCGGGCCAAGGCGGTAGACGGCGTCCAGCTGCAAGCCCTTGGGCAAGCCGTGGGTAATGAACAGCATCGTGACCTTGCCGCGCAGGGCGTTGATGGTGTGCGCAAATTGTTCGGCGGTGGACTGGTCGAGCGCGCTGGTTGCTTCGTCGAACACAAGAATGCTCGGCCGCTTGAGCAAGGCACGCGCAATCGCAATGCGTTGCTTCTGCCCGCCGGACAAGCCGGCCCCGCGCTCGCCAATCTCGGTCTGGTATCCCTTGGGCAGCGCTTCGATCGCGCTATGGATTTCCGCCATCTGGCAGGCTGCCGCCACCTGTTCGAAACTGGCATCCGGGCTGGCCATTTGCAGGTTCTCGAAGATGGTTCCCGAAAACAGCACCGTTTCCTGCGGCACAACCCCGAAATGGCTGCGCAGTTCATTGGCCGACAGATAGCGGATATCGACGCCGTCGACCAGAATCCGGCCGGCGCTGGGCTGGTAGAACCCTTGCAGCAGCTTGGCCAGCGTGCTCTTGCCGCATCCGGAGGCACCCATGATGCCGATAGTCTGTCCTGGCTGCACCGTCAGCGACAGGTTTTGATACACCAGCGGCAAGTGCTCGGCGTACTTGAAGGCGACCGTGTCAATCTCGATCTTGCCGGCGCGTGCATTGGCACGCGCGGGAACCAGGGAATACGGTTCCACTGGCGCGTTCATCAAGTCGCCCAAGCGGTCGACCGACAGGCTCGCTTGCTGAAACTGCTGCCACAGCCCAACCAGGCGCAGCATCGGCTGCGACAGGCGGCCTGAGAACATCTGGAACGCAATCAGCATGCCAATCGTAAAATCGGTGCTGTTCATCACGGTATACGCGCCAACGCCGAGGATGAGAAGGCTCATCACTTGCTCCAGCAGATTGGACAAGGTGTTGTAGCCATTCGCCAGTTGCTTGGTCGACAGGCTGGCATCGAGATAGCTGCCGAGATAATTGCTGTAACGCGCGTCAAGCTGCGGTTCCATCTGCAGCGACTTGACCGTTTCCAGCCCGCCGATGTACTCGGTCAGGAACGCCTGGTTGCGCGCCCCCAGCAGGAATTGCTGCTGCAAACGCTCCTGGAAAATCGGCGCCACAATTACACTCAGCAGAACAATGACCGCCAGAATCGCCAGCACCACCAAGGTCAGGGTCACGCTGTAGTAAAACATGATCGCCACAAAGATCAGCAGGAAAGGCAAGTCCAGCACCAATGTCACGGCAGCGCTGGAAATAAATTCGCGGATCGTTTCAACCCCATGCAGGCGCGCTGCGATGACACCGGTGGGCCGGTGCTGGAAATACATTGGCGGCAGCTTGAACAGGCGCCCGAATACCGAGGCGCCCAGGGCGGCATCGACCCGGTTGCCGGTATGCAGCACCAGATACTGGCGCATCCACGACAGCGTCGCCGAAAACAGCATGAACACGGCCATGCCGATGGCAATGACGATCAAGGTGCTCTGGCTGTGGTGCACGACGACCTTGTCGATGATCGCCTGCGTGAACAGCGGCGTGGCGAGGGCGATCAGCTGGATCACCAGCGAGGCAAGCAACACTTCCTGCCACAATTTTTTATGCTTCAGTAATTCCGGGACAAACCAGCTGAAGCCGAAACGGCGCGACTGGCGCGCCAGTTCCTCGCTGTCGGGGTCGCTGGCATCCACGTTGTCAGGTGCCACACGCATGACTTTCCCCAGAAAACGCTCACCAAACTCGTCCAGGGGAACGGTACGGGGTGCGCTATCGGCGGGTTCGACCATCAGGATGCTGCCACGGTCCGCCTGGAGGATGAGGGCGACAGCGCAAGTGGCCTCAGGCCCCGCGCCATCCGTTTCCTCGCCATCGCGCAAAAACACAAGCAGCGGGAACGACTCCCTGTACAACTTGGCCAGCTTGGCAGAGGCCACACCAGCCTTGAATCCGAATGACTCCATGGCAGTCGCAAGGGAAGCAACCGAGTACGGCGCGGCTAATTGTTGCTGAGCTATTTCAGGGGAGTAAGGTTTTCTGTGAAGGGCACAGACGCCCTGTAAAACCCAGAAAAATGACGCTTTGGTGATACCGGTGTGTTTCATAGTGAACGAAAAACCTGCTGTGAAAAAGCCGGACGACGCCCTCTGCGACTCGTCTGGAAGGTGGATGAGGGTAGGCGCGGGAGGCCGACTGACGACGATCAATCCGTTTCAGAAACCAACTAACAATTGCAAAGTAGCATTGTAAACACCGTGCGAGACCCCAAACTTATATTTAGATTATTATTTTCCGCCTGCAGAGTTTTCATAACCGCAAGTATTAAATTTCGATACCACTCCGAATGTCGTAGGGATTCCTGGCGACAGCCCGATCAATCCACCGCCGGAAAATCCACGAGGCATGGTGACGGGAGACTCATCCGCTGCACGCGCGATCGCTTTGCCTCGCCCGCGCGCCGAGGCGGTAAAATGGCGGCCTCACGACGCGGCCGAGAAAACGCCGCGCCCGCACCGGATTGAAAGTAACGATGACCACCACCCCTTCAGAGATCAACGCCGCCGCCGTCAAAAATGGCCCGACGGCAAAGCACACGCCAATGATGGCCCAATATCTCGGCATAAAAGCCGACTACCCGACCATGCTGGTTTTCTACCGTATGGGCGACTTTTACGAGCTGTTCCACGACGATGCCGAAAAAGCCGCGCGCATCCTCGGCATCACCCTGACCGCCCGTGGCGCCTCGAACGGCAACCCGATCAAGATGTGCGGCATCCCGTTCCACTCGCTCGACCCGTACCTGGCCAAGCTGGTCAAGCTGGGCGAGTCGTGCGCCATCTGCGAACAAATCGGCGACCCGGCCACCAGCAAGGGCCCGGTCGAGCGCAAGGTCATGCGCGTGGTCACCCCCGGCACCCTGACCGACGCCGACCTGCTGCCCGAAAAAGCCGAACGCCCCTTGCTGGCGGTGTGCATGATCAGCCAGCGCAAGGTCGTCACCACGGGTCTGGCGTGGCTGTCGCTGGCCAGCGGCGGCTTGAAACTGATGGAATTCTCGGGCGACAGCCGCACCGTCGGCGTGCGCCTGCAACAGGAACTCGAACGCATCGCCCCGGCCGAAATCCTGCGCGGCGACGGTAGCGGCGCCGAGCTGTTCGCGGATGACGGCACTGTCCACACCCAGCGCGTGCCGGACTGGCATTTCGATGTCGTCGGCGGCCACAAGGCCCTGCTCGACCAGTTGGGCGTGGCCACCCTCACCGGGTTCGGCGCCGATGGCCTGGGCGCCGCGTTCGGCGCGGCCGGCGCGCTGCTGCGCTACGCCCAGTCGACCCAGGGCCGTGGCTTGCAGCACGTGCGCAGCCTGTCGACCGAAACCGAGAATGAATTCATCGGCCTCGATGCCGCCACCCGCCGCAACCTGGAGCTGACCGAAACCATCCGCGGCCAGGAATCGCCAACCCTGTTTTCCTTGCTCGACCACTGCCGCACGGCGATGGGTTCGCGCCTGCTGCGCCACTGGCTGCACCATGCGCGGCGCGACCAGAACGTGGCGCGCGCGCGCCATGCGGCCATCGCGGCGCTGGCGCAAAGCAACGCCGCCGGCGCGCTCTCGTCCACCCTGGCCGAGGTGCCCGACATCGAACGCATCACCACCCGCATCGCGCTGCTGTCGGCGCGCCCGCGCGACCTGGCCAGCCTGCGCGACGGCCTGCGCCAGTTGCCGGCCCTGCGCCGCTTGGTGCAGCCAGCCTTCAGCGCCGGCGAAGCAAGCCTGCTGGCCACCATCCACGATGCGCTGGCCACGCCCGCCATCTGCCTCGACCTGCTCGAGCGCGCGGTGGCCCCGGAACCGGCGGCCATGGTGCGCGACGGCGGCGTCTTCGCACGCGGCTTCGATGCGGAACTCGACGAACTGCGCGGCCTGTCCGAGAACGCCGGCCAGTTCCTGGTCGACCTGGAAACGCGCGAGCGTGCCCGCACCGGCATCGCCAACCTGCGCGTCGAGTACAACAAGGTGCACGGCTTTTACATCGAGGTCACGCACGGCCAGACCGACAAGGTGCCGGACGACTACCGCCGCCGCCAGACCCTGAAGAACGCCGAGCGCTACATCACGCCGGAACTCAAGGTCTTCGAGGACAAGGCCCTGTCGGCGCAGGACAAGGCGCTGGTGCGCGAAAAACTCCTGTACGACCAGCTGCTGGCCGACCTGGCGCCGCACATCGGCACCCTGCAAACCATCTCGCAAGGCCTGGCGCAGCTCGACACCCTGACCGCACTGACCACCCACGCGCTGCAGCACAACTGGTGTTCGCCGCAACTGGTGAGCGAGCCATGCCTGGTGATCTGCGAAGGCCGCCATCCGGTGGTGGAAAAGCAGATCGAGCGCTTCATCGCCAACGACTGCAAGTTCGACGACGAACGCCGCCTGCTCCTGATCACCGGCCCGAACATGGGCGGTAAATCGACCTTCATGCGCCAGGTGGCCTTGATTACCCTGCTGGCCTACATCGGCAGCTACGTGCCGGCCACCAGCGCGACCATCGGCCCGATCGACCGCATCTTCACCCGCATCGGCGCCACCGACGACCTGGCCGGCGGGCGCTCGACCTTCATGGTGGAGATGACCGAATCGGCCGCGATCCTCAACGGCGCCACCGCGCAGTCGCTGGTGCTGATGGATGAAGTGGGGCGCGGCACCTCGACCTTCGACGGCCTGGCGCTGGCCTGGGCCATCGCGCGCCACCTGATCGATGCGAGCCGCAGCTTCACCCTGTTCGCCACCCACTATTTCGAACTGACCCAGCTGCCCGAAAGCCACCCGAGCGCGGCCAACGTGCACCTGTCGGCGGTCGAGCACAAGGACAGCATCGTGTTCCTGCACGCGGTGCAGGCCGGGCCGGCGTCGCAAAGCTACGGCTTGCAGGTGGCGCAGCTGGCCGGCGTGCCGCAGGCGGTGATCAAGGCCGCGCGCAAGCACCTGGCCCGACTCGAATCGCAGGCGCTCGACACCACGCCGCAGCTGGACCTGTTCGCGCTGCCGTGCGTGGAAGCGGACGATGCGCCAGCGGCCAGCGCGCACGATGCGCCAGGCGACGCGCTAGGCGACGCGCTAGGCGACGCGCTGCACGACGCGCTGGCCGCCATCGATCCGGACGCCCTGACCCCGCGCGAAGCGCTTGAGCAGCTGTACCGGCTCAAGCGCCTGGCCGCACCATGATGCGCGCCACGCCACTTGCCGCGTTCCTGTGCGCCGCCCTGCTGGCGCTGCAAGCCGATGCCGGCGCCGCGCAAGCGCGCGCGGCGGCCATGAAGGGGCCGGCGCCCTACCAGTTCGCCATCATCGGCCACCGCTTCACCGATGGCGGCGGCGACGCCCAGCTCGAACAAGCCATCGCCGCCAGCGACGATGGCGCAGTCGCCTTCGTGGTCGCCACCGGCATCAAGGGTGAGCGCGAGCCGTGCAGCGACGCGTTGTACACGCAGCGGCGCGACCTGTTCGCGCAGGCGCGCCGGCCGATGATCGTGGCGCCCGCCGCCAGCGACTGGAGCGGCTGCACCAATGGCGCCGGCGGCCAGCTGGCACTGGACCGCCTGAACCGCATGCGTGAGCTGTTTTATCCCGACGCCGATTCGCTCGGCAAGCGCAAGCTGCCCTTGCTGCGCCTGTCGGCCAGCTCGCAATTTCGCAGTTATGCCGAAAACGCGCAGTGGGTGATGGGCAACGTGCTGTATGCAACCATGAATCTACCGTCGGACAATAATCACTACCGCCCCGAGGCGGGCCGCAACAGCGAGTTCGAGGACCGCGCGGTGGCCAACCGCTTCTGGCTCAAGCGCCTGTTCGGCATCGCCAACCGCAACAAGCTCGACGCGGTGGTGTTGTTTACCGAAGGGGACATGAAGGCGCACAGCGACAAGCCGGGGCTGCTCTCCATGCTGGGACAGGGCGACAGCCGCCAGGATGGCTATGCGGCGGCGCGCCACCAGGTCGTGACGATGGCGCAAAAGTTCGCGGGGAAGGTACTGCTGATCGATACCGCGCCGCCACAGGGACCGGCACCGGCGATTGCCTGGCGCGCCAACCTGGGACATGTGAGCGTGGGCTCGAACGTGCTGCGCATGCGCGTGGCGCCAGGCAGCGAGAAGATGTTCCTGCTTCAGAAACCGTAAAGCGGACGCGCTGCCGGCCATCGGCCTTGGCAGCGCGCGGATGCCGGACGACCCGCAGGCCGCCCCGCATGCGGGGGTTTAATGCACGGGGTGGCTGCGGAAGTGGTCGCCCTCTTCGCCGTCATCTTCCTCGTCATCATCATGGTCGTGGCCATGCGCGCCATGCACGTGGCCGTGCGCGATCTCGACATCGAGTGCGTCGCGCACATCGGTCACTTCCAGTTCGAAACGCAGGGCCATCCCGGCCAGCGGGTGATTGCCGTCGAGGACAACCTTGTCGTCGGCGATGTCGGTGACGGTGAAGATCATGGCTTCTTCAGTGCCATCCTGGCCGTCGGGCATGCCTTCAAACTGCATGCCTACTTCGAGCGGCTCGGGCAGGCGCTCGCGCGCTTCGACCTTGACCAGCGACGAATCGTAGTCGCCGAACGCATCATCGGGTTCGATCTGCAGGACGCAGGCATAGCCCGTTTCCTTGCCATCGAGTTCTTCTTCAATCTTCGGCAGGGTATTCTCATAACCGCCGTGAAGATAGACCATCGGCTTGCTGCCGTCTTCGATCAGATTGTTCTGCGCGTCGGACAATTTGTATTTGACCGTTACGACCGTGTTTTTGGCAATCTTCATAGTGCTTCCTTTCAGTGTGTACTGGCGGATTATACCTCCCCGCCGCCTTGCCCTGTTTCGGACTTGGTTATAATGTCGCATGAAAAAATTAACGCTCTTGGGCGATATCACGCCCGCCCAGTTTTTACGCGATTACTGGCACAAGAAACCGCTCTTGATCCGCCAGGCAATCCCCGGCTTCAAGCCGCTGCTCAAGTTCGAGGCCCTGGCCGCGCTCGCCAAGCTGAACCACGTCGAATCGCGCCTGATCACCCAGGTCGATGACGACTGGAGCATGCAGCACGGTCCGCTGACCGAACTGCCACCGCGCACGCAGCGCGCATGGACCATGCTGGTGCAGGGCGCCAACCTGGCCGACAAGGGCGCCGACGCGCTGCTGCGCCAGTTCCGCTTCATTCCCGACGCGCGCCTGGACGACTTGATGATCAGCTACGCCACCGACGGCGGCGGGGTCGGTCCGCACTTCGATTCCTACGATGTGTTCTTGCTGCAGGCGCACGGCAAGCGGCGCTGGCGCATCGGCGCGCAAAAGGACTTGTCGCTGGTCGAAGGCAAGCCGCTCAAGATCCTCAAGAACTTCAAGCCGCAGGAAGAATTCCTGCTCGAAGCGGGCGACATGCTGTACCTGCCGCCCCATTACGCGCACGATGGCGTGGCCGAGGGCGAGTGCATGACGTATTCGATCGGCTTCCGTTCGCCGCCCTACCAGGAACTGGGCGAAGCGTTCCTGCAATTCATGGCCGACTCGATCGACCTGCCGGGCCGCTATGCCGATCCGGACCTGGAAGTGGCGAAACACCCGGCCGAAATCCCGCGCAATATGCTCGCGGCGATTACCGAGGAAATGAACAAGGTGCGCTTCACCGAGGAAGACGTGACGATTTTCGTCGGCGAGCACATGTCCGAACCGAAGCATAATGTGTTCTTCACCGGCCCGGCCAAGCCCTTGACCATGGGCCGCTTCGCCGAAGCCGCCGCCAAGCGCGGCGTGGTGCTCTCGCTCAAGTCGCAGATGCTGTATCGTGGCAAGCACGTGTTCATCAACGGCGAATCGTTTGCCGTGGGCCGCGCCGACAAGGCCGTGCTCGACGTGCTGGCCAACGAGCGCGCCCTGGCCGGCGCCGCGCTGGCCGGCGCCTCGGACGATGTGATGGAAGCGCTGTACACCTGGTACCAGGATGGATGGATTGAACTCGCCTAAAAAGGAATTGCCATGACCGACGCCACCGCCCTGCCATTCAACTCGCACGCCGAATTCGAGGCGCAGCTGCGCGACTGCCTGGGGCGGGCGCGGTCCACGCTGCAATTGTTCGATCCGGATTTTTCGGTCTTTCCGCTCGGTAGCATCGAGACCGATGCCGCACTGCGGCAATTCCTGGCCGGCGGTGGCGCCATCCAGATCGCCATGCATCACAGCGCCTATATCGAACGCCACTATCCGCGCTTCCTTCGCCTGCTGCGCGAGTTCAACCACAAGATCGAGGCGCGCGCCACCCCGCGCACGCTGCATCACTTGACCGATTCCTTCTGCATCGCCGACGGCGCGCACATCGTGCGCCGCTTTCACAGCGACCACATGCGCGGGGAAGCGGCCTTCGACATGCCGCAAGCCACCGATTTAAGCCAGGAAAGATTCGCGGGAATCTGGATTGAGGCTGTTTCAACGTTACATCCGACCACGACTGGTTTGTAAGGGTTTGTAAGGCCCGAAACCTGCCAATCAGAATATAAATCGGAGTTGGCGCAAAATGGCCGATGAAATGAGCATAAAGAAGCGTTTTATCACAAGGTGAATGTTGCCAGTTCGCAAAAAGCTTCCATAAAAGCATCTTCCCGCTATTGCGGAGCACCAAATTTAGCTATAATATCGGGTTAGGAAGTTTCCGTTGTCTGTCAAGCACCATTACAGGTACGAAAGCTAACGAGAATTCCCTAACGAGCGATAATTACCGGTAATTATTCATCGCAACATACGTCGTCATAATTTAGTGAAATAATTAAGGAAAACCCATGAAAAAATCTTTGCTGATCGTCTCCCTGTTGGCCGTTGCCCTGGCTGCTTGCACCAAAAAAGAACCAGAAGCAGTCGTTACCCCAACCCCAGTTGTGGAAACCCCAGCAGTGGTTGCTCCAGCAGCTCCAGTTGACGCTCCAGTTGCTCCAGCAGCAACCGATGCCGCTAACGCTGCAGCTACCGCTGCTTCGGCCGCTTCCGTAGCTGCTGACGCTGCTAACGCCGCTTCGGTTGCCGCTTCGGCTGCTGCTTCGGCTGCTGCATCGGCTGCCAAGTAATCAGCGCGATTTGAAAAAGCCGGCCTGCGGGCCGGTTTTTTTTCGTCCGCAGATTCGCGTCAAGCTCGTTCCCCCGCGCAGGCGCGGGTCCATGGCAGCTCTGCTCAACGCGGCTGTCAGCGTCCACCGGCCTGGGGGCACCTTGTTGCGCAGGCGACGTAAAAAAACCGGCCTCGGCCGGTTTTTTTATTGCTGCGTCGACACTTACTTCAATTCGTCGCTCAGCAGTTTCAAGATCTTGGCACCGGTCGGCGAGGTTTCCGCCTTGCCGTCGTTGCTCTGCACCGCCACCTTGCTCACCGTCGCGCCCGCTTCAGACTTGACCGTCACGCGGAAACGCTGCGCTTCCTTGGCCTTGTCCGAGGAGGCGCCAAAGCTGAACAGCTTGCTCAAGAAACCATCCTTGTCGGCCAGGTCCGGATCGACATAGCGCACGAAGTACACGCCCTGCACGCGGTCGCGGTCTTCCACCGTGAAGCCGACCCGGTCCAGCGCCAGGCCGACCCGGCGCCAGGCGCGGTCGAAACCTTCATCCACTTCCACGGTATCGCCCAGCAGCTTGGCGTGCTGGGGTGCCACCACCGCCGCCGCCACGGCCGCTTCGGCCGGCTTGACGTCGGCAATGCCCGACAGCTTGGCCACCAGGCGGCTCAGGAATTGCGCTTCCAGGCCCGGATCGTTCGGACGCACGGTCCAGGTGGTCGAATCTTTTTGCGCGCCGACCAGCACTTCTTCCGCGCCGCGGTGGCTGATGTAGATTTCGGTGCCGTTCGGGGTGCGCTCCAGGCGCGTGCGGAACTTGTCGCGCTCGCCCGTCGAGTACAGCGAATCGAACACCTTGCCGATCGACTGGCGCACGAAGTCTTGCGGGATCTTCGAGCGGTTCTCGGCCCAGTCGGTCTCCATGGTGCCGGTGGTGGCCGACTCATTGATGATGGTAAAGCCCGAATCGGCCCAGAACTGCTTGAGCTGCGGCCACAGCTGCTCCGGGGTCTGGTTCACCACCAGCCAGCGCTGGTTGCCGCTGCGCTCGATCTTGATGCCTTCGCCACCGGCCACGGCCACCGCCTGCCCGCCTGGCGCCGGCATCGCCGTCGTGCCTTTGGGTTGCTGGTAGGTCGAGGCGCTGGCCACGCCGCGCGTTTCAGGGATGCTGTAGCGGTTGTCGCGTTCGAGCTGGGTCAGGTCGGGCGGCACGTCCAGCGACGCGGCCTTTTTGGCGCCACGGTAATCGAGCTTGTCCTGTTCGATGACGGAACTGATCATGCCGCAACCGGACAGGCTGACCATCAGCGCCGAAAGCACCAGGCCGCGCGTGGCTGCAGGAGGAAATGCCGTGGCCTTGGCCATCATAATTGTGTTGCGAATAGTCATGTCGTTACTGGATGAGAAGCTGAAAGGCAGCTGGTGTCTGGGATGATCCGACCCTTGCGGGTCAGGGCTGTGGTAGGACGCCGGCTTCGCGCAGGGCGCCGCGCACGGCGTCGTGGCAGTCTTGCCCCAGCGGCGCCAGGGGCAGGCGTATGCCGGCAGGCATCAGGCCCATTTCCGCCATTGCCCATTTGACCGGGACCGGGTTCGGCTCGATGAACAGTTTCTGGTGCAGCGGCATGACCTTGTCATTGATCGCGACGGCGCGGGCGATATCGCCACCCATCGCGGCGGCGCACAGCTCGTGCATCGCGCGCGGCGCCACGTTGGCCGTGACCGAAATATTGCCGGCGCCACCGCACAGCATCAGCGCGATCGCGGTCGGGTCGTCGCCCGAGTACACGGCGAACGATTTATCGACATTGCGCAGCAATTCCAGGCCGCGCCCGATGTTGCCGGTCGCATCCTTGAGGCCGACGATGTTCGGGATGGCGGACAGGCGCACGACGGTCTCGTTGCTCATGTCGGCCACGGTCCGGCCCGGCACGTTGTACAAAATGATCGGCAGGTCGACCGCTTCGGCGATGGCCTTGAAGTGGCGGTACATGCCTTCCTGGGTAGGACGGTTGTAGTAAGGCACCACCACCAGCGCGGCATCGGCCCCGACTTCCTTGGCAAATTCGGTCAGCTTGATCGCTTCGGCGGTCGAATTGCCACCGGTGCCGGCAATGATCGGAATCCGGCCACGGGTGTGCTCGACGGCCAGCTTGACCAGTTCGCAGTGTTCCTCGACGCTGACGGTGGCCGATTCGCCCGTGGTGCCGACGATGACGATGCCATCGGTGCCCTCGGCGATGTGCCAGTCGATCAACTTGCGCAGGCCCGGATGGTCCAGACTGCCGTCTGCATGCATCGGGGTGACGATTGCTACTATGCTGCCCTTGATCATATGTAGGTAACTATGCTGGTAAGTAAAAGCCTGATTGTAGCGGATCGTCCGCCGGAATGGTTCATTGTTGACTAGAATCGCGCTTCGGTTGGCGCCGCGCCGCCGTCCAGGCGGGCATCGGTGCGCGCGAAAGCGGGCCCGGCGGCGCAGAGGCGCTGCACCATGGCGGCCTTGGGCAGGCTGGTAAAACCATCTTCGAAGGCCAGCACGCGCAGCTGGTGGGCCGCCGCCTGGCGCAGCAGCTCGCCTTCGTGCAGCAGGAAGGCGGGATTGCTCGGCCGGCCGAACTCTTCATTTCCGCACGCAAACGTTTCATAAATCAGCAAGCCGCCCGGGGCCAGGCTGCGCACCAGCGCGGGAATCAGCGGCCGGTGCAGGTAATTGGTCACCACGATGAGCGCGAAGCGCCCTTCGGCGAACGGCCAGGCCAGGGTGCCGTCTTCGAGGTCGAATTGCAGGGTGCTGATGCCCGCGCCCGCCGCGCTGGCGAGGGCCTCCGGGTCGCGGTCGAGCGCGATCACCGGATGGCCGAGCGCGGCCAGCAGGCGCGCGTGGCGGCCGGTGCCGCAGGCCAGGTCGAGCGCTTCGCCGCGCGGCGCCAGCGGCGCGAAGCGGGCAATCCAGGCCGATGCATCGGTAGTCAGTGTGTCGGTCATCAAGTCATCCTTTATCAAGTGTAAGCCAAACCCATCGCTTCGCGCACATCGCGCATGGTTTCCTGCGCCAGCTTGCGCGCCGTTTCGCAGCCATCGGCGACGATGGCGCGCACCAGCGAGGGGTCATCCAGGTATTGCTGGGCACGTTCGTGCATCGGTTCCTGTTCCTTGACAATGGCGTCGATCACCGGCTGCTTGCATTCGATGCAGCCAATGCCGGCCGTGGTGCAGCCCTTGACCACCCAGTCGCGGGTCGCTTGGTCGGAATAGACTTCGTGCAATTGCCACACCGGGCATTTGCGCGGATCGCCCGCGTCAAGGCGGCGCACGCGCGCCGGGTCGGTCGGCATGGTGCGCACCTTCTTGAGCACCGACTCCTTGTCTTCACGCAGGGAAATGGCGTTGCCATAACTTTTGGACATCTTGCGCCCGTCCAGCCCGGGCAGGCGCGAGGCCACCGTCAGCCTGGCCTGCGGCTCGACCAGGATCAGCTTGCGGCTGCCTTCGAGGTAGCCGAACAGGCGCTCGCGGTCGATCATCGACAGGCTCTGGGCATCGCCCAGCATGGCGTGGGCTTGCTCAAGCGCATCGCCCTTGCCTTCCTGCTGGTATGCGGTGCGCAATTCCAGATACAGCCGGGCGCGTTTGCTGCCGAGCTTCTTGACCGCTTCCATCGCCTTTTCCTCGAAGCCTTTTTCCTTGCCGTACATATGATTGAAGCGGCGCGCGATCTCGCGCATCATTTCGATGTGCGGCACCTGGTCGTCGCCCACCGGCACCTGGCTCGCGCGGTAGATCAGCACGTCGGCCGCCTGCAGCAGCGGATAGCCCAGGAAACCGTAGGTGGCCAGGTCCTTGTTACTGAGGTTCTCGATCTGGTCCTTGTAGGTCGGCACCCGTTCCAGCCAGCCGAGCGGCGTGGCCATCGACAGCAGCAGGTGCAGTTCGGCATGCTCGGGCACGCGCGACTGGATGAACAGGGTCGCCTGCGAGGGGTCGACCCCGGCCGCCAGCCAGTCCACCAGCATGTCCCAGGTGCTGCGCTCGATGATCGTGGGGTCGTCGTAATGGGTGGTCAGGGCGTGCCAGTCGGCCACGAAAAACAGGCAGGGCTGTTGCGCCTGCATCGTGATCCAGTTTTTGAGGGCGCCGTGGTAATGGCCAAGGTGCATGGTGCCTGTCGGGCGCATACCGGAAACAACACGTTCTGGGTACATGGATTAACTCAGGAGAAAGGAAAAGGGCGAGGCGACCCGGGAAAAGGCGGCGATCGCGACCGTCATCGCCTTGAACAGGAAGCTGTCGAGCACGTGCAGGCGCATCAGCAGGATGAAGGCGGCGAAAATCAGCACGTCGATCACGGCCACATCGTTGACGAGGCGCAGCAGGCGCTTGGGCAAGGCTGCCAGCATGCCGATTGGAAACAAAGTGGCCAGGGAACGTCCACCGTCCGGCGGCACGGTCGGCAGCAGGCGCAGCACGCGCGCGGGCAGCACGCTGGCCAGCACGTGGCTGCCGTCGAGCGGCGGAATCGGCAGCAGGTTGAATACCATCATGACCGCGTTGACGCTGACGCCGGCGCGCACCATGTCGAACAGGAAGCGCTCGCCGATGCCGGCCGCCGCCAGCACGATGCCGATGATGCTCCAGGCCACGCCCATGGCGAAGTTGGCGGCCGGGCCGGCCAGCGCCACGAAGGCCATGTGTTTCTTGGGATTGCGCAGGCGGTCGTACTCGACCGGGACCGGCCTGGCGTAGCCGAAAGGCAGCTGGATCAGCCAGTACAGCACCAGCGGCAACAGCACGGTGCCGAAGGGGTCGATGTGGCGCAGCGGATTGATGCTCAGGCGGCCTTCGCTGGCAGCGGTCGGATCGCCGAAATAGCGGGCCACGTAGCCATGCGCCACTTCGTGCAGCGAAATGGCGAACAGGACCGGAATCGCGAACACGAACAGTGCCTGGATGGTCTGGTGAGTGCTATTCATCGCACGATTCTAGCAGAGCGGGGGCAGCGCCCCGGAACTGCCGCGCGGCCGCGCTTCAGAGGCCAAACACGGCGGCGTCGCCGCGGCCCTGGCGCACCAGCACCACGTCGTCGCCGGTCAGGTCGATCACGGTGGTCGGTTCGAGCGAGCAGGCGCCGCCGTCGACGATCAGGTCGACCTGCTTGTCGATCCGCTCGCGGATGCTGTCGGCGTCGGTCAGCGGATCGCCGCTTTCGCCGTCCAGCTCGGGCAGGATCAGGGTGGTGCCCAGCAGCGGCTGGCCCAGTTCGGCCAGCAGGGCCTGGGCGATGGCGTTTTCGGGCACGCGCAGGCCGATGGTCTTGCGCGACGGGTGCGACAGGCGGCGCGGCACGACCCGGGTCGCTTCCAGGATCACCGTGTACGGGCCCGGGGTGGCCGCCTTGAGCAGGCGGAACTGGCGGTTGTCGACGCGCGCGTAGACGGCGATTTCGGACAGGTCGCGGCACAGCAGGGTCAGGTGGTGCTTTTCATCGATGCCACGGATGCGGCGCAGCTTTTCCACCGCCGCCTTGTCGTCCAGATGGCATACCAGGGCGTAGCACGAATCGGTCGGCAGCGCGACAATGCCGCCGGCGTGGATGATCTGGGCGGCTTGCTTGATCAGGCGCGCCTGCGGATTGTCGGGATGGATCTGGAAAAATTGGCTCATGCGGGGGGCAGGTTGTTGAGGGCGGCGATACGTTCTTCCATCGGCGGGTGGGTGGCGAACAGGGCGCCCCAGCCGGAACCGTGGCCGGCAATGCCGAACGCCGACATTTGCGAGGGCAAGGCGCCGGGCGCCAGGCCGCCCAGGCGCGCCAGCGCTTGCTGCATGGGGCGCGGGCTGCCCAGCAGCCTGGCCGAGCCGGCGTCGGCGCGGAATTCACGGTGCCGCGAAAACCAGGCGACGATCATCGACGCGACCAGGCCGAACACCAGTTCGCACACGAACACGGTGGCCATGTAGCCGATGCCGGGGCCCCGTTCGCTGTTACCGCGCAGCACGACCTTGTCGACGAAAAACCCGACCACGCGCGCCAGGAACACCACGAAGGTATTGACCACGCCCTGGATCAGGGTCAGCGTGACCATGTCGCCATTGGCGACGTGGGCCACTTCGTGGCCGAGCACGGCTTCGATCTCGTCGCGGTCCATGCTTTCCAGCAAGCCGGTGGAAACGGCGACCAGGGCGGAATTCTTGAAGGCGCCGGTGGCGAAGGCATTCGGCGCGCCCTCGTACACGGCGACCTCGGGCATGCCGATACCGGCCCGTTCGGCCAGCTTGCGCACGGTATTGACCAGCCACACCTCGTTGGGGGTGGCCGGGTTGTCGATGACGTGCGCGCCGGTCGACCATTTGGCCATCAGTTTGCTCATCAGCAAGGAGATAATCGCCCCGGTGAAGCCGACCACGGCGGAAAACACCAGCAGCTGGCCGATCTGGATGCCGGACGCGCCGACGCCGCGCGCGATGCCGAACACGTTCAGCACCACGGTCAGGACCAGGATCACGGCAAGGTTAGTGGCAAGGAACAGCAAAATGCGCTTCATGACAAGCCTCCCGGCGTCGACATTAATGAACAGGAAAACAAGATAGGGCTGGCGCGGACAAATACAAGAGCCGCAGCGCTCCCGCCACGGCGGGAACGGCGCGTGTTAAGCGTGCCGTAAGCAATCCGGCCAGCCTTGCATGCCTTAGAACCAGTCGTGCCAGACCGGCTTGACGCTGGACGGCAGCGGCGGCAAGGCCGCGAAATCGACGCGCGACTCGCCCGGCGCGTGAAAATCGGTGCCGCGCGAGGCCAGGAAGCCATAACGCCGCGCTTCCTCGGCGTACAGGTGATATTGGTCGGGTGTGTGGCTGCCGGTGACCACCTCGATCGCCGTGCCGCCCAGTTGCTTGAATTCATCGAACAAGGCGCCCTGCCCCACCATGCCCAGCTTGTAGCGGCCCGGATGGGCGATCACCGGAATGCCGCCGGCGCCGCGAATCCAGCCGACCGCCTGCGTCAGGCTGGCCCAGCGGTGCGGCACGTAGCCGGGTTTGCCTTCGACCAGGTATTTACGGAACACTTCCGGGATATTCGCGCACACGCCGGACTCGACCAGATAGCGCGCGAAATGGGTGCGCGACATCAGGTCGGGATTGTCGACGAACTTGAGCGCCCCCTCGTAGGCGCCGGGGATGCCGGCGCGCGCCAGCTGGTCGGCCATTTCGCGCCCGCGCGCATCGCGCCCGCTGCGGGTGGCGGCCAGGCCCTGCACCAGGCCCGGGTTGTCGGCATCGATCTGCAGGCCGACGATGTGCACGGTGTGGTTGGCCCAGGTGATCGAGATTTCGACGCCGGAAACGAAGTGCATGCCCAGCTCGGCGGCCGCCGCGCGCGCCGCCGCCACGCCGCCGACTTCATCGTGGTCGGTCAGGGCCCACGCGTTCACCCCCGCCTTGTGCGCGTACTTGGCGACGGCGGCAGGCGCCAGGACGCCGTCGGACACGGTCGAGTGACAATGGAGATCTACATTCAGCATACGCAGGCAAGGCTCGGATCGGCAACAGTTGGGACAGGCTTTATTGTACGCTGACTGGGCGATGGACGCGGAGCGTGCTAAACCAGGAACGCTTCCACCATCGCCGCCAGCGCCTCGGGCTGGTCGTGATGCAGCATATGCCCGGCATCGGCCATCATGCGCGTGCTCACTGTTTTCAAATGGCCCAGGCGGCGGTCGACCTCGATGCGCGCTTCTTCGCGCGGCCCCATCCATTGCCACATATTCGTGTCTTCGGCCTCGACCCACAGCACCGGCGCGCTGATGGCCGACCAGCAAGCCATCACTTCTTCCACCTGGTAGCCGAGCGGCGTGGGCTTCTTGTGATTCGGGTCGCCCAGGATTTCCCATGCGCCGGCCGCGTTCTGCGCCGACCAGTGCTGCGCCAAAAACTGTGCGCGTGCGTCCGACAGGCGCGGATTGGTCTTTTGCAGCCGCGCCACCACCGCCGCCTGGCTCGGATAGGTGCGCAGCGAGGGCGGCTCGCGCATCTCGTCGAGCCAGTTGGCGTAGCGCCGCGGCGCCTTGTCCGGATTCGACGCGGGCATGCCGAAGCCTTCCAGGTTGATCAGGCGGCGCACCCGGGCCGGCCTGGCGCCGGCGTAAATACCGACCACATTGCCGCCCATGCTGTGGCCAAGCAGGTTGATCGCCTCGCCCGGCGCGTAATGGTCGACAATGGCATCGAGATCGGCCACATAATCGGGGAACCAGTAGGTGTCCGAGTGGCTGCGCTCGCTCAGCCCGAAGCCGCGCCAATCGGGTGAAATGACGTGCCAGTCGTTCTTCAGGCAATCGACCACGAACTGGAACGAGGCCGACACATCCATCCAGCCATGCACCATGAACAGCTTGGGCGCGCCCTCCCTGCCCCAGTGGCGCACGTGGGTGCGCAAGCCGCGCACGGTCAGGAATTCGGAACGGGATGGTTTCATGGGACACTCGGCAATAAAAAAGAACGACCGTTCGCATTATACCGGAGAACATTTTTCGCGTTTCAACCGGCCTCGGTCCTGGCTGCGGCCAGCTACGAGGAACAGGGTCAGGTAGCGGGTGGATGCAAGCGGGTGTCAAGTGCAAACGCCTCCTGGAACACCTTGGCGACCATCTTGCCGCAACGTTTGCTGTCGAAGATGAGGTTCCAGCTATGTTTTGAAACGACACTCGGCAGGAGTACAAACTCATGCTTATCAAGCAAAGCGTCACCAAACTGCTGCTGACCGATACTCGGCACGCCAGGGGTGAGCCAGTTTGCGTTCGGCAGATCCGATGGATTGACAACATGTATGCGGGGCCCGGCGGCCGGATCGATCCGCAACGATGTCAGTACGTGCGCTACCGTGTCCAAGGTGTGAAATCCTTTGTGAACTGCCACCTCGAGTATGGCTGTGGCAGGGTCGACAGAGCAGTAAACGACGTATTTGGAACCCTTGACATTCCAGCGGCCGCCGACGCGGAAGGCGCCTTCCCCACTGTCCCATGCAGCCGCGTGCACGGCTTGATCCAGGCGCCAGGCAACCAGGCTTGCATGACCCGAGATGTCCGGTAAAGGCGTCACGCGTAAACGCCGTATTCCAGCCTGGTCAGCAGATCCTTTACCAGATCGCAACCTGCACTCGTCGGCAACAAATCGACCGGTCGCCGTCCTTCAAGCGCCAGCGCGGGTTTGCCGAGCCACCGGACGCCCTCTTCCTTCGATCCAAACACTGCGGTCGCCTGCGTCATCACCTCGGCAAAATTCCACGCTCTACTGCTTTGCTCGCTGGTGAGGAGCTTGTCCGCCACGTGCTTCCGCTGCGACGTTCTTTTGCTCATGCCGACGGTTTTTTGAAGAAAATCGGGATTCTTTAACTCAGGAATACTCTCGATCAGAAAGCTCATGACCGCGTTGGGAAAGCCCTCCATGATGAGTACATGAACGTCGAGCTTGGTTTCAATTTTGCGCTTCATCGCCCCTTCGCCGCCCAGAAACATGACGGCCTGTGGGAACTTCGCCAACTCGCCGGTAGCGATGGATGATTCTGCGACGATGCGCGCCGGCATGTCTCGCGCTGATGCAGCCTTCATTCTTGCCTCCCTTCCCAACGACACCTGTCATTTTAGAGTATGTCACGTGTCACGCGGAAGTCAACCGGACCCGGCCAGCCGGACATGAAAGCAGGTTCCGATGTTGCCGGGAAGCGCCATCCTTGTCCCCGGCCCCGCTCCTTCAGCACTCTGTCAATTCACGCAATCGAGACACTCAAACGTTGAATATTGAAACCGACATATACGCCAATACAGCAAGGGTCGTACAGCGTGACAGGCAATGGAATCAGACATCCGCCGCAGTCAGCCAGCGCCGCATGCTCCGGTCCTTCTATCGCCACAATCCGGCCAAGGGCGCGGTACGACCACAGCCCTGTACGATGCAGCCGCATTTCCTGAGCGGGATTCCCGGCGAACACCGATGCCCAATCGGCATGATCGGATTCATCGAACAAGCAGGAAAACGTCGGGTTGAACAACTCCCCCAGCGTGGGACAGGCGACGCAAGCGCTTCCGTACCACAAGCAGCTCATGGCCGCTATTTCAACGCCGCCGATCAGCATCAGCGCGGTGCCCGTTTCGTCGTCTTCGACGCTGATCAACTGTGCGTTCATGGCCAATGTCATTCCGGGTCCAGGCACAGTGGAAATGAGCGCCGCATTTAATTAGTCCAGTACAAATACCGCAGGAACCCCATGCCGGTATTCGATTTTCCGGCCTGTTCCGCCATTTGCGGCAGCGGCGAGACGGGATGGGTCTTGTCGATGCGCTGGCAATGGCTGGTCGGCAGCTTGGTGCGGCGAAACGCGTACAAGGTGCCGGCCGCCGGCGGCTGCAAATACACCTTGGCCACGTTCAAGCCAGTCCCCTCGGGACACAAGGGCGCCATCGCCGCCAGCATCCCGCTTCCACCCTGGGTGGCCGGCAACAGAGTGCGGCCTTGCCACAGCGCCGACATTTCCTTGATCATCATGTCCCAACTGGCGAAATCGGCCGCGTCGAGCGGCAGCGGGAAGACGGTGTTGGCCTGCTTGGGATTGCCGATCCACTCTTCGTCGTCATCGGTTTCGGCCAGCACTTCCTGGCGCATCTTTCCCGAGACCAGGAAGCCGTTGCCGATCAGCTGGTGCGCCGCCTTGAGCAAGGCCGGCCGCGCCAGGATCACGCCGTTATGGTCCTTGGCCAGGTCGAACGCGCGCACATTGCTCAGCAAGCCCTCGATGAAATGATGATACGACAGCGACCATAAAATATCGCTCTGGTCGACCCGGATCACGGCGCCGAGATTGTATTCGCGGTCGTAATATTCCTGATCGTTACTCGGGCCGCTCACACGGAACGCCTGGTGCCCGCGCTTTGGCAGGGCGAACAGGTATTTTTCCCACAGCTTGACCTGGCCGTCGCTGTCGAGGTCGAGCTCCCACTGCGCCGGCGCCAGGCGCAGCGACTTGCGCTTGCCAAGCTTGACCTGGGCCAGCAACTTGCGCGTGGCGCCCAGTTCGGCGATCACGTAGTCGATTTCCTTGGTCACCTCGACCAGGATGGCGTCGTTCGAGGTACGGTCTTTATGCACCCGCTCGAAGCCCTGCGTGCCCCAGGTGACGATCTGGCGCACCAGCGCCGTATCGCGGCAGATGACGGCGGCAATGCGCGCCTCGTCATCCTTGGGCACGGCGCCCTTGGCCACCTCGCGGCAGGCGGCGTGGTAGCCGTCGGTGGTGGTGAAATCGGCGGCGCGCGCCGCCGGAACCGTCAGGGCGCCGGCCAGCGCCAGCACACCGGCCAGGCGCAAAACAGGGGAAAGTCGCATGATGCCTCCGCTATAAACGTGTCATAAAAGAAAGCTATCCTACGCGAAACAAGTAGTCTTGCGCCGCCCCGCCTTGTGATTAGAAGAAAGCCCCCAACCTTGCCGGGACGCAGCAGTAAACGGCCATGCCGCATCGAAAGCGCCGGGGCGGCGTAAAATAGCGCCATTCCAACGCTTCCCGACACCAAATATGGCTATCTACCAACTGGGCGAGCATGCGCCCGAGATTCACGCGTCCGCCTACGTCGCCGATTCCGCCAGCCTGATCGGCAAAGTGACGCTGGAGGCCAATACCTCGGTCTGGTCCGGCGTGACCATTCGCGGTGACAACGAGCGCATCACGATCGGCGCCAACAGTAACGTGCAGGAAGGCACGGTCATGCACACCGACATGGGCTTTCCGCTCACCATTGGCAGCAATGTGACGATCGGCCACCAGGCCATGCTGCACGGCTGCACGGTCGGCGATGGCTCGCTGATCGGCATCCAGGCGGTGATCCTGAATGGCGCCAGGATCGGCAAGGGTTGCCTGGTCGGCGCCGGAGCGCTGGTAACCGAAGGAAAAAAATTCCCTGACCACTCGCTCATCATCGGCGCCCCGGCCAAAGCCGTGCGCACCCTGAGCGCGGAAGACCTCGCGCGTCTCGAAGGCAGCGCCGCCAGCTATGTTGCACGCGGCCAGCTATTCAAGACGCAACTGAAAAAGATTGGATAAACAATGACTACAGAAAATAACAACGATACCCTGCAAAAATTCATCTTCGACAATGCCGCCGTGCGCGGCGAGTTCGTCGAAATTTCGGCTACCTGGGGCGAGATCCAGCAACGCCACAGCTATCCGCCGGCGGTCAAGAAGGTGCTCGGCGAAATGGTGGCGGCGGCGGCCCTGCTGTCGGCCAACCTCAAGTTCAACGGCGCCATCGTCATGCAGATCCATGGCGACGGGCCAGTGCGCCTGCTGGTGGTCGAATGCGATTCCGACCTGCGCATGCGCGCCACCGCCAAGCTGGCCGAGGGCGTGAGCGTGGCCGACGACGCCAGCCTGACCGACCTGCTCAACGCCGGCGGCAAGGCGCGCTTCGTCATCACGCTCGACCCGGCCGACAAGATGCCCGGCCAGCAGCCTTACCAGGGCATCGTGCCGCTCGACGGCGACGACATGGCGACCGTCATCGAAAACTACATGCTGCGTTCCGAGCAGCTCGACACGCGCCTGTGGCTGGCGGCCGACGACAGCGTCGCGCGCGGCCTGCTGCTGCAAAAGCTGCCGCGCCACAGCGGCAAGGATGACCAGATCAAGCAAAGCAGCGAAGCCGACGAACTGGAAACCTGGAACCGCGCCGTCATGCTGGCCTCGACCCTCAAGCAGGAAGAGCTGCTCTCGACCGACATCCAGACCCTGATGAACCGCCTGTTCTGGGAAGAGACGATCCGCGTGTTCGAGCCGGCCCATCCCCAGTTCCACTGCAGCTGCACGCGCGAAAAAGTCGGCAACATGCTCAAGATGCTGGGCCGCGACGAAGTCGACGGCGCCCTCGATGAACTGGGCCAGCTGGCGATCGACTGCGACTTCTGCGGCAAGCACTACTCGTTCGACAAGGTCGACTGCGCGCAGCTGTTCGTGGGCGACACCCCGGTCGAAGTGCTGCTTCCCGCCAGCGACGTGAAGCACTGACATGCGCGAGTCGCCGCGCTCCGCGTTCCCGCATTTTCTGGCGATACCGACGCGCTGGATGGACAACGACGCCTACCAGCACGTCAACAACGTCGTCTACTACAGCTTTTTCGACACCGCCGTGAACCAGTTCCTGATCGCGCGCGGCGTGCTCGACATCCACGCCGACACCGTGGTCGCTCTGGTGGCCGACACCGGCTGCTCGTACTTTCGCCCGATCGCCTTTCCCGACACGGTGCACGTGGGCGTGCGCGTGGCCAGGCTGGGCAACTCCAGCGTGCGCTACGAGCTGGCGCTGTACCGCAATGACGAAGCGCTGCCGGCGGCGGCCGGGCATTTTGTTCATGTGTACGTCGAGCGCGCGAGCAATCGCTCGGTGCCCGTGCCCGACGCCGTGCGCGCCGTGCTGGCCACCATCGCCAGCGCGGCGCCGGCATAAGCGCGCATGCCGGCCGCATCCACCCACAGCATGCGCACGCTGGCACATGACGACGCCGGCGCCCTGCTGGCGTTCGAACTGGCCAACCGCGCCTGGTTCGAGCGCCACGTCGCAGCGCGCGACCCGGCGTTCCATACGCCGCAAGGCGTGGCGCGGCATATCGCACACTATCTGGAGGGGCATGCGGCCGGCAGCTGGCATCCGTGCGTACTTCTCGATGAGGAAGGCCGCATCGTCGGACGCGCCAACCTGAAGGACATCGACCGCGGCGCCGGTTCGGCCGAAGTGGGCTACCGCATCGCGCAAGACCAGACAGGCAAGGGCCTGGCCACGTTCGCCCTGCACCACCTGATCGGGCTGGCCCGCTCGACCTGGCAACTGAACGCGCTGCGCGCCGAGATCACCCTCGCCAATCAGGGTTCGGCGGCGGTGCTGCATAAATGCGGCTTCGTCCACGCAGCTGAATTGCCGCGCCTGGCCATGATCGACAACGCCTGGGTCGACGGCGCCCGCTACCTGCTCGACCTGACCCCGGCCTGAAGCCGCGCTTCGTCACCACCTGCACCTGGTGCAACGCCTCACAGTCCGACCATGGCCATCTCCTGCTCGCTGTAGCGCGCGCCGCGCACCGCGCCGGGGGGCACGGCGGCGGCGATCTCCGCCAGTTCCGCCGCGCTCAGCACCAACTGCGCGGCCGCCACGTTCTGCTCCAGGTTGGCCAGCCGGCGCACGCCCGGAATCGGCACGATCTGCTCGCCCTGCGCCAGCAGCCAGGCCAGCGCCAGCTGGGCCGCGCTGACCCCGTGTGCGGTGGCCAGCTGCTCCAGCCGCGCCACCAGCGGCGCGTTGGCGCGCAACGCCTCGTCCTGGAAGCGCGGCAGGCCGCGCCGATAGTCGTCCGCCGCCAGAACATCGGCCGAAGCCAGCTTCCCGGTGAGGAAGCCCCGCCCCAGCGGGCTGTATGGCACGAAGCCCACGCCCAACTCGCGGCAGGCCGGCAGCACCTCATCCTCCACCTCGCGGCTCCATAGCGAATACTCCGACTGCAGCGCGGCGATCGGATGCACTGCGCAAGCGCGCCGCAGCGTGCCGGCCGACGCTTCCGACAAGCCCAGATGCAGCACCTTGCCTTCCCGGACCAGATCGGCCATGACGCCCACCACCTCCTCGACCGGCACCGCCGGATCGACCCGGTGCTGGTACAGCAGATCGATCGCCTCCACGCCCAGCCGGGCCAGCGAACCCTCGACCGCCACGCGCAGCTGCACCGGGCGGCTATCCACTCCCGTCACCCGCTGCATGCCCTGCCCCTGCGCGCCGATGCGAAAGCCAAACTTGGTGGCGATGCTCACCTTGCCGCGCAGCCCGCGCAAGGCCCGCGCCAGCAGCTCCTCGTTGGCGTAGGGGCCGTAGACCTGCGCCGTATCGAACATGGTCACGCCCAGTTCGACGGCGCGCTGCAGCGTGCGGATCGACGCCGCCTCGTCGGCGCCGCCGTAGGCGAAGCTCATCCCCATGCAACCGAGCCCGATGGCGGACACCGACAAGCCGGTCGATCCCAATGCGCGCGTTTTCATCACAGCAAACTCCTCGTGTAGTCAATCGAGCGGCCAGTATGGGTGGTCTTGATTGATTGGATAAGAGGCCTTGCCGTGCATGCACCACTGAGCAAAATTCATCAATTCATGACCGACCTTCGCGCACCCGGCGTCTTAGCGCCCCAGCGCGTAATCGAGCGCGTAGAAGTGCTTGCCGTCGACGACCGTAAGCGCAAGGCTGCCGGTGATGCCGCTTAACTCCTCCGTGCCCGAATCGGGAACGATGGTGATGGCGGCCTGGCTGGTCCCGCCATGCATCGTGCCCGCATGCTGGAGCACGAAGCTGCCCTTGCGGCCGGCCAGGGTACCGCTGACCCGTTCAATGGCGACATAGGCGGCAGAGCCCTTGGTGTCGCTCACCGCCGTGAGCATGGTGCCCTTGCCGGTAGCGGCCAGCGCACCGGCATACTGCTTGTCGAGCGCCATGCGGGCGATGGCAGTTCGGCCTTCCTTCTCGGGAGCGCCGGCGGGTATGATCGCTATCTCGAACGGCCCGCTGGCGCGCTGCATCGCGGGCGATGTTTGTGCGGCAGCGGGTTGCAGAAAGGCGAACAGGGAGAGCGCGATGGCGCTGAAGCGGAACAATGACATGGCAGGCTTTCGATTTCAGGATGGGCGGCGCCGGCACATTCGCACGGTCGCTCGCGGGAACCTCCACACTAAGCGCAAGGACGAAAAACATCTTGGATAAACCCGACACCGCACCCGCAACGCCGAAAGGGATCGTCGATCCGCTCGGCATGGCGCGCCGCATCCGCCTGGCCACCTACCCGCCATCGGCCCCGCTGGCGCGCTGCGTCGACTACTTCTGGATCGTCGAATGGAACATGGGCGAGCGCGCCCCCGAGATCCAGCGCGTGCTGCCCTATCCGAATGCGCACCTGGTGTTTGACCGCGGCCTGAGCGCCATCCACGGCGTGGTGCGCGGCGCGTTCGAGCGCAGCGTGGCGGGGGCGGGCCGGGTGCTCGGCGTGCGCTTCAAGCCGGGCGGTCTGCGTCCCTTCATCGCGCATCCCGTTTCGCGCCTGGCCGACCGCACCATGCCGTTCGATGAGGTCCTGCGCATGCCCACCGCCGCCGCCGAACAGCGCGTGCTGGACTGCGATAGCGACGCCGATATGGTCGCCGCCGCCGAAGCGATGCTGCTCGCCGTGCTGCCGGCCCCGGACGCACGCGCACTGCTCGCCGAACAAGCCGTCAACGCCGCCGCAGCCATCGATGGACCGGCCAGCGTGGCCGCCCTGTGCGCGCAAGTGGGGATCGAAGAACGCGCGCTGCAAAGGCTGTTCAGCAATTATGTGGGGGTGTCACCCAAATGGGTGATCCAGCGCTACCGGCTGCAGGAAGCGAGCTGGCGCCTGGCCAGGCCGGCGCCGGTCGACCTGGCGGACCTGGCAAGTCAGCTCGGCTTTTTCGACCAGGCCCATTTCACGCGCGACTTCACGAAACTGGTGGGCACATCGCCGCTGGAATACTGGAAGTCGCAACAGGAGCCGCGTCAGAGCGGTCCATAGAGCCTGCGCACGGCAGCCGCGTCGGCGCCGTCGGGAAGAAAATACTGCAACTGCCAGCGCTGCGTGGCGTGCGCCTGCTTGCTGGCCGTGAGCACCCATGGCGGATACACGCGAATGGCGCGCTTGCCGCCCTGCCCCGCGCGCGCCACGATATCGCGCGCGGCCAGCACCGCCCGGGGAAAGACGAACTGCCCGATCCGCTCCCCGTCGCGGGTACTGACCACGAACAGGTCCACCGGGTCGGTCTCGTCGAACGGCTGGATCGGCCCGCTGCCGAGACGCTTCCACAGCGTGACGAACTGGCCGACCTTGGTGGGCGTGATCTTGGCGACGCGAAAGCGCACCTGCATGCCCTCGACCGCGAAACTGCTGGCCGCATACTCGGCGCTTTCCGCCTCGTGCTGCGGCGCGCTCCACGCCATGCCATGCGTGTCGTACGCGCGCTGGAGCACGCGCAGGTCGGGATGGAACGGGGTTTCTTTCAGTGTCATGGAGTTCAGGCAGCGCAGTCGTGGCGAAAGCGGCATTGTAGCCGCCCGCAAGCACTGCGCGCCTGGCGCCATGATCACTGGTTCAGCAGCACCTGCGCGATCAGGCCCGTGGCCACCGCCACCAGCAGGTAATTGCCATTGGCCTGCACCCAGTGCGAGCCGCGCGGCGGAGCGCTCAGGCGACGGCTGCGCCAGTCGCTGACCACGTAGCTGCTTGAGCGATACTGATGGTCCAGGTACGCGCCACGGCGGAAATGCTGGCGCCCGGACCGGTGATGGTCGTGGGGCTGGTAGCCGCCGCGCGGGCTGTCGTAACGGTCGCCACGGCGATCGTCGTGCCGGTCGCGGTCATGGCGGTCATGGCGGTCGCTGCGCTCGTAACGGCCATTGCGTTCATCCTGCTCGCTGCGCTGCCCATGGTCGCCGCGATACTCGCGCGACTGGGCGAAAGCGGTGCTGCCGGTGCCCATGCAAACAGCCATGAGGGCGATGATAAGGGCTTTCTTGTGCATATGAACTCCTGTCGTCGATGCTGCCCGCAGCAATATGGGCCGCCTGAGAAATGCCGCCTCTCCGGGGACCAGGGCGACTACTGCGTGTCGTCCATGTATCCATTGCACCGCGATTCGCCCCTTGCAACCAGCATGCTCCGGTAAGAAGTGTTACGGGACGTGTCTGCGCGACAGATCGCCGTTTATCCCCGCATAACGCCGGTCGGCACCTTTTCCCGCCAAGCGCGGCCGTCTCGCACAGAATGTGGTCATTCTCACCACCCCACCTGATGAAGGCAGCACATGCAAAGCACCCTCCTGTTCTCCCTGGCCCTGATGGCATCGACCGGCGCGGCAGCCGCCGGCAGCGTGGCCGAACCCCCGATGGTCGCCATCAAGGGCGGCACGTTTGCGATGGGCGGTACCACTCCGGGCGCGGACAAGGACTACCCGACCGACCAGCCGCTCCACGACGTGCGCGTGGCCAGCTTCCAGATGGCGAAGTACGAAGTCACCGTCGGCGAATTCCGCCAGTTCGTCGAAGCGACCGGCCACCAGACCCTGAAAGAATGCTGGAAGTTCGGCAGCACCGAATGGGGCATCGAAATGGCACCGGGCGCCTGGAATACGCCGGTATATGCACCGAGCGACTACCATCCGGTCATGTGCGTGACCTGGAAGGACGCCACCGCCTACGCCGAATGGCTGTCGGCCCAGACCGGCAAGCCGTACCGCCTGCCGTCGGAAGCGGAATGGGAATACGCCGCGCGCGCCGGCAGCAAGACCGACTACCCCTTCGGCGACGACGCCAGCCAGGTGTGCCGCCATGCGAACATCCGCGATTTCTCGGGCAACAAGGCGATCGCAGCGCTCATCGGCCGCACTGGAAAGCCCGCCATCTGCGAAGACGGCGCCGCGTTCACCACTGTGGTCGGCATGTACGAGCCCAACGCCTTCGGCCTGTACGACATGATCGGCAACGTGGGCGAGTTCGTTGCCGATTGCGAGCACCTGAACTACGAAGGCGCACCGACGGACGGTTCCGCATGGACCACCAACTGCCACAAGCGCGATTCGCCCATGAAGATGCACCGGGGCGGCAGCTACGGGGCGCGCGACGCGCGCACGGTGGTGCGCGGGCACGCGGGAGATGAAAACCCAAGCAGCATCGGCGAAGGCTTCCGCCTTGCGCTGGGCGGGCCGGTGCTGCCGCAGGCGTCGGCGGTGGCGCGCTTCGAAGCGAAGTTGGTCACAGCCCGCGCCGCCGAACGCGAGCGGCGCAAGATGGCCAAATAAAGCCGGGCGCGCCGCCTTGCTAGAATGCGGTCTCCGATCATTCACTGGATAAGCCGACCGCATGCAACCGCACTTCTTCCCGCGCGACCGCGACTTCTGGATTTACCACTGCAGCGCCGTCGCGGTGGGTGTCATGGCCAGTACCGCCATCGCCGTCGCGTGGGGTTTCATGGTCAGGATGCAGTTCTACTCCAGCCTGGCGTGGATTCCGTTCTACACGCTGGCGGTACTGGTGTTGCGCTGGCTGTACAAGCGACGCGGCGGCGAAGCCGTGCCGATCGCCAAGCTCATTGCCATCGTGGTGCTGTACAGCGCGGTGGCCGGCATGCTGATCGGCGCCTGCGTCACAGCCGCGGTCGCGCCGATGTTCTTGAAAACCATCAGCGCCAAATACAAAAAACTCAACATCCCGATCATCCCGTCCGAACTCATACTGAACAAATTCATCGACGAAGCGCCCAAGAGCCAGCTGTTCGTGGCAGTGTGGGGCTTCATCTACATCAGCGTGAGCAGCAGCCGCCGCATCAAGAAGGCCGAAGTGCTCAACCTGCGCCTGCAAAACAACCTGAAGGAAGCGCAGTTGAGCAGTCTGTCGAACCAGCTCAACCCGCACTTCCTGTTCAACTCACTCAATAACATTCGCTTCATGATCCACGAAGATGCGCAGCGCGCCGACGCGATGATTACCTCGTTCTCCGACATCCTGCGCTATTCGCTCGAAAGCAGCCAACACGAAAAAGTCAGCCTGCACCATGAAGTGGGCATCATCACCAAGTACCTTGCCATCGTCAAGACGCAGCTGGAAGAGCGCCTCGCCTTTTCCCTTCACATCGCGCCCGGCCTGGACGACGCCCTGATGCCGCCGATGGTCTTGCAGATGCTGGTGGAGAACGCGGTCAAGCATGGCCTCGACCAGCTCCAGGGCGGCGGCACCTTGACCGTGAGCGCATCCCGGCAAGGCCCGTGCCTGCTGCTGGAAGTGCACAACGACGCTCCCGACAAACCGGTGCCGGCCCCCGCAGGTACCGGCATTGGCCTGCTCAATATCGGGCAGCGCCTGCACCTCCTGTACGGCGATCTGGCCGCGCTCAGCACCACCCACGCAAATGGCGTCTTCAAGGTCGGCATCATGCTGCCGCTGGAGCACGCGGCATGAGGGTCATGGTGATTGAAGACTCGCGCCTGGCGCGCGAAGGGCTGGTGCGCATGCTCGGCCAGTTCGACGGGGTCGAGGTGATCGGCCAGGCCGACCATCCCGCGACGGCGGCGCCGCTGATCGCCGAACTGCGGCCGGACGTGCTGTTCCTCGACATCCACATGCCCGGCGCCAGCGGATTCGACCTGCTCGACATGCTCGACTACCTGCCGCGCATTGTCTTCACGACCGCCTATTCCGAATACGCGATCCGCTCGTTCGACTACAACACGGTCGACTACCTGCTCAAGCCCGTCAGCCACGAACGGCTGGCCACCGCGATCGCCAAACTGGCCGCCGCCGATGCCGCGCCGGCAGCGGTGGCACGGCCGCCGCTCGATATCAACAGCAAAATCTTCGTGAAGGACGGCGAACGCTGCCACCTGGTGAGCCTGGAGTCGATCCGGTATATCGAAAGCTGCAAGAACTACGTGCGCATCTTCTTCGGCACCGAAAAAGCCTACGTCAAGAAATCGCTGAACAGCATCGAGGAACGGCTGCCGGTCAAGTTCTTCTTCCGCGCCAACCGCCAGTGCATCATCAACCTGCAGGAAATCCGCGCCATCGAAGAATCGATCTCGCTCGGCTACGAGGTAACGATGAGCGACGGCAAAGTGCTCGACATCTCGCGCCGCAATGCCCAGGAATTGAAGGACCTTTTGAGTTTTTAAGCTACAGGAGATGTTCGATATGCGCATACCCCGACTGGCATCGCCCGCCCTGATCATGGCGGCCGCCCTTGCCCCTTCGAGCCACGCCGCCGTCACCAGCGTCGACGTCGGCCCCACCCTGCCGCGCGCTGCCCTGCTCAAGGAAGGCGTACACCACTACCTGCGCTACCTGCGCAGCGGCGAGAGCCGGGTACCGGCCGACATCATCACGCGCGAGATCCGTTTCTCCACCGAGGATGGCCAGCAACGCATGCAGATCCGGCAGCGCTACGACACGGCGCCATCGGCGGCGTCGCTCAAAACCGTCAGCTCCTGGTTCGATGCGGGCTCGCTGCGGCCGCGCACCCACGAGCGCATCGCGGAAAAGGATGGCAAGCGCGTGGTCGAGGGATTCATCTTCGCACCCGACAAGATCACCGGCATGAAGGAACTCGCCGACAGCGTCAACAAGGACCTGGTGGTCGACTCTCCCGAGCCGACCTTCAACTTCGAGACCGATATCGAAACGCTGCAAGCATTACCGCTGGCCGATGGCTACCAAGCCAGTATCAACTTCTACCACCCGGGCGGGCAGCAGGGGCCGGCGCGCTACCTGTTCAAGGTATCCGGATCGGCCAGCATTCCTGGCCCGGGAGGCATGATCGAGTGCTGGGTCGTCACGACCGACTACAACCGCCCCGGTTACGTATCGACCTTCTGGTTCGCCAAAGGCAGCCAGCTGATGGTGCGCCAGGACAGCCCCGCCGGCGAGGGCAAGATCCTGGTCAAGACCCTGCTCGACTAAGCGTCACGACAGACTCGCCAGCGCGCCGGCCAGGGTCGGATGGCGGAAGGCGAAACCGCTCGCCAGCAGCTTCGCGGGCGCCACGCGCTGCCCTTCGAGCAGCAGGTCGGCCTGTTCGCCCAAGGCCAGGCGCATCGGCCAGCCGGGCGTGGGCAGCCAGTAAGGGCGCTTCAATACCTTGGCCGCCACCCGGTTGAAGCTCGCCTGCGGCAGGCTCTCCGGCGCGGTGAAGTTGTAGGCCCCGCCCTCGCCGCTGGTCCACAGATGGGCGATGCCGGCGATGACATCGTCCACATGAATCCACGACAGCCACTGGCGCCCGTCGCCGAGCGGGCCGCCCATTCCCAGTTTGACCGGCAGCAGCATCATCGGCAGTGCGCCCTGGGTGCCGAGCACCAGGCCAAAACGCATGCACGCCACGCGCACGCCGTACGCCGCGGCGGTGCCGGCGGCTTCCTCCCACTCGCGGCACAGGTCCGACATGAACATCGGCTGCGGCGCATCGCTTTCTGTCAGAACGGTATCGTCACCGCGCGCCTGGATGCCGTAGTAACCGATGGCGGACGCCGACAGCATCAGCGCCGGCTTGTGATCGGCGGCGGCGATCCAGGACACCACCTTGCGCGTGAGGCCGATGCGGCTGACCCGCAAGGCCGCCTGGCGTGCTTCGCTCCAGCGCCAGCCGAGAATGCGCGCGCCCGCCAGGTTGATGACCACATCGATGCGGCGCGCCGGCGGCAACTGCGCCAGGTCGTTGACGCACTCCACGCGACCGTCGAACAGCCAGGCCGCCGCGCGCGGCTGGCGCGACAGCACCGTGACGCGGTGGCCATCGGCCAGCAGCGCGCGCACCAGCTTCTGGCCGATGAAGCCCGTGGCCCCGGTCAGCAGCACTGCGCAGCCGGTGGCGCCAAAGCGCAATGCCGGCGGCTGCGGCCGGGCCGCCTGGCGGTCGAGGGCGCGCGCCGCGAAAGCATCGCGCACGCCGGACAGACCGACGCCCGCGCCGCAAAGCAGCAGGAACGCGCTCAGGAGGCCATGCGGCTCCCATGCCAGCGCGGTCGGCAGCGTCATGCTTTCTCCTGCGTTCAGGGCCAGCAGCGCGATGAAAGCGCCGCCGTTGAGCGTCAGCACGGTGTGCGTGACCCGTTCGGTGGCCGGCAGCAGGCGGGTCTGGTCCTCGACCACGAAATCCCACAAGGTCAGCCCGATCTCGACCGCGAACACCAGCAGCAGCGCCACCGCCCACAGGCCGTTGAAGCGCCAGCACGCCAGGCCGACATACATGGCGCAGTAAATCACGGAGCGCAACGCATGGATCCGCAGTTCCAGACGGGCGCTCGCGCGGCCGGGCAAGGCCTCGGTCAATTCGTGGTGATACAGGGTGTCGAAGGCGCCCAGGCAGCCCTGGACGGCCATCAACTGCAGCGCAAGCAAATGGGTATTCATGAACGCACCTCGCGAAACACGCCCGCCTGCGTGAAGGTTGTACCAAACAGCGCGTGGCGGATCTCGATACGGATATCGAACTGCGCGCTGTCGTTATTGCGGTGGCAAAGATAGGTTTTACCCGGAGTGAACCAGGCCGGTATGGGAATGCGCACGCCCAGCACCTGCCAGAAGTAGCCGTCGCTCTCAAAGTGCAGGTTCCCGTCACGCACCGCCAGCACCAGCTTCATGCCCATGCCCATGCCGACGTATTCGAGCACTTCGCCGCGCGCGCTCTCCAACATGTAGGAAGTGAACTGCACCGGCTTGCGCCCGTTGAGGCGATAGATGCGCTGCTTGAAAATGGCAGCGCTGCCCTGTTTCGAGTACACCTCGATATCGACCGGGAAATCGGCATCGTTAAACGGCATCAGCGCGCCCTGGATCAGCGGCATGGTCAGGTAGCCCAGCACGCGGCCGACGCTTGAACAGCTCAGCTCCGTCATCCGGCCCGTGTAGTGCAAGGGCTTGCCGGGCATGGGGTTATGGTCGAAACGCGCCTGGATGTCGGGATGAAGGCCGCGCCATGCGGGACCGAGGATCTTCTTGAATAACTCGCCTTCGGACGCGATCATGTGCGCACCGCTTGCATGCGGTCGACGCAGTACAGATACACCAGCGGCGGCAGCATCGTGGCCAGCGCGAAGGTATCGATCCAGATGTTATCCCAGCAGCCCGCGCGCAGCGACACCATCATGTCCTGCGGCGCCCACAGCAGCATGCCGGCGATCAGCGCGCCCCAGGCAAAGGCGCTGCGCTGGCGGTCGCCAATCCACGCCAGGGCGCCCATCCACAGGGCCGCGCTTTGCACGGTGGGGCCGAACAGCGAGATCCACCAGATTTGCTGCGCGTGGGCCGGCGCCGGCACGCTCTCGCCCCAGAACGCCGTTTCGATGCCGCGGTGGTAGCCGCTGAAGATCGCGGCGTCGGCGAACCATGGCAGCAGCATGCCGACCACCAGATGGGTGGCGATGGCCGCGTACATCCAGCGGATGGCCCAGCGGCGCAGAAATGGAGAGTGCATACGTGCTTTCATCGTTTGAAAAAGGGATTGGGACGCTCGCATACACCCTCGGCGCAGGCCGGGGCGCGGTAGCCGAGCACGCGCGACATCAGGTAGCGGTGGCGCGCGAACAGCCGGTACGACCAGCTGCACAAGGTGCGCAAGCCGGGCACGCGCAGCGGCAGCACGCGCCAGGCCTGGCCGGCCAACGGGTAGGCGCGCAGCATGCTGTCGATCCCCACCAGCACGCGGCCATCGCGCGCCTGGCTGTGCAGCTCGCGGTTCAGGGCGGCCATGTCGACACCCAGGTGGGCCGGATCGAAACCGGGAGCGGCGATATCGACAAAGGCCAGGCGCCCGGCCTTGTCCCATTGCGCCAGTCTGGCCATGCCGGCGCGGCAGAACGGGCACTTGCCGTCGAAGTAGAGGGTCAGTTCGGCGCCGCTCACGACCCGTCCTTGTCGTCGGGGCCGAGGAAGCGCGCCACCTTGCCGCCCATTTTCAGGAAGCGCTGCAGGGTTGCGGGCGGCAGGTGCTTGTAATCGTCGTAGGTCGTGCCGAGCATGTCGAGGAAGCTCAGCACCTCGTTCATGCGCGCCAGCGAGGCTGGTTCGAGCGCGGTATCGGTATCGCCCTCGATGGCGCATTCGCGCAGCACGGTCAGGGTCGGATCGATCTCGCGCCGTTTGCGCTCCTCGACGATGACGCGGAAGATCTCCCACACATCATGGAGGGCGACAAAGTGATCGCGGCGGTCGCCCATCAAGTGGGTGACGCGGATCAGGTTCCAGCTTTGCAGCTCCTTGAGGCTGTTGCTCACGTTCGAGCGCGCCACCGACAGCGCGTCGGCGATATCCTCGGCCGCCAGCGGGCGCTTGGCGAGGAACAGCAGTGCATGAATCTGCGCGACGGTGCGGTTGACGCCCCAGCGCGTGCCCATCTCGCCCCAGTGCAGGACGAATTTCTGTTCGGTCGGTCCCAGTGCCATCATTTCTCCAATTTCATTCATTTCTGTCGTTACAGAAATTAAATACCGATTGATGACGTTTGTCAACGTTAATCAGAGAAAACGCAAGATGGCACTGCGGCGGAATTTGCCCGTAATTCGGTAAAAGCACCTATAAACTGCCGAGTCAACACCCTACAACCGGGGTCTGACCTCTGATTAGCAATTTTTGTCTAGGCAGCAACGCGATTTGTTGCTCACCGGGCAAGCCACGCTGCCGCAGCGCCGCCGCACCATCCGTCTCCCATGGCAGCAGCGACGGCTGGTCGTTCAAGGGCAGCGCAATGTTGGGCGAGGGACTTGTCCAGGCTGAAATTATTTCAAGTCAGAGCTCTGACCCCGGTGTGGGGGTGACGATGCCTGGTAACAACTAATTTCTAATCAGAGGTCAGACCCCGGTGTTAGGAGCTTGCTTCAGGGGGTAGTCTTGGCGTCGGGCTTGGGCGGCGGCAGCGGAGTGGCCGATTCCTTGGGCTGGCCGTTGGCGTCGAGGATCTGGATGAAGATCTCGTTTTTCTTGATCATGCCCAGCTCGAAACGCGCGCGCTCTTCCACCGCGCCCGTGCCATTGGTCAGGTCGTGCACTTCGGAGTCGAGCTTGGCGTTGCGCGCCTTCAGTTCGACTGTCTTGCGCTGCGCCAGCGAAACCTGGTTTTCCAGTTCGCCCACGCGCAGCCAGCCACCCTTGCCCAGCCAGAGCGGCAGTTGGATCAGGAGCAGGAGGGTCGCGAGAACGAGCGTAATGAGGCGCATGACAGGGAGCATGGCACCGGCCGGCGCGCGGCCAGCCGGTGCGGTTCGGCTTACTTCAGGTTGTAGAAAGCGCTACGGCCAGGGTAGCTGGCGATGTCGCCCAGGTCTTCTTCGATGCGCAGCAGCTGGTTGTACTTGGCCATGCGGTCCGAACGCGACATCGAGCCAGTCTTGATCTGCAGGGCATTGGTACCAACGGCGATGTCGGCAATCGTCGAGTCTTCAGTCTCGCCGGAACGGTGCGAGATGACGGCAGTATAACCGGCGCGCTTGGCCATTTCGATCGCGGCGAAGGTTTCGGTCAGGGTGCCGATCTGGTTGATCTTGATCAGGATCGAGTTGGCGATGCCTTTTTCGATGCCTTCTTTCAGGATCTTGGTGTTGGTGACGTACAGGTCGTCGCCCACCAGCTGCACCTTCTTGCCCAGCGCTTCGGTCAGGATCTTCCAGCCATCCCAGTCGTTTTCCGCCATCGCGTCTTCGATCGAGATGATCGGGTACTTGTCGCACCAGGTCGCGAGCATGTTGGTGAATTCGGTGGCGGTCAGCTGCATGCCTTCGCCTTCAAGGTGGTATTTGCCATCCTTGTAGAATTCGGACGCGGCGCAGTCCAGGCCCAGGCAGATCTGGGTGCCCGGCTCGTAGCCAGCCTGCTCGATCGCTTGCATGATCAGCTTGATGGCTTCTTCGTGGTTGGCCACGTTCGGCGCGAATCCGCCTTCGTCGCCGACCGAGGTCGCCAGCTTTTTCTCGTGCAGGATCTTTTTCAGCGTGTGGAAGATCTCGGCGCCGTAGCGGATCGCTTCCTTGAAGCTCGGTGCGCCGACCGGGATGATCATGAATTCCTGGATGTCCAGGTTGTTGTCGGCGTGCGCGCCGCCGTTGATGACGTTCATCATCGGCACCGGCATTTGCATCGCGCCCGAACCGCCGAAATAACGGTACAGCGGCAGGCCGGCTTCTTCAGCGGCAGCCTTGGCCACCGCCATCGAGACGGCCAGCATGGCGTTGGCGCCCAGGCGGCTCTTGTTTTCGGTACCGTCCAGATCGATCAGGGTGCGGTCCAGGAAGGCTTGTTCGTTCGCGTCCAGGCCCATGATGGCTTCGGAGATTTCGGTGTTGATGTTTTCGCAGGCTTGCAGCACGCCCTTGCCGAAGTAACGCTTCTGGTCGCCGTCGCGCAGTTCGATCGCTTCGCGCGAACCGGTCGAGGCACCCGATGGCACCGCCGCGCGGCCCATCACGCCCGACTCCAGCAGCACGTCGCATTCGACGGTTGGATTGCCGCGCGAATCGATAATTTCACGGCCGATAATGTCAACGATAGCACTCATGTTTCAATCTCCAAAGGGTAAGAAAAAGGTGGGCGGAGCGCGAACGGTCCGCCTGCATCTGTCAGGGCGATCGGGACGGCGGCAAGTGCCGCACTACGCAAACTTACGCAAAGCTGGTTTCGAGGAAGCCGGCTTTCTTGACCACGCGGTCGAGTTCGACGAGGGTGGTGAGCAGTTCCTTCATGCGTCCGAGCGGCACGGCATTCGGGCCGTCCGAGAGCGCCTGGGCGGGGTTCGGGTGCGTTTCCATGAACAGGCCGGCGATACCGGCTGCCACGGCTGCGCGCGAGAGCACGGGAATGTGCTCGCGCTGGCCACCGGATGTGGTGCCCTGTCCGCCCGGCAGTTGTACCGAGTGGGTCGCGTCGAACACGACCGGGCAGTTCGATTCGCGCATGATCGCCAAGGAGCGCATGTCGGAGACCAGGTTGTTGTAGCCGAACGAGGCACCGCGCTCGCAGGCCATGAAGTTGTCTTCATTGAGGCCAGCGTCGCGCGCGGCCTGGCGCGCCTTGTCGATCACGTTCCTCATGTCGCCGGGCGCGAGGAACTGGCCCTTCTTGATGTTGACCGGCTTGCCCGACTGGGCGCAGGCGATGATGAAGTCGGTCTGGCGGCACAAAAAGGCCGGCGTTTGCAGCACGTCGACCACGCTCGAAACGGCAGCGATTTCTTCGATCGTGTGGATGTCGGTCAGCACCGGCACGCCGATTTCGCGGCGCACATCGGCCAGGATCTCGAGGCCCTTGTCCATGCCGGGACCGCGGAACGAGGTGCCCGAGGAGCGGTTGGCCTTGTCGAAGGACGATTTGTAGATGAACGGGATGCCCAGCGCCGAGGTGATTTCTTTCAGCGTGCCGGCGGTGTCCATCGCCATCTGGCGCGATTCGATCACGCAGGTGCCGGCGATGAGAAAAATCGGGTGCTCGAGGCCGACGTCAAAACCGCAAAGCTTCATGCTGCATCTCCTGTGGGTGCGGCCGCCGCTGCATGGCCATTGGCGGCCTGGTGCGCCAGCGCCGCCTTGATGAACGACGTAAACAGCGGGTGACCGGTGCGCGGCGTCGATTTGAACTCGGGATGGTACTGCACGCCCATGTACCACGGGTGCGCGTTCTCTCCGGTGCGCGGCAGTTCCATGATCTCGCACAAGTCTTCGGTCGGGGTGCGCGCCGACACGATCATGCCGGCCGCTTCGACCCGCGCCAGGTAGTGGTTGTTCGCTTCGTAGCGGTGGCGGTGGCGTTCGGTGACCACGCTGCCATAGATTTCGGCGGCCAGGGTGCCCGGATTGACCGCGCAGGTTTGCGCGCCCAGGCGCATGGTGCCGCCCAGGTCGGATTTTTCGTCGCGCTTTTCGACCTTGCCGTCATGGTTCTGCCACTCGTTGATGAGGGCCACGACCGGCTGGTCGGTGTCGGTGTCGAATTCGGTCGAGTTGGCGTTGGCCAGGCCAGCCTTGTGGCGCGCGTATTCGATCAGGGCCACTTGCATGCCCAGGCAGATGCCCAGGTAAGGGATCTGGTGTTCGCGGGCGTAGCGCGCCGCCATGATCTTGCCTTCCACGCCGCGCTTGCCGAAGCCGCCCGGTACCAGGATCGCATCGTACTTGGCCAGGTGCTCGCAACCCTTGGTTTCGATGTCTTCCGAGTCCAGGTATTCGATGTTGACCCGGCTTTCGGTGTGGATGCCGGCGTGGCGCAGCGCTTCGGTGAGCGATTTGTACGATTCGGTCAGGTCGACGTATTTGCCAACCATGCCGATGGTGACGGCCGCTTTCGGGTTTTCCAGCGCGTAGATCAGCTTGGTCCACATCGACAGGTCGGCCGGCGGCGCTTCCAGGCCGAGCGCTTCCAGGATGATGGCATCCAAACCCTGGTCGTGCAGCATCTGCGGCACCTTGTAGATGGTGTCGGCGTCCCACACCGAGATCACGGCCTGCTCTTCGACGTTCGAGAACAGCGAGATCTTGGCGCGTTCGTCGTCCGGAATCGGACGGTCGGCGCGGCACAGCAGCGCGGTCGGGGTGATCCCGATTTCGCGCAGCTTTTGCACGCTGTGCTGGGTCGGCTTGGTTTTCAGTTCGCCCGCCGAAGCGATGTACGGCACCAGCGTCAGGTGCACGAAGGCGGCCGATTTGCGCCCGGCGCGCAGCGACAGCTGGCGCGCCGCTTCCAGGAAGGGCAGCGATTCGATGTCGCCCACGGTGCCGCCGATTTCCACCAGCGCCACGTCCACGCCTTCGGCGCCGCGGTAGATGTAATCCTGGATCTCGTTGGTGATGTGCGGGATCACCTGCACCGTCTTGCCGAGGTATTCGCCACGGCGTTCCTTGCGGATCACCGATTCGTAGATCTGGCCGGTGGTGAAGTTGTTCACCTTGCGCATGCGGGTGCTGATGAAGCGCTCGTAGTGGCCCAGGTCGAGGTCGGTTTCGGCGCCATCGTCGGTGACGAAGACTTCGCCATGCTGCATCGGGCTCATCGTGCCGGGATCGACGTTGATGTACGGGTCGAGCTTGAGCATGGTGACTTTAAGGCCGCGCGATTCGAGGATCGCGGCGAGAGAGGCGGCGGCAATCCCTTTTCCAAGGGAAGACACAACGCCACCGGTGACGAAGACAAATTTGGTCATTGCAGATGGTGCCGAACGGCACGTGCGGGAAATTGAAATTATACCTTAAACCGGCCAATGCTTCCGTAAAACAAGGTAAAAAACAGCAACGGCGGCGCAGCGGGCGGTACCGTCGGGGATGCCGTATTGATCAATTTGAAAGATTACCGATTGCTTATTCGGTGTGCGCCAACGAGCAGACATGATCTTGCTCAAGCCTCAGGATTGAACTTTTACCACAGGAGGTCAAAATGTCCTACGAAGAACGCGATGCTTATGGCATGTATGTCGACAAGGGCTCGAAAGGCCCGGGTCCTGAACTGATGGGTGCGGATACCCTGATCGGCGACCACGTGCACAATCTGAAGAACGAGCATCTGGGTGAAATCAAGGAAATCATGCTGGACATGCGCACCGGTAAGATCGCGTATGCCGTCATGTCGAGTGGTGGCGTGCTGACCATCGGCGAAAAACTGTTTGCCGTGCCCTGGTCGGCGTTGACGCTCGACACCGCCAACAAGCGCTTCACGCTCGACATCGAGAAAGATCGCATCGAGAACGCGCCAGGTTTCGATACCGATCACTGGCCGGATATGGCCAACCAGCAATGGTCGAGCCAGATTCACAGCTACTACGGCACCAGCGCACACTAAGCGCCCCCGGCTCCATCGCGCGCGCCCGCCTTCCCGCCAGGGCGGGGGCGTTGCGTGCGGGGTGCGGTAGCGCTTGCCGCCCCGCCCCCCGTCGTTCCCCTTTCCGACCTCGCTTCCCGCGCTTGCCGCCCCCCCCCCCCTTCCCGCACTGTTTTCCGCACCTTTTCCCTGCTCGATGCGCCCCGCGCGCTTGTCGCCTAGCTTGCCTGCAAGCTATAATTTCCTTTTATTAATTTTGCCGGCATGGCAACAATAAGGAATACGATGCATCGATTCACACGTTTACTCGCCTGCCTGCTGGCACCGGCCTGGCTGGCCGCCTGCGGTGGCGGTGGCAATGGCGGCGCCAGCGACAAGCCGCCGGTCACCGTCGTGCCTGGCGACAAACCACCCGTCACTGTCGCCGCCGGTGGCGACTGGCTGACCATCCATGGCGCGGCGCTGGAGATCGGCATGGCCGAAGGCCAGACCAGCGCTTTCGGGATGGATATCTCGCTTTCCCGCACCCCGTCCAGGCCATTCAATCTGGGCATCGTCGATGGCGGCGGACTGATCGCCTCGTCCGACGTGTTGGCGGGCACGGCGCGCCATTACTCGGCCACCATGCGCAGTTCGAGCGACCTCCAGCCCGGCACCCACCGCAGCACCCTGGAACTGCGCGCCTGCGAGGATGATCCCCGAGTCTGCGCCAAGCCGCTCGAAGGCTCGCCCTGGCGCCTGCCGCTGACCATCAACGTCAAGCCGAAGACCGATACCAGCGGGCGCATGCGCTTCGCGCCGGCCATGGCCGAGATCACCATGCAGGCTGGCCAGGCGGCCAGCCTGACGGTCGAGGCCAGCACCAGTAGCGTGCTGGGCGAGAAGGTCCATGTGGCGCTGATCGACCCGGCCGGTATCCTCGCCGCGCCGGTCGGCGTGCGCACGCTGTCCGACAGGCAGTTCGCGGCCACCCTGGTACCCGCCAATGGCCTGGCGCCCGGCGTCTACACCAGCAAGCTCGAAATGCGCGCCTGCGCCGACGATGCGGCCGTGTGCCATCTGCCCTACGCCGGTTCGCCCTGGACGCTGGCGCTCAAGGTGACCGTCCTGCCCGCCGACAGCGTGAAACCCCTGCCGGTGCTGCCGCAACTGGGGCCATGGAGCACGTACCGGGGCAATCCGGCGCATACCGGCTATGTGCCGGCCAGCTTCGATCCGGCCAGCTTCGCGCTGCGCTGGCAGCGCCTGTTCGAGAACAAGGATGGCAGGGTGACCGCGCCGGCCCACGATAACGGCCTGGTATTCCAGGGCGTGGTCACGTATCGCGGCGATCGCGCCGCGCTGGTCGCCATCAGCGAGGAGAGCGGCACCGAAGTCTGGCGCACCAGCCTGGGCCTGCCCTTCCCGGTCCTGACAAGCCACCTGAATCCGCCGGCCGCCGCCAACGGCAAGGTGTACCTGACTTCGACCAGCAGCGACGAGGCCTCGCTGTGGGTGTTCGAGCAGAAAACCGGCAAGCTGCTGAGCCGCCAGAAAATGGACACGCAGGGCCGCTATGCGCTGGCGCCGACCGTGCTCGGCGACACGCTGTATGCGCCGAATGGCAGCGCCGGTGGCTTGAGCCAGTTCCGCGCCGGCAGCCAGCAGCCCGCCTGGAGCAGCGCCCTGCCCGCTTTTGCCGACTGGACCCCGGCGGTCGATGCCAGCCATGCGTATGTGTATCTGGACGGGCGCCTGTACGCCATGGGCGTGGCCGACGGCCGGCTCGCCTACCAGGTGGACGATCCGGATCACCTGTGGCCCAGCTATAGCGGCGGCACGCCGGTCCTGTCGGATAATCAATTCGGTTTTGTCTCGGATAGCGGCCGTCTGGTCGCGTTCAACCTGGCCAAGCGCACGCACGCCTGGACGCTCCAGGGAAAACGGGTGAGCACACCGTCCTATGCCAAGGGCGTGCTGTACCTGTTCAACAATACCGGCAATGCGCTGGAAGCGTATGCGCCGGACTCCGGCAAGCTGCTGTGGACGGCGGCGAAGCTGAGCGACCCGGCCGACGCCACCTGGTTCGACCAGCTGGTCGTGACCGATAACCTGGCCTTCATCAGTTCCGAGGTCAGCACCCTGGCGATCGACTTGGCCAGCGGCAAGACTGTGTGGCGCTATGCGCTGGGGGGCAAGCTGTCGATCTCGGATCGGGGCATGCTGTATATCGTGAACAGGAGCGGACGGGTGGCCGCGATCGGTTTGCAGTGATCCGCCGCGGGCGCTGAAGACCTTGCGAATCAGAGCTCTGAGCCCGGTTAAGGGGGCTAGCAAAAATCGCGGCTGCTGGTGTCGAGGCGGCCCATCAGGTGCGACAGGTCGACCAGGCGCTTGGCCACCAGGTGCCGCACTTGGCCGTCGCTTTGCCACACGCCGTACACGCCCAGCAAGCTCGCGCCCAGCACTTCGCGCCGCTGTTGTTCCACCAGGCTGGGCCAGACGATCACGTTCACGTTGCCGGTCTCGTCTTCGATGGTGACGAACAGCACGCCCTTGGCCGTCGCCGGCCGCTGCCTGACGGTGACGATGCCGCAGGCGCGCGCCAGCTGCCCCTGCTTGTAGCCGTTCAGTTGCGCGGCCGGCAGGAAGCGCTGCTCCAGCAGGCGCGCGCGCAGCAGCGCCAGCGGGTGCCGTCCCAGGGTCAAGCCCTGCGCGCGGTAGTCGCCGACAATATCTTCGCCTTCGCTCGGGGCATGCAGCAGCGGCACCTCTTCCTCGGGCGTGGTGGGGCGCAGCAAGTCCTTGTCGGGCACCGCGCCCACCGCTTGCCACAGCGCCTGGCGCCGGTTGCCGGCCAGGCCATGCAGGGCATTGGCGCCGGCCAGCACCTGCAGGTCGTGCCGGTCCAGGGCGGCGCGGCGCGCGAGCTCGGCCACGCTCTCGAACCCGCGCACGGCGCGCGCCTCTTCAATCCGCGCCGCCGACGCGGGACGCATGCCGCGCTGCAGCGACAGCCCCAGCCGCACCGCCGGCTGCGCGCCCTCCCCCGCTTCCAGGCTGGAATCCCAGCCGCTGATGGCCACGTCCGCCGCGCGCACCTCGATGCCGTGGCGGCGCGCATCCTGCACCAGTTGCGAGGGGCTGTAGAAACCCATCGGCTGGCTGTTGAGCAAGGCGCATAAAAACGCGGCCGGTTCGTGGCACTTGAGCCAGGAACTGGCGTAGGCCAGCAGCGCGAAACTGGCCGCGTGCGATTCGGGAAAGCCGTATTCGCCGAAACCCTTGATCTGGTTGAAGATCGATTCGGCAAATTCCAGCGTGTAGCCACGCTCGAGCATGCCGCTGACGATCTTGTCGTAGTATTTTTCCAGCCCACCCTTGCGTTTCCAGGCGGCCATGGCGCGCCGCAGCTGGTCCGCCTCGCCGGCGCTAAAGCCGGCCGCGATCATCGCCACCTGCATCACCTGTTCCTGGAAAATCGGCACGCCCAAGGTGCGTTCCAGCGCGACCTTCAGTTCTTCCTTGGGATACAGGGGCTGTTCCAGCCCCTGGCGCCGGCGCAAATAGGGATGGACCATGCCGCCCTGGATCGGCCCCGGCCGCACCACCGCCACTTCGATCACCAGGTCGTAAAAGGTGCGCGGCAGCATGCGTGGGAGCATGCTCATCTGCGCGCGCGATTCGATCTGGAACACGCCCACCGTGTCGGCCGCGCAAATCATGTCGTAGGTGGCGCGGTCGTCGGCCGGGATGTCCTGCATCGAAAACACCGTGCCGCGCAGCTCGCCCACCAGGTCGAATGCGCGCCGCAACACCGAGAGCATGCCCAGCGCCAGCACATCGACTTTCAGCAAACCGAGTTCTTCGAGGTCATCCTTGTCCCACTGGATCACGCTGCGCTCCGGCATGCTGGCGTTTTCGATCGGCACCAGGCGCGACAGCTTGCCGGCGGCGATCACGAAGCCGCCCGGGTGTTGCGACAGATGGCGCGGAAAGCCGAGCAGGCGCTGGGCCAGGGTGGCCCATTGCTGGGCCAGCGGGGAATCGGGGTCGAGCCCGCATTCGGCCAGGCGTTTGACGAGGTCGTCCTTGCTGTCGAACCAGTGGTGCGTCTTGGCGACTTTTTCGACAATCGCCAGGTCGACCCCGAGCGCCTTGCCGCTGTCGCGCAGGGCGCTCTTGGGCCGGTAGCTGATCACCACGGCGGCCAGGGCGGCGCGCGCACGGCTGTATTTGTTGTAGATGTACTGGATCACTTCTTCGCGCCGCTGGTGCTCGAAGTCGACGTCGATGTCGGGCGGTTCGTCCCTTTCCCTGGAAATGAAGCGCCCGAACAGCAGGTTGCCGCGCGCCGGGTCGACTTCGGTGATGCCGAGGCAATAGCACACGGCCGAATTGGCGGCCGAGCCGCGCCCCTGGCACAGGATCCCGATCGAACGCGCATGGCGCACGATGTCGTACACGGTCAAAAAATACGCTTCGTAGCGCAGTTCGCCGATCAGCTGGAGTTCGGTTTCGAGCTGTTCCTGCACCTTGGCCGGTATGCCGAGCGGAAAGCGGTGGTGGGCGCCGATATAGGTTTCGGCGCGCAGGTAGCCGGACGGGGTCTGGCCGGGCGGCACCAGTTCGTCCGGGTATTCGTAGCGCAGCTGGTCGAGCGAAAAGGTGCACAGGCGGGCGATGCGCAGCGTTTCAGCCAGGGCCTCGGGGCTGTACAGATTGGCCAGGCGCAGGCGCGCGCGCAGGTGCTGTTCGGCATTTTGCGCCAGCGCATAGCCGCACTCGTCCACGGGCGTGTTGAGGCGGATCGCGCACAGGGTGTCGTGCAGGGGCTTGCGCGAGCGCACGTGCATGCAGACGTGGCCCAGCGCCACCACGGCCAGCCCGTGCTGCCAGGCGACTTCCTCGACCGTGGCGCGGTGCGCTTCATCAAAAGCGCGGTGCAGCAGGGTCAGGCCCAGCCAGGCGCGCCCGGGAAAGGTGGCGGCCATCCAGGCGGCCTGGGTGTGCAGGCGGTCGAGCTCGGCCGCATCGTGGCCGGGATAGGCGGGCAGCAGGATCGCCAGGCAGTCGGGCATGCCGGCCAGGTGGGCCTGGGCCGGCGCGGGCGAGGCCAGGTCGGCCGGGGTGAGCAGGTAAGTCCCCTTGGCCGTACGCGTGCGCGCCAGGGTGATCAGTTCAGCCAGGTTGCCGTAGCCATTGCGGTTCTTGGCCAGCAAGATCAGCGATAGGGCCGCGCTGCCATCGGCATGGCGCAGGTGGAAGTGGGCGCCGATGATCAGGGGCAGCGCCGCCTTCTTGGCTTCGGCGTGGGCCCGCACCACCCCGGCCAGCGAACATTCGTCGGTGATGGCCAGCGCCGCGTAGCCGAGCTGGACGGCGCGGGCCACCAGTTCCTCGGCGTGCGAGGCGCCGTGCAGGAAGGTAAAGTTGCTCAGACAATACAACTCGGCGTAGTCGGGCAGGCTGGGGGCGGGGGCGGCGGTACTCATGAAAAAAATATTACAATCAAATGTATTAGGGAAAATACTGTATGGAAACACAGTATAAGCTTTTCGCATTTCTTACCAATTGGGAATAACTATGCAGGTGCATACGGTGCGCTGTTTTGGTGCAGCGCCGGGCCACGGCAATGTGGCGCTGGTGATCGAAGACGGGCCGGCCGCGCCCGCGGCGCGCCAGGCGTTTGCGCAGGCCCAGCCGCATCCGGCCTGCGTCTTTCTCGACCCTGGATTGCAGCAAAACTGGATCGCCGACTATTACTACCCGCACGCCAGGAGTCCCCTGTGCCTGCACGCCACCCTGGGCGCGGCGCAGGTGCTGTTCGCGCGCGCCGGGCAGGCGGCGCCGGACCTGGTACTGGCCACGGCAATGCGCGGGCAAGCCTTGCGCCTGAGCCGGCAAGGGGAGGATGTTTTCGTCGCCCTGCAGCCCCAGGACGTGCCCGACGTCGCGGTCGATGCCGCGCTGGCGGCCTGGCTGCTGGACCAGCCCGGCCTGAGGCTGGCGGCCGCGCCCGTGCTGGCCTCGGTCGGCAGTCCCAAGCTGCTCATTGAAGTGCCTGAGCGCGCCACCCTGCTTGCCTTGCGCCCACCGCTCGAGCGCATCCTCGACTGGGGCGGCGCGCATGGCGTGAGCGGCTGCTATGTGGTGTGCCGCATCGGCGAGGATGCCTACGAAGGGCGCAACTTCAACCACCTCGATCCGGCCATGGAAGACCGCGCCACCGGGGTGGCGGCCGGCGCCCTGGCGGCCCACCTGGGCCGCGCCATCACCCTGCACCAGGGTGGTGCGCTGGGTGCGCCCTGCCTGATCCGCACCCGGGTGCAGGATGGCGCGATCCTGGTGGGCGGGCGGGCCGAGCCCGTGCCCGGCGATTGACAACGTTGTCATTGCACCACACCGCGCTGGACTGGTGCGGCGAAAATTGCATTAGAATCATTCACCTTTCGATAATAAAACCCGGAGACTGTCGCGTGTTCACTACCACCCCTTTACGTAGGTCCGTCTTGCTCGCTTTGTACGGCGGAGCCGCTTTCGCCGTGTACGCCCCCGCCAGCTTTGCCCAGTCGGGCCAGCAAGCCACCAAGGAAGAAGTCATCCCCAGCGTCAGCGTGGTCGGTTCGCGCCGCGTCTCGGCCACCTCCGCCACCGATACGGCGGTCCCGGTCGATCTGATTCCCATGACCCGCATGGCCGAGCAAGGCGGCCAGTTCGACCTGGCCCAGACCCTGACCTATATCTCGCCATCGTTCAATTCCACGCGCCAGAGCGGGGCCGATGGCGCCGACCTGGTCGATTCGGCCGCCCTGCGCGGCCTCGGTTCCGACCAGACCCTGGTGCTAATGAACGGCAAGCGCCGTCATAGCACCTCGCTGGTGAACATCTTCGGCGCCCGCAACCGCGGCAATACCGGCACCGACATGAATGCAATTCCGCTGCTGGCGGTGAAAAACATCCAGGTGCTGCGCGATGGCGCCGCCGCCCAGTACGGCTCCGACGCGATCGCCGGGGTCATCAATATCGAACTGAAACGCTCGCTCGGCTGCGAAAGCGTGCTCGGCGCGGGCCAGTATTCGGCCGGCGACGGCAAGAATGTCCTGGCCTCGGCTTACTGCGGCGTGGCCGTGGGCGGCGGGGTGGTCGGCATCACGGGCGAGTATCTCGACCGCGGCCGCTCGAACCGGGCCGACGCGGGCAGCCTACGCACCATCGGCGACAGCAAGGTCCAGAACCAGACCCTGTACCTGAATGGCGACATTCCCCTGGTTGACGGCAAGCTGTATTTCACGGCCGGCACCCAGAAGCGCGACGCTTCCTCGGCCGCCTTCGGCCGCGGTCCGGACCAGATTCCGACGCGCAATGCGCAAGCCATGTACCCGAACGGCTTCGCGCCCTTCATCAATGCCGACATCGACGACCATTACGGCACCATCGGCTATCGCGCCAAGCTGGGCGAGTGGAATGCGGATTTCTCGCAAACCTATGGCTACAACAAGATGCATTACAACGTCAGCAATACGCTCAATGCCTCGATCGCCAACCTCGACCTGATCAAGGGCGGCAAGGGCGTGTCGGCCTCGCAATTCGACGCGGGCGGTTTCGCGGCCACCCAGCTGACCACCAATGCCGACGCCAGCCGCTTCTATCCGAACATCCTGAGCGGCATGAACCTGGCCTTCGGCGCCGAGTTCCGCAAGGAAAATTATGAAATTTTCGCCGGTGAAGCCGGTTCCTACAACGATGTCGACGGTGCCGGCTTCGGGGGCGACCCGGGCAGCCAGGGCTTCCCGGGCTTCCGTCCGGGCGACGCGACCGACCGCAGCCGCCATAGCGTGGCCGCCTACGTCGATGTCGAGACCGACATCACCGAGCGCCTGAAAGTGCTGTCGGCCGTGCGCTATGAAAAATTCAGCGACTTCGGCAACAGCGTGACCGGCAAGCTGGCCGCCGCCTTCAAGATCAGCGACAGCGTGCTGGTGCGCGGTTCGGCCAGTACCGGCTTCCGCGCGCCATCGCTGCAGCAAGGCTACTTCTCGTCGACGTTTACCGAGTTCGTCAACGGCAATCCGGTCGATTCGGTGTTCGCGCCGAACGGCGGCAACGTGGCCAACGCGATCGGCATTCCCAAGCTGAAGGAAGAAAAATCGGTCAGCTTCACCCTGGGCGGCACCTGGACGCCGACCCCGACCACCTCGGTCACGGCCGACCTGTACCGCATCGCCATCGATGACCGCATCGTGTTTTCCGGCCGCTTCGACGCCGACAACTACGCGCCCATCGTGCCGCTGCTGAGCAGCCTGGGCGTGGGCGCGGCCCAGTTCTTCGTCAATTCGATCGATACCAAGACCCAGGGCCTGGACTTGACCGTATCGAACCGCAGCGAAGTGGCGGGCGGCAAGCTCAATACCTTCCTGGCCATGAACATCAGCAAGACCGAAGTGACGGGCGTGAATGCGCCGGCCGCGTTCAAGGGCTATGAAGACGTGCTGCTGTCCGAGCGCGAACGCCTGTTCCTGGAACAGGGCGGACCGCGGCGCAAGGCCACCCTGGGCTTCGAGTATTTGCTGGGCAAGATCGGCACCGATTTCAAGGTGATCCATTTCGGCAAGCAAATCCTGGGCACCTGGTCCGGTGCGCCAACCCCGAACCAGGTGTACAAGCCGAAGACCTCGGCCGACCTGAGTTTTACGTATAATTTCAGCGACAAGACCAAGCTGACCCTGGGCGGCGCGAACATTTTCAGTGTCAAGCCGACCGAGCAGAATCCGGACGAGACCGACAATGGCTTCAAGTACGAGTCGGTCCAGTTCGGGATGAATGGCGCGTCGTACTTTGCCCGCCTGTGGCATAAGTTTTAAGTGAAGCGCTAGCCAGGCAGGTAGCTATCCAGGTAGCTACGCAGTAAGGGGCAGACATCGTCTGCCCTTTTGCATTATTGTGTCGGCTGGCCCCTTGTGGGCAGCCCTGTGATTGTTGAAAAGGATTGAGAATGAAACCAACTTACGCGCTGGCATTGGCCGCGCTGTTCGCCTGCGTGCCGCTGACGCGTGCAGGCGCAGCCGCTCCTGCCGCTCCTGCTGTCCCCGCCGCCTCGGTAGCCGTGACGACGCCCGATGCGGCCCGGGTGCAGGCTGTGCAAGCCATGCTCGCTGCCATGCAGTCGGAAAAAATGATGCGCTCGGTGGCCGGTGCGAGCCGCTATGCGAATGAAGAGCAGCGCGCCAGCGTGTTCGCCAAGCTCGACAAGGTAGCGCCGCAAGAAATTTACCAGCGCCTGGCCACGCCCGTGGCGCGCGTGATCGGGGTGCAGACGGCCAATGAATTGACGGCATTTTATGCGTCGGATTACGGCAAACGCTTGCTGCAGCAAACGTATAACAGCCGGGCCAGCATGTTCCCGCCGGAACCGCCGGTGCCGAATCCGGCCGAGAAGAAGATGCTCAAGCGGCCGGAACTGGTGCAGGCGCGCAAGGAGCTGGCGGGTGCCGACGCGACCATCCGGCATGAAGCGTTTGTGCTGTTGCAGGCGATTATCAAAAAGTAAGGCTGGGCTAGGTCGTCACCTCAGCCCCGACATTCCTGGCACTGCCAGAAACGACGGGGCTGCGGTCGGGGTCATGCGGTCAGGGTCAGACCCCGGTTAGCCGGCGTCGGCCTTGCTCGCTGCGGGGAAGTCGATGCGCACGCTCAGGCCGCCCAGTTTGGGCGATTCGCCCAGACTCAGCCTGGCCCCGTGGCGCTCGGCGATGGCCTTGATGATCGCCAGCCCCAGCCCGCTACCGCTGGCCTCGCTGCCGGCGATGCGGTAAAAGCGGTTGAACACGCGCTCTCTTTCCTCTGCCGGAATGCCCGGCCCGCTGTCTTCCACCACCAGGCTGGCGCCCTTGCCCTCGCCTGTCACGCTGATATCGACCGTGCCGCCGGCCGGGGTATATTTCAAGGCGTTATCGACCAGATTGCGCAGCATGATCATCAGCGCGTCCGGCTGGCCCGCCACCTGCACCGCGTCGGCGCGCGTGAGCCCCAGGTCGATGCCGCGCGTCTGCGCCGCGCCCGCCAGATCGGACAGCGCACGCCGGGCCAGCTCGGCCAGGTCGACCGCCTGCGTCTTGACCCCGCTGGCCGCGCTCGCCTCCTGGCGCGCCAGCACCAGCAATTGTTCCACCAGCCGGGTGGCGCGCTCGATGCCGGCCGTCAGGCGGCCGATGGCCACCCCGCGCGCTTCCGGACTGTCGGCCCGCTCCAGGCTCAGCGCCTGCAGTTTCAGCGCTTGCAGCGGCGTGCGCAACTCGTGCGCGGCATCGGCCACGAAATGCTGCTGGGCGTCGAAGGCGGTTTTCACGCGCCCGAACAAGAGGTTCAATTCCTGCACCAGCGGCAGCACTTCGTCCGGCAAATCCGCTTCCGACACGGGCGAGAGATCGTCGGCCTGGCGCGCCGCCACCTGGGCGCGCACGCGCGCCACCGGTTGCAGCGAACCGCTCACCACCCACCACACGACCAGCATCAGGATCGGCATCATCACCGCGATCGGCCCGACCGTGCGCAGCGCCAGGTTGCCGGCCATATTGCGCCGCACCGCCATGTCCTGGGCGATTTGCAGGGTCTGGGTAGGGGTTTGCACCGAGAACACGCGGTAGGTGGTGTTGTTGGCCTTGACGTTGGAAAAACCAAGCACCGCGTGCTGCGGCAGGCGCGCGCGCGATACCGTGCGGAATACCTGGACCCCGTCCGGGGTCCAGACTTGCACCATCAGGTCGTTGTTTTCGGCGTCCGCTTCGACATTGGCCGCCGCTTCGGTATTGGCCAGCGGCGCGCTGGAGCGCAGCGACAAGGCCATCTGCTGCATGTGGTAATCAAAAATCTGGTCGGCGTCGGACAGGGCCGTGCGGTACGCGATCGAGGCTTGGGCAACGGCGGCAATACTGATGGCCGCAAGCAAAAACCACAACAGACGGCCGCGCAGCGAGTGCGCCAGGTTCATAGTTTGGGCACCATGTAGCCGACCCCGCGCACGTTCTGGATCAGTTCGCTACCCAGCTTCTTGCGCAAGCCGTGGATATAGACTTCCACGGCATTGCTGCTCACTTCATCGCGCCAGCTGTACAGCTTTTCTTCGAGCTGGGCGCGCGAGAGCACCACGCCAGGACGGGCGATCAGCGCTTCGAGCACCGCCCACTCCCGCGCCGACAGGGTCACGGCGCTGCCGTCGACCTGCACTTCGCGGGTGGCGGGGTTGATGCTGATGGCATTGTATTCAAAGATCGGTTCGCCGCGTCCGGCGGCGCGCCGCAGCAAGGCGCGGATGCGCGCCAGCAACTCGTCGAGGTCGTAGGGTTTGAGCACGTAGTCGTCGGCCCCGGCGTCCAGGCCGGCAATGCGCTGCTCGACCGCGTCGCGCGCGGTCGCCACCAGCACCGGGGTGCGGTCCTTGCGCGTGCGCATGGCGCGCAGCACTTCCAGGCCATCCTTGCGCGGCAGCCCCAGGTCGAGCAAGACCAGGTCATAGCTTTGCGACTGGCGCAGGGCCGTGTCGGCCATTTCGCCATCCTTGACCCAATCGACCGCGTAGTGCTCGGCCCTGAGCAGGTCGAGCACCACTTCGCCGATCATCGTATCGTCTTCCACCAGCAGCAGCCGCATCACATCCTTCTTTCTCGAACCGGCTGGCGGAACAAAGCACAATTACCCGATCCGCACCGGAATGAAGATTCTGTCATTACCGCGCTGAATCAGCAAGGCCACCGACTTGCTGGCCTTGCCCACCACATCGCGCACCTGCTCGACCGAATTGACGGCACGGCCATTGACGGACAGTAAAACATCGCCCGGCTGCACCCCGGCATTCAAGGCGGCGCCGGCCGCATCCTCGATCACCAGGCCCGACGCGATGCCGGACTGGCGCTTCTCGTTGGGCTCGAGCGGACGCAGGGCCAGGCCCAGTTTCGCGCTCTGGTCGGCGCCGGCGGCCGGTTCGCGCTCGTCTTGCGCCACCTTGTCGCTGGCATTGGCCAGGCGCGCATCGATACGCACGATCTTGCCGTCGCGCCAGACGTCGAGGCTGACCTTGTCGCCTGGCTGGGCCACGCTGAGCATGGCCGGCAAATCGCCCGAGGCAATGATCGGCTGGCCGTTCAGCTTGCGGATGATATCGCCCGACTTGATGCCCGCCTTGTCGGCCGCGCCACCTTTTTCCACATTCGACACCAGCGCGCCCTCGGGCGAGTCGAGCTTGAAGGAATCGGCGAAACCCTGGTTCACTTCCTGGATCGCTATGCCGAGCTTGGCATGCTGCACCTTGCCGGTGGAAACGATCTGTTCCTTGATGCGGTAAGCCACGTCGATCGGAATGGCGAACGACAAGCCCATATAGCCGCCGGTCTGGCTATAGATCTGCGAATTGATGCCGACCACTTCGCCCTTGGTATTGAACAGGGGACCGCCCGAGTTGCCGGGATTGACGGCGACGTCGGTCTGGATGAACGGCACCTGGCTATCGTCGGGCAGGGAGCGGCCCTTGGCGCTGACCACCCCGGCCGTGACCGAGCTTTCCAGGCCGAAGGGCGAACCGATCGCCAGCACCCATTCACCGACCTTGAGATCGCTTGATTTGCCGATTGGCACCACCGGCAGGTTCTTGGCGTCGATCTTGAGCACCGCCACATCGGTCTTGGGGTCCGAGCCGAGCACCTTGGCGCGGTATTCGCGCCGGTCCTGCAGCTTGACCGTGACTTCCTTGGCGTCGCGCACCACGTGCGCGTTGGTCAGGATGACACCGTCCGGGCTGATAATGAACCCGGAACCGGCGCCAAAAACGGGCGTGTCGCGTTGTTGTCCACGGGGCATCTGCGGCCCCTGGAAGCGACGGAAAAATTCGTAAAATGGGTCGTCCTCATCGAATTGCGGGACGCGGCCGCGCTGCTGGCCCATGGCCGTCTTGGTGCTGCCCATCACGCGGATATTGACCACGGCGGGGCCGTTGCGCGACACCAGTGCGGTGAAGTCGGGCAACACGACGCCGGCCGCGACCGGCGCGGGGGCGCCTGGATTGACCGGCGTGCCCGTGGCGGCGGGTACTGCCGAAGCGAGCAGCGGTGTGGCGGGCGCGACGGCAGCGGACGAAGCGACTGCGTTGTTATGGTTGACCGCGATCGCACCAACCGCTCCCCCGATGGCGCCGGCGGCGGCAAGGGCAAGCGTGAGACGCTTAGCGGTGATGACAGTGATGGCACCTTCGTTATGCATGGACGTACTCCTGGTTTGAAAGGATATGTTCAGTGACCGTGTGGTCAATGAGGCTTGTTGTTGTATGTTGATGCGTTTGCTACTGTCTGCTGCTATTTGCTACTGTTTGCTGCTGTTTGCTGCTGTTTGCTGCTGTTTGCCAAGACCCTTTTCTTGACCACCTGATGCCTGGTCGATGATGCGATGATGTAATCATGCGGCAGCAGACTTAGGGTTGTCTTAATCCCGGCTCGCGTGCGGCTAATCGTTTGCGGCAGTGAAGGGCGACCGCAGCGCACGTGGAACGGGGCGCCCCTTGCCGCGGGCGCCCCGGTGTCACTTAGCCTGGCTCGCTACAAGCCGGGCTGGGCCTGGTCAGGCCGCCTGGCGCTGCTCCAGCACCTGCACATGGTCGCCACCGTCGATGACGATCTTGCGCGGCTTGAGGGCCTCGGGCACTTCGCGCACCAGTTCGATCGTCAGCATGCCGTTGTCGAACGAGGCGGTGGTGACCTTGACGTGGTTCGCCAGCTGGAAGCGCTGCTCGAAATCACGTGCCGCGATGCCGCGGTGCAGGTAGGTACGCTGCGTGTCCTCTTTCTGCTTGCGGCCGGTGATCTGCAGGCTGTCGCGCTCGGCGATGATCTCGACTTCCGAGCGGTCGAAGCCAGCCAGTGCCATCACAATCCGGTACTTGTCGTCGCTCACCAGTTCGATGTTGTACGGTGGATAGCTGGGCTGCGCGTCGGCGCGCTGCGATTCCAGCATATTGGCCAGACGGTCGAAGCCGATAGCGGAACGATAGAGAGGAGCCAGGTCGAATGTACGCATGATAAATATCCTTTTAGAAGTTAAGCGATAAGTTGACGGACCTCCGTGGAGCATCCGTTGAATCCAATCTAATGGCGCCGGTAAGGGTTTTCAAGGCCTTGAAAAATACGATTTTTTGCCCAATGCACCAAAAAATATTTTGAAAATGTGGGCCTGAGGCAAAAACGATTCAGTGTCCGGACGCTGGCCGTGCACGGCCCCGGCGGGAAGCGGCAGCACTGCGGCAATAGCGATTGCCGTTGCAAGCGCTGCTGCAACTGGGGGGGGGGCTGATGCAGGCGCTGCGGCAACAGCGGCGCTCATGCAAGCGCTGCGGCGATAACGGTGGCTGATGCAAGCACTGCGGCACAGCGGTGGCTCATCCAAACGCTGCGGCGATAGCGATGGCTCCTGCAAGCGCTGCGGCGGTTGCGTCAGGGCGAGCGCATCGAACTCTCCGTCGCCACGGCGCATGCGGTTCAGCGCAAACAGCTGCGCGGCAACGGGCATCAATCAAAGGCGCAGTCTTCACCCATCTTGTCGGCCGCGCGGCGGTGGCGCTCGGCGCGCCGTTCGTACTGCTGCGCCGCCTGGACGTTCACGTGCTCCACCACCGCCAGCGCGCTGCGCAAGGCGTCCGACATGCAGCGCGCGGCGGCGGCCATGCTGTCGGCGGGCGTGGCCGGTTGCGGCTGTGCCTGCCGCGAGGCGCGCTCGATGCGGGCCCGCAATACCGACGCGCGCAGCCAGCCAGCATCCCCCGGGCGGCGGACGACGAGTTCGCGCCACGCATTGCGCCCATCCCCGGCGACGGCGAGCGTCAAGCCGCGTGGCGAGACGCTGCGGCCACGGTGGACGATGGCGTCACCGACCACCTCCGCATACTCGGTCCGGCCATCGAAACTCATGCGGATTTGGGTGGTATCCGGCAGGAACAGGCACTTCCACTGATACCCTTTTGCGCTGCCATCGGCCATGGTGCGCGACGCCCGCGCTTCCTCGGCCGCCAGCCAGGCATCGATGGCCATGCCCAAGGCCTGGTCGACGGAAACATTGCTGCCGGTGGCATGCAAATAGGCAACCAGCCGTGCCAGCGTGTGGTCTTTTGTTGGCGCTCCCCCGCAGGGGGAGCGCCGCGGATAGGCCCAGGAGCCGCCACACCCGTAACGATTTGCAACTCATTGCGCCCGCGCGCAAGGCGGTGATGGCGCTGCCGCTCACGCATCGGACGCAAAACATGCCGTATTGCGTGCCGCGCGATATTGCCCCGACCGTTGGCGAACCCGGTCGCGGCGGACACCGGGGAGGCAAGGCTTTCGGTAGAATCATGGTCGCCTGCGAATACCCGCAGACATTGCCGATCCTTACCGTATTGACACGCCCATGCCCTTTCCGCTTCGCCGCCTTCTTCCGTCCGCCATTCCTGCCGCCTGCGCGCTGACCCTGCTGGCCACGCTGGCCCTGCCGGCGCGCGCCGACGTGCCCGCCCCGCGCGACCTGCCCTACCCCGGCACCATCGTGCTCAAGGTCGACGCCACCAATGTCGGACAACAGATTTTCCGCATCCGCGCCACCATCCCGGCCGCGCCCGGTCCGCTGACCCTGCTGTATCCGCAGTGGGTCCCCGGCAACCACGGCCCCAGCGGACCGCTGAACCAGCTCGCCGGCCTGCGCCTGTCGGCCGGCGGCAAGCCGCTGGCGTGGACGCGTGATCCGGTCCAGGTGCATGCCTTCCACCTGAGCGTGCCCGAGGGCGCCACCGCGGTCGAGGCCGAATACCAGTTCCTGTCGCCGGTCGAGCCGGCCCAGGGCCGCGTCACGATGACCAGCGAAATGCTCGGCGTGCAATGGCAAGCCATGACCCTGTATCCGGCCGGCTACTTCAGCCGCCGCATTCCCGTACAAGCCTCGCTCAAGCTGCCCGATGGCTGGCAATACGGCACCGCGCTCGAAACCGCCGCGCGCCGGGGCGACGAAATCAGCTTCATGCCGCTCGACCTGGAAACGCTGATCGATTCGCCCGTGTTCGCGGGACGCCACTTCCGCCGCATCGACCTCGACCCCGGCGCCGCCGTGCCGGTGCACCTGAACATCGTGGCCGACAATCCGGAAAGCCTGGACGCCAAGCCGGAACAGATCGCCCCGCACCGCGCGCTGGTGCAGGAAGCCGCCAAGCTGTTCGCCTCCCGCCATTACAAGCATTACGATTTCCTGTTTGCCCTGTCCGACGACTTCGGCGGCATCGGGCGCGAGCATCACCAGTCGAGCGAGAACGGGGTCAAGCCCGGCTACTTCACCGACTGGGCCAAGAGCGAAGCGGGACGCGACCTGCTGCCGCACGAGTACGCCCACTCCTGGAACGGCAAGTTCCGCCGTCCGGCCGACCAGGATGTGCCGAACTTCAACGTGCCACTGCAAAACAGCCTGCTCTGGGTCTACGAAGGCCAGACCCAGTACTGGGGCAATGTGCTGGCGGCGCGCTCGGGACTGGTGTCGGCGGCCGGCATCCGCGACGCCATCGCCGCCTACGCGGCGCGCTACGACCATGTGCGGGGCCGCGCCTGGCGCAGCTTGCAGGACACCGTCAACGACCCGATCGTGCAGGCGCGCCGCGCGCTGGGCTGGAGCAACTGGCAACGCAGCGAAGATTATTACGTCGAAGGCATGCTGATCTGGCTGGACGTCGACACGCGCATCCGCGAACTGTCCGGCGAGCAGCGTTCGCTGGACGATTTCGCGCGCCTCTTTTACGGCATCGACAATGGCAGCGTCGGTCCCGCCTATTACCAGTTCGACGAGGTCGTGCGCACCCTGGCATCGGTGCAAGCGTTCGACTGGGCGCCCTTCCTGCGCGCCAAGCTCGACGGCAATGGCGCGGGCGCGCCGCTCGACGGCCTGGCCCGCGCGGGCTGGAAGCTGGTGTATACCGACACCCCCACCGAGCTCATCAAGAGCCAGGAAGAACGCAACAAGATGAGCGACTTCAGCTACTCGCTTGGTTTTTCCGTCAAGAACGATGGCACGATCGAGGGCATCGAATGGGATGGCGTGGGTTTCCGCGCCGGGCTGTCGGGCAATAGCAGCATCGTGGCCGTCAACAACCGTGCCTACAAGCCGGAACTGCTGAAAGCGGCCGTGAAGGCCGCGCGCGACGGCAAGTCTCCGCTCAGCTTGCTTGTCAAGAAAGGGAGCACTTTCCGCACCGTGGCACTCGATTACCAGGGCGGCTTGCGCTATCCGCGCCTGGAACGCATTCCCGGCAGCCTGGACCGGCTCGATGCCATCCTGCAAGCGCGGCGCTGATCCCGGTAGGCGGAAAACCACACTCCGGCGTGACGGCGCCAGTTTGTTTGCGGCATTGCTGTCCATGCCGGCAGACACTGGTATATTCTGGAGCATTGCCGTCAAGCACGGCCCACCTGAAGCCTCCGCAATGAGTACGAGCATCGAGGTAGCGCCGACCGAGGCGCAGGCAATCGCGCAGTTGTCGGAAGAAAACGCCTTGCTGCGCCAGGAGCTGGTGCGGCTGCGCGAATCCGACCGCACCTTCCGCGCGCTGCTCGACAATGCGCCCCTGCTGATCTCGGCCAAGGCGCTCGATGGCACCATTCTCATGGCCAACCGCCACTTCGAGGTCCTGGACGGCTACGATGCGGCCGCCTTCGTGGGCCGCAAGGTGTTCGACCTGTTCCCGCCGGATATTGCCGAGCAGTTATGGCGCAACGACCTGCGCGCCGCCGCCGAACGGAGCCCCATCCACGAAGAAGAAACCGTGTACCACCGCGACCGCTCCCCGCACACCTATGCCACGGTCAAGTTTCCCTTGTTCGACGAGAGTGGCGCCGTGATTGCCACCTGCGCGGTGTCGACCGACATCACGGACGTGCGGACGGCCCAGGCCGACAGCCTGAACGACGAATTGACGGGGCTCAAGAACCGGCGCTATTTCAATATGCGTTTCGTGGAAGAGCAGCGGCGCGCGCAGCGCGATCAACGCCTGCTGACCTTGCTGCTGGCCGACGTCGACCGTTTCAAGGGGTACAACGACACGCACGGCCATCCGCAGGGCGACGTGGTGCTGGCCGCCGTGGCGCAGGCGATCCGGCACACCCTGACCCGGCCGGGCGACCTGGCGTTCCGCCTCGGCGGCGATGAATTCGCCTGCCTGTTTACCGCCAACACCGAAGAGGAAAGCGTGGAGCTGGCCGAGCGTATCCGCGCGGCGCTGGCAGCCGAGGCCATCCCCCACCTGGCCAACGATCCGTATGGCACGGTGACCTTGTCGATCGGGCTGGCATTCCTGTATCCGCACGATGCCGACGATGTCCTTGCGCAAGGTGCGGCCTACGAGCGGGGCGACCAGGCGCTGTACCGGGCCAAGCACAAGGGGCGCAATACCGTGTCGCGCTGATGGTGCTATGCTGCGCCTTATGACTACCGATACCGACATCCAGCTGAGCGGCCCGTTCAAGGCCAGCGACAGCAGCAGCCATTCCCACGACGTCAAGGCGATCCGCATTTTCGACGAGGGATACGGGATTATTGACGTGTACGTGGACTTCGCCGCGCCGATCGAAGGTGGGCTGTACAAGGACAAGGTCCTCGTCGGCAACATCATCGACCGCCTGCGCGCGCTGGGCTACGTGGGGCCGAACTTTGCGCACAGCGACCCGGGCCTGCAAGAGCGCAAGCTGATCGTACTGGAAGCGCCCGAGGAATTCAGCGCCTTCGCCAAGCTCAAGGGCTGGAAGAACCTGGCCGAAGAATTCGACGACGAATAAAGCACGTCCCCCTCCGACAACCTTGCCGCGCCGCTTGAAACAGGGCGCGCGCCGTGCTGCATGCCCCTTGACTTCCAAGCCGTCCTGCCCGCGCAGGGCTCGGCGCCCCGCAGCAATCCAAGTTAACGATCTCGAGCAACGATGTCTTGAATGTACGCCGTGGCGCGCATTCCCGCGAACCCTGCTTCGCTCGCAGCCGGCAGCGGCATCGCTCTCCTCCTACGCGCTCACATAGCGCGCGCTCCACGCCGCAATCATCCCCGCCACCCATACCGCATCGTCCCTGCTCGTGAGCAAATGATCGGCATCGTCGAGCGACACGAAACTCTTGGGATGCTTGGCCGCCTGGAAAATATGCAGCGCATTTTCAATCCCGACCGTGCAATCCTGCGGCGCATGCATGACCATCAAGGGGCGCTTGAGCTGGCTCGTGCTGGCGTTCAGATTCTGCTCGGCGGCATCGCGCAAGAACTGGCGCTTGATGGTAAACGGCCGCCCGGCCAGTTGCACCAGGGCCTCGCCATCGGCTTCGATCAGCCCGAGCTGGTCCCGGAACAGGCCGCTGACATGCGCGGGATCGCTGGGCGCACCGATGGTCACGACGGCGCGCACCTCGTCGATGCTGGCGGCGGCGGCCAGCACGGCGGCGCCACCCAGGCTGTGTCCGATGAGGATCTCGGGCGCCTTGAGCGCGCCGCGCATGAAAGCGGCGGCAGCCACCAGATCCTGCACATTCGATGAAAAATTGGTATTCGCAAAATCGCCTTCGCTCGCGCCCAGCCCCGTGAAATCGAAGCGCAGCACCGCGATGCCGTGCTCGGTGAGGGCCTGGGCAATGCGGCTGGCCGCAAATACGTCCTTGCCACAGGTGAAACAATGGGCAAACAGCGCGTACGCGTGCGCCGCACCGTCGGGCGCGTCCAGCCGGGCCGCCAGGGTGTGGCCATCGGCGCCGGTAAACGCTTGTTTTTCGCTGTACATGCGCCCTCCTCGTCCATAAAGAATTCAGGCATCTTACCCCGGCGGCGTTACCGCTGCCGCTTGCCTCAACCGAACAAGCCATGCAGGAACCAGCGCGGCGCGCTATCGCCATCGGCGCCGGCGATGCGCTCGCGGTAGACCCAGTAATGGGCATGATCCTGCCCTTGCGCAATGAAGTAATCGCGCGCCTGCGACTGGCTCCACCAGCCCGCCTCGATCCGCTCGGGGGTCGAGGCCATGCGCAGGGGCGAGCCGTAAAACGGCCGGTGATCGCGCATCAGCAGCGCCACCGGCTTGGCCAGCAGCCAGGCCGGGCGCGGCAGGCTGAGCAAGTCCGGCGGCAATTGCGGCTGCGTCTGCTGCTGCGCCGTGCGCCGCGTGCGCTGCACCGGCACCCAGCGGTTGGCCAGCTCGGGCCGGTAATCGGCACGCGGGGCCGCCTGCAGCACATTCTCGGGACCGAGGCGTGCCACCAGCAGTTCGAGCATGCGCCACTGGTCCTGCTCGCTGCCGCCGGGTTCGGGAAACAGCGACTCGCTCGGCATGGCCATGGCCTGCACCTCGGGCGCTTCGAGCACCAGGCCGATCACATGCGCTTCCAGGCTCAGGCTACCCAGGCGCTCGCGCAGCAGGCGCACCAGATGCTCATCGCGCCAGGTCGGCTCGGCCAGGATGATGTCGAGCACGGTGGGCGGGCGCGCCACCCTGCCGCGCTCGTGTTCGAGCAGCAGCACGATGCGCCCCACCGCCAGCTGGTGCGCGCACAGCCAGCCCGTCATTTGCAGCAGCAGGCTGTGGGCGCCGGCCAGCAGGGCATCGGCCTGCTCGACCCGGTCGAACAATTCCAGCCGGGCCTGGAAGGTGGTGGGCGCGGCGATCCAGTCGAACAGCTCGGCCGTCATGCCGTAGGCGGCATCGAGCACGCCCAGCAAGGCGCCGCCGCAGCGGCGCTGCAAGCCCGGCCGCGGCAGGCGCCGCAGCTGGCCCAGCGACAGGCAGCCGATGCCCTCGAGCCAGGCGGCAAACGGGCGCGCCGGCAGCGGCAAGGCGGCCGGCAGAAGGTCGAGGCGGCGTTTCAGCGATGCCATGCCGAGCGCGTGGCCGCTGCCGCCGCGCGCCAGCAGCCAGGCCCCGCGCGCCGTCGGCGCGCAGCGGAGACAGGCGCTGAAGCCAAGCGCGCGCACGCTGGCGCGGATGCGCCGGCACAGCGCGCGCACCCCGCCGAACAGGCGCAGGCTGGCCCCCACGTCCATCAGCAAGCTCGCTTCCTCGGCCAGGGTGACCTGGGGCGTGTATTGCAGCAGCGCCATGGCCAGCGCCTGCATGGCCGCCGCCTCGCGCGCGGGCTCGCGCTCGTGCAGGCGCGCCGCCGGCAGCAGCATCAGCACGCCGCCACGGCGCATGCCCTCGCGCACCCCGCCCGCCCGTGCCAGCGGCGAGGCGGCCAGCACGCGCCCGTGTTCCAGCACCACGCTGGCGGCGTCAGCCGACCAGTGCGGGCTGAATACGTCGAGCGGGAGCCGGGGCAGGTAAAGGCCGATCCAGAGTCGCATGGCGTTGCAGTAAAGAAGGAGTCAGGGGCAGGAACAGCGGCGCGTCGCGCTGCGGTCCCCGGCGTTTGACGAAACCGATATCGAGCCCACCGGGGGCCGGACGCAGGCTCAGGCGCAGCGGCGCCGGCGACGCATCCTGGGCCACCGCGAGCGGGCGCAGCAGGAAAAACAGGGCTTCGCCGCACTGGGCCGCCAGGTGCAGGCGGCGCAGCGCATCGGGACGCGCATGGCTGGCCCAGAACAGCAGCGCACCGCAACTACCGCTGCGCAACACTTGCTCGGCCGCCCACAAGGCATCGGCATTGCGCGCGCTGCGCACCCAGATCATCTGCGAAGGGGGCAGCCCGAGCGCAGCCAGCGCCAGCGCCTGGGGTGGATGGGGTGGCTGCAGCAGCACGATGCGGCGCTCGGCCACCCTGGCCAGGGCCGGGCGCAGCAGGCGCAATTCGCCGATGCCGCTTTGCTGCAGCAGCAGTTCGACCAGGCAGCCGCTGGGCCAGCCGCCGCCGGGCAACTGGGGCGACAGGGTGGGATGGCCGCTGTCGACACAGCGCGTGCCGGCATGGGCCAGCTGGGAAGCGCGCCACAGGGCGGGATGCAAGGTCTCGGGCGCGGCAAGGAAATCAGGGGAGCTCATGGTCAGATCAACAAAAAATACTGTATGTTTATACAGTACTCTGTCACTACCAATTTGGCAAGGCCTATCGTGCGTACCAGCGTCCTCCTACAACCGGGGTCAAAGCTCTAATTAGCAATTTTTCGCTGCAACCGGGGTCAGACCTCTGATTAGAAATTTTTCTGAGAGACATCATCTCCTTAGCAGCCATGCCCGCAAGGCCCCGGGCAAGGACATGAGGGTCATGACCACTGCACCAAGCGTGAACATGCCACCGATCGGGCCAGGCTGGCATGACGCTATTTCTGCCTTAAAAGGATTTTGCCAGCCGCAATCGATCGCGATAAACAGGATGGACGACAGCGAACCGAGAAAAAACATCCCCAGCCAGAATATCCAGCTATCGATATCCAGCTCGACGGCGCCTTTTCCAATCCAGTAATACAGCGCCATCGGCACCGTCGCGGCGCAACAGAATACCGACCTCCCCACTATATGCTCGGACTCGGGCAGGAACGTAAAAATCAAGGCAACAATCAACCCGCAGAGCGCCACCAATCCGACGCCGGTCGCGAAAACATTTTTCTTGTCTAGATTTGCATACCAGTGGCGCATGGATGGATTCCGGCAGGGATGAATAGGTGCGCATCATTGCCCAGAAACAAACCAAGGTCAACGCCGGTGCTTGCCGAAAAAATCGACCAGCATCTTGCTGGCATCCGGCCCTGCCGCCGAATTGAACGACAGGCGCGCGTCGCCCCCGCTCCAGGCATGCTGCAGCTGGGCGATCTGGGCCACGCGCAGCATCAGCTTGCGTCCGCGATACACATCGTGCAGCTGGTGCGGCAAGCCGCTGCGCCCGCCCGCCTTGTGCGCCACCCGCACCGGCGTCGCCGCCGGCAAATCATTGAGCAGCATCGCCTGGCGCCGCAAGTGCACCTGGTTAACCGGCCGCACCACCCGGTCGTCGTCGCCCTGGATCAGGATGGTCGGCATGGATGGAAAGCCCGGGCGCCGTTCGAGCACCTCGGCGATGGCGCTGTCGACCCGCGCGCCATTGCCATGTTGCATGACCCCGAGCGCCCCGACCGTGCTGTGCCCCGCGCCATACAGGGGCCCGGAATGCAGCCCGAGCCCGGCGAACAGCTCCGGATGGTTGAGCGCGACGATATTGGCCATGCCCGCTCCCGCCGACATCCCGCAGATAAACACCCGCGAGCGGTCCAGGCCGTACGCGGCCAGCACCTGGCCGATCATGCCGACAATCACCGGCACATCGCCGCCGCCCTGCTGGGTAGCGCGGTCATACCATTTCCAGCAACGGCGCGGATGGGCAGCGAGCGATTGTTGCGGGTACAGCACGGCATAGCCGGCTTTTTGCGCCATCTGGTTCATGCGCGTGCCCTGGGCAAACTGGGTGGCGCTCTGCTCGCAGCCGTGCAGCATGACGATCAGCGGCCAGCCCGAGAGCGGCGGCGCGCCATCGGGCAGATACAGCCAGTAACTCATCGGGCGCAGCACTTGTCCGCTCTGGCCAGCGTAGCGCGCAGTGAGCCACTTGCCCGGCGCTGGCGCGTCTTTCAGCAAAGCTGCCGGCGCGGCGCGCGGCGCTGGTTTGGGTTTCGGCGTGGATGCGGCCGTGGCGGCGGGTCTGGGTTTCGGCGCGGGTTTGGGCGCGCTTGTGGCAACGGGTCTGGGTTTCTGCGCGGGCGTGGACGCGCTTGTGGAGGCGGGTTTCGGTTGGGCGCGCGCTTTGGGCGCGGGCTTGGGCGGCGCGAACAGGGCCGTGAGCAGGCGCGCGGCCGAGCGTTGCTGTTTTTTCCCCACGCGCATCAGGCTGCGCAGCAAGGGGGCGCTCGACTTTACCATCGCAAACGCACCATCACGCGCTGGTGCAGGCGGGCCCACAGGAGGGCGGCGGACGCGCGGGTGGGAATCGGTTTGCCGAGCGGGCCGGCGTGATTGCAGCGTGCGGTGACGAACATGGTGACGGGCTCCTTTCAACCAGCATAGCGTGGACCCATGGCGCTGCTCCGTGCGTTGCGCCGCTTAGCGGGTCCGATGAACAAAAAAGCAACATCGGTGGGAGACGCGTGCGGGCCGACACCATTGAGGCATATCAAAGAACGGCTTGCGCAAAAACCTAGTCTGTTTGCATAAGGACTGCGGCCGGCGAGGTCCGCATACCCAAAAACACCAGGAGAACGAGATGAATTACACAGAGCGCGACAAATATGGCATGTACAAAGGCAGCGCCGGTCCGGGCCCTGCCCTGATGGGCGCCGATACCCTGATCGGCGACAACGTGGTCAATGCCCAGGAAGACGATCTGGGCGAGATCAAGGAAATCATGCTCGACATGCGCAGCGGGCAAGTCGCGTATGCGGTGCTGGCCTTCGGCGGCATGCTGGGGCTGGGCGAAAAACTGTTTGCGGTGCCGTGGCAAGCGTTGCACCTCGACACCGTCAACAAGCGCTTCGTGCTCAATGTGGAGAAGGAGCGCCTGAAAAACGCGCCCGGCTTCGATCCCGATGCCTGGCCGGACATGAGCGATGTCGGCTGGGCCAACCAGATACACGGGTTTTACGGCATCGACAACAGCACCGGCGGCGGCATGGGTACGGCCACGCAGTCCGGCATGAGCGGCGCAGGCACGAGCACGATGAGCGGCAGCTCGGGCACGAGCGGCATGGGTGCCGGACTATGAAGCGTGCTTGACGAATAAGCGCTGACGGCGCGGGCGCCAGTGCGGCGCCCGCGCGCGCACCCGTGCGACACGCGCGGATAGCCGGGCACGCCAGCCAAAAGTGTCCACGCGTGGCGCCCTGCGGCTTCCGTACGTCTGAGCCTCAACCTGGATAAGACGCATGCCTGTGGCTTCCGCATGCCTGTGGCTTCCGCATGCCTGTGGCTTCCGCACGCCTGTGGCTTCCGCACGCCTGTGGCTTCCGCACGCCTGTGGCTTCCGCATGCCTGTGTCTTCCGCACGCCTGCGCCTGGATCAGCGCTGCATCGACTCCCACACCTTTTGCAGGCGCTTGGCCGACACCGGCATTGGCGTGCGCAATTCCTGCGCATACAGCGACACGCGCAGTTCTTCGAGCATCCAGCGGAACTCCACCATCTTGGGATCGGTGTTCTTCCCCGCCAGACGGTCGCGCGCGGCGCGCATGAAGTGGCTGGCGGACTGGGTCCACTCGGCCATCAACTTGGCGTCGCGTGCGGGATCGGCACGCAGTTTTTCGAGCCGCACATTAATCGCCTTGAGATAGCGCGGGAAATGCGCCAGCTGGGCGTAATCGTTATCGATCAGGAAGCGCTTGTGCACCAGCCCCTGCAACTGCGACTGCATGTCGGCCGCGGCCTGCGCCTGCACGCCTTGCAGCTTCTTGGGCAAGCCATGGAACTCGGTCAACACCTGCGACACCAGGCGTGCAATCTCGTTCACCAGCAAGGTCAGGCGTGACTTGCCTTCGTCCTTGCGCTTGTTGAACGAGGCCGCGTCGGTCGGCAGCGGATCTTGCAGGCAGGCGATATCGATCGCTTTCTGGATAATCTGGTCGCGCAACTCTTCCTGCGAGCCCATCGCCATGAACTGCATGCCCATCTGCTGCAGACCAGGAATGTTCTTCTCAACAAACTTGATCTGCTCCTTGAACTGCAACGCAAACAGGCGGCGCAGGCCGATGCGGTGGGTCGCGGTAGCCACGGTCGGGTCGTCGAACACTTCCAGGTCGCAGTGGGTCTGCTTGTCGACCAGCGCCGGAAAGCCGATCAGGGTCAGCTTGCCTTGCACGATTTCCAGCAGCTCCGGCAATTCGCCGAAGGTCCACGAGGTCAGGCCGGTGTGCTGGCTGACCTTGGGCGCATTCGCCTGCGAGGCCGAGGCCGAACCTGCCGCCGATGACGCCGGCGCAGCCGCCGAAACGCTCGTGGCCGTCGCCTGCACCTTGCCCGGCGCCGCCGGAATCGACACTTCCGCCAGCTTCTGGAAGCTCTGGCGCGCCTGCCCGCCAAATTCAGCCTGCAAGGTCGCCAGATTGCGTCCCATGTCGAGCTGGCGTCCGTGCTCGTCGATCACCTTGAAATTCATGAAGTGATGCGCCGGCAGCGTTTCGGGCTTGAAGTCGGTCGTCATCACCATCAGGCTCGTTTGCGAGCGGATATCGGCGATGATCGCGTCGATCAGGTCACCGCGCCCGAACTTGCCCGCCTCGTGCACGCGTTCGCAAAAGCGCGCCGCGTAATCGGGCAGCGGCACGCAATGGCGGCGCAGCTTCTGCGGCAGCGATTTCAACAGCAGATGCACCTTCTCCTTGAGCATGCCCGGCACCAGCCAGTCGGCGCGCTCGCGCGGCAACTGGTTCAGCGCAAACAGCGGCACCGCCAGCGTGACCCCGTCGCGCAGGCTGCCCGGCTCGAAGTGGTAGGTGAGCTGCATCTCGATGCCGGTCACCGACATCATTTTCGGGAACAACTCGGTGGTTACCCCGGCCGCCTCGTGGCGCATCAATTCGTCGCGGTTCAGGAACAGCAGCTTGGGTTCCTTGAAGGTCGCGTCCTTGTGCCACTTCTCGAAGCCCGCACCGTTGACCACATCGGTCGGAATGAGCTTGTCGTAGAACGCGGCGATCAAATGGTCGTCGACCAGCACGTCGAGACGGCGCGACTTGTGCTCGAGGTTTTCGATCTCTTTGATCAGCTTGTGGTTATGCGCGAAAAACGGCGCGCGCGTATCGTAGTCGCCCGCCACCAGCGCATCGCGAATGAAGATCTCGCGCGCTTCGGCCGGATTGAACTGGCCGTAGTTGATGCGGCGCTGGCTGTAGATCACCAGCCCGTGCAAGGTCGCGCGTTCGGACGCGGTGACCTGCGCGGCGCGCTTTTCCCAGCGCGGCTCGCCCCACGATTTTTTCAGCAGGTGGCTACCCACCCGCTCGATCCATTCGGGCGCGATGTTGGCCACGCAACGCGCGTACAGGCGCGTGGTCTCCACCAGTTCGGCCGCCATGATCCACTTGCCCGGCTTTTTGGTCAGCGAAGAACCCGGCCACACGTGGTACTTGATGCCGCGCGCGCCCAGGTAGCCGGCACCAGGTTCATCCTCGGACTTGAAGCCGATATTCCCAAGCAGGCCGGTAAGCAGGGCCGTATGCAGGTTTTCGTAGGTGGCCGGCAGCTCGTTCATGCGCCAGCCCTGCTCCTTGACGATGGTGAGCAGCTGCGAATGCACGTCGCGCCATTCGCGCAGGCGCACCTGCGAGAGGAAATTGGTGCGGCAGGTTTCCATCAGCTGGCGGTTGGTTTTCTTGTGCTCGATGGCCCCTTCGAACCACGTCCAGATCTTGATATAGGTGAGGAATTCGGACTTCTCGTCAGCGAACTTCTTGTGCGCCTCGTCGGCCGCCTGCTGGTGCTCCATCGGCCGGTCGCGCGGGTCCTGCACCGACAGCGCCGAGGCGATGATCAGCATCTCGGTCAGGCAGGCGTTTTCCAGCGCGGCCAGGATCATGCGTCCAACGCGCGGGTCGAGCGGCAGCTTGGCCAGCTTGTGGCCGAGCGGGGTCAGGTCGTTCGATTCGTCGACCGCGCCCACTTCCTGCAACAGCTGGTAGCCGTCGGCGATGGCGCGCCCCTGCGGCGGCTCGATGAACGGGAAGGTCTCCACATCGGTCAGGTGCAGGGACTTCATGCGCAGGATGACCGCCGCCAGCGACGAGCGCAGGATTTCCGGCTCGGTGAACTTGGGGCGCTGAAGGTAATCGTTTTCTTCGTACAGGCGGATGCAGACGCCGTCGGCGACCCGGCCGCAGCGGCCGGCGCGCTGGTTGGCGGCCGACTGCGCGATCGGCTCCACCTGCAATTGCTCGACCTTGTTGCGGAAGCTGTAGCGCTTCACGCGCGCCAGGCCCGCGTCGACCACGTAGCGGATGCCCGGCACCGTCAGCGAGGTTTCGGCCACGTTGGTGGCCAACACGATGCGGCGCGCGTTGGTGATCTTGAAGACCTTTTCCTGCTCCTCGACCGACAGGCGGGCAAACAGCGGCAGGATTTCCACGTGCGGCGGATGGTGCTTGCGCAGCGCCTCGGCGCAATCGCGGATCTCGCGCTCGCCCGGCAGGAACACCAGCACGTCGCCCGAGCCGATGCGGCACAACTCGTCGACGCCATCGACCACCGCATCCATCAGGTCGCGCTTGTCGCGCGCGGCCTGCGCCTTCGGCATCGGCTTGCCCGCCGCTGGCGGCGGCGTCAGCGCCACCGGATCGCGGTCGACCGGGCGATAGCGCACTTCCACCTTGTACAGGCGGCCCGACACTTCGATCACCGGCGCCAGCTTGTCGCCGTTGGCGAAATGGCGCGCGAAACGGTCGGCATCGATCGTCGCCGAGGTGATGATCACTTTCAGATCGGGACGGCGCGGCAGCAACTGCTTGAGGTAACCAAGCAGGAAGTCGATGTTCAGGCTGCGCTCGTGCGCTTCATCGATGATGATCGTGTCGTAGTTTTTGAGCAGCGGATCGGTCTGCGTTTCGGCCAGCAGAATCCCGTCGGTCATCAGCTTGACCGAGGCGCCCGGCTGCAAGGTGTCGGTAAAGCGCACCTTGAACCCCACGTGCACGCCCAGCGGCGTGCCCAGTTCCTGCGCGATGCGCTTGGCGGTGGACGACGCGGCGATCCGGCGCGGCTGGGTGTGGCCGATCAGGCCCTTCTGGCCGCGTCCCAGTTCCAGGCAAATCTTGGGCAGCTGGGTGGTCTTGCCGGAACCGGTTTCGCCGGAGACGATGATGACCTGGTTCTCCAGCAGCGCCTTGGCGATGTCCTGGCGGCGCCCGGAGACCGGCAAGTCCTCGGGAAAGGTAATCGGCGGCAGTGGCGTGCGAAACACCTCGCGCGGCGCACGCGCCGGACGTTCACCGGCAACCTGGCCCTCACGCGGGGCACGCTCACCGACAGCCTGGCCGTCGCGCGGCGCACGTTCACTTGCCGGCTGGCCTTCACGCGGTGGACGCGGCGCGCGCGCCGGACGTTCACCTGCTGGCTGACCTTCACGCGGCGCACGCTCACCATCCGGCTGGCCTTCACGCGGTGGACGCGGGGTACGCGCCGGACGTTCGCCGGCTGGTTGTCCTTCGCGCGGGGCACGTTCACCTGCCGGCTGGCCTTCACGCGGTGGACGCGGGGTACGCGCCGGACGTTCGCCGGCGGGTTGTCCTTCGCGCGGGGCACGTTCACCTGCCGGCTGGCCTTCACGCGGTGGACGCGGGGCACGCGCCACACGTTCGCCGGCTGGCTGGCCTTCGCGCGGCGCACGTTCACCTGCCGCTTGGCCTTCACGCGGTGGACGCGGGGCACGCGCCGCACGTTCGCCGGCTGGCTGGCCTTCGCGCGGGGCACGATCACCCGGGGCACGCTCGCCCGCCGCCTGACCTTCCCTTGGTGGACGCGGCCCGGCGCCCGGGCGCTCGCCCTCCCCCGGCTGGCGCGGCGCGCGCGGCTGGTGGGATTGAGACCCACGCGTCACGGGTTGACCCGGATCGCTGGCATTGCGGGGCGTGGCGACAGGTGGCGACGGCGGTGTGGAAGGCTTGTTACTCTGTTCTGACATTGTTTTTACATGAATTTAGCGCGCAAGTCGCGCAGCGAATTATAATGCGCCAAATGGAAACCCCTAACCAATTCGTCCAATGGCTGCGCTCAGTCGCGCCGTACATCCACGCCTTCCGTGGCAAGACCTTCGTGGTCGCCTTTCCGGGTGAACTCGTCACCGCCGGCGCGCTGCCGGTGCTGGCCCAGGATTTGTCGCTGCTGGTGGCGCTCGATATCCGGGTCGTGATCGTGCACGGCTCGCGGCCCCAGGTCGCCGAGCAGCTCGCGCTAAGGAACGTCGAAGGCCGTTTTCACAACGGCATCCGCATCACCGACACCGCCGCCCTCGAATGCGCGAAAGAAGCGGCCGGCGAACTGCGCCTCGACATCGAGGCCGCCTTCAGCCAGGGCTTGCCCAACACGCCGATGGCGCACGCCGCGATCCGCATCATCTCGGGTAACTTCGTCACCGCCCGTCCGCTTGGCGTGATCGATGGCGTCGACCTTGAACTGACCGGCATGCCGCGCAAGATCGCCGCCGAAACCATCCACGCGATCCTGGCCACCGACAGCCCGGTGCTGCTCTCGCCGCTGGGCTTCTCGCCGACCGGCGAAGCGTTCAACCTGACCATGGAAGACGTGGCCGTGTCGGCCGCGATCGCCCTGCACGCCGACAAACTCGTGTTCATCACCGAAACCCCGATGATGCTCGATGAAGGCGGCGCCGAAATCCGCGAACTGTCCTCGCACCAGGCCGAAGCCGTGCTGCAGGCGGGCTTCTTGCCGGCCGACGCCGCGTTCTACCTGCAGCACGCCATCAAGGCCTGCAACAGCGGCGTGCCACGCGCCCACATCGTGCCGTTCGAGATGGATGGCTCGGCCCTGCTCGAACTGTTCACCCACGATGGCGTGGGCACCATGATCAGCCACGAAAACCTGGAAAGCCTGCGCCGCGCCACCATTGAAGACGTGGGCGGCATCATCAAGCTGATCGAGCCGCTGGAAGCGGACGGCACGCTGGTCAAGCGCGGGCGCGAACTGATCGAACGCGAAATCGACCAGTTTTCCGTGATCGAGCACGATGGCGTGATCTTCGGCTGCGCCGCCCTGTATCCGTTCCCGGAATCGAAAATGGGCGAAATGGCCTGCCTGACCGTGAACCCGGAAGTGCAGGCCCAGGGCGACGGCGAGCGTATCCTCAAGCACGTGGAAAACCGCGCCCGCGCGGCTGGCCTCAAGCAGCTGTTCGTGCTCACCACGCGCACCTCGCACTGGTTCCAGAAGCGCGGCTTCAAGCCGGCCACGGTCGACGCCCTGCCCAAGGACCGCCAGCATATGTATAACTGGCAGCGCAAATCCCAAGTGCTGATTAAGTCTTTATAATCACGCCTTTACACTTATCCGCTTGAGGAGTACACATGGCCCGTACCGTCCATTGCATCAAACTGAACAAGGAAGCCGAAGGACTCGACTTCCCACCTTACCCGGGCGAACTGGGCAAGAAAATCTGGGAATCGGTGTCGAAGGAAGCCTGGGCGGCATGGCTCAAGCACCAGACCATGCTGGTCAATGAAAACCGCCTGAACCTGGCCGACCAGCGCGCGCGCAAATACCTGGCCACGCAGATGGAAAAGCATTTCTTCGGCGACGGCGCCGACGCTGCCCAAGGCTACGTACCACCGGCCGACTGAGCGCGCCAGCATCACGGCGCTGCCCCGCTGGGACAGCGCCATTCCTGCCTTATTTCCGCTTCAGATCTGCTTACACTGGCGCAATTCGCACTTGGCCTGGAAAATGGTCCGGTTATTGCACACCATGCGGTACACCTCGACCGGGCCCGGCGGCGTCATCAGGCCGGCACCCACGCCACCCGTACAACCCTGCTTCTTGGCCATGTTTTCCACCGTCACCGACGAAACGCCCGGGCGGAACGGCACATGCGCAATCGGCTGGCCCTTGGCGTCAAGCGCTGGCGCTTGCACCGGCGCCGCCATCTTCACGGGCGCGGGCCGCGCCGCGACTTTTTGTTTCCTGCCCGACGAACAGCCGCCCAGCACCGCCACACACATCACCGCCAAAAGCAATCGCTTCATGTTATCCCCGTCGTTGAACTACTTCTTTAACATCATGTCTGATCGATTTCTTGCCGAATCGATGTCTTGGATGGCTTAAAACGTCAGCGTCTTGACGCCTTCGCTGGTTCCCAGCAGGCACACGTCGGCCCCGCGCTGGGCAAACAGGCCGACGGCGATGACGCCGACGATCTGGTTGATCTGTTGCTCCAGTCCGACCGGAGCGCTGATCGTCAGGCCGGCCACGTCGATGATCTCGCCGCCGTTATCGGTAATGAAAGCTTGTTCGGTGCCGGGTTTCAGGCGCAGGCGCGGCTGGCCGCCCAGGGCCGCCAGGCGCCGCATCACGGCCGCGCGCGCCATCGGCAGCACTTCGACCGGCAGCGCAAAGGCGCCCATGGTCTGCACCAGCTTGGAGCCATCGGCGATGCAGACGAACTGGCGCGACACGGAGGCGACGATTTTCTCGCGCGTCAGGGCCGCCCCGCCGCCCTTGATCATGGCGCCGCTGGCGGTGATCTCGTCGGCACCGTCGATGTAGACGGCAATCTCGGTCACGTCGTTCAGGTCGTACACGGCAATGCCGTGGCCGCGCAGGCGCGCCGCGGTGGCTTCGGACGACGCCACCGTGCCCTTGATGCGGTCCTTGATGGTGGCCAGCTCATCGATGAAGAAATTGGCGGTGGAGCCCGTGCCAACACCGATGATCTCGCCGTCGACCACGTAGGCGATGGCGGCGCGTGCCACGGCTTGTTTCAATTCGTCTTGAGTCATATCAGGAAATAGGGGAGAAAAAGAAGGAATGCTCTTATTTTAACGGATCGTACCCCGCCAATACACCTTTCCTGCCCAATTTTGTTGCCATGTCGCATGAACGTAAGCAAGTCGGCGGCACGGCTGCCCCGTTTTACCTATACGGCGTGGGAAACTATGCGAAAATGCCTTGATGCATAGATTCCCTGGGAAAGTGACATGAACGAAACGAAAACGGTCCTCGTCATCGATGACAGCCGGGTCTCGCGGCTGATGGCCCGCCAATTCATCCTCAGCCGGCAGCCCGGCTGGCAGGTGGAAGAAGCCGGCACCGGCGAAGAAGCGATCGAGAAGGTGAAAACCCTCTTTCCCGTGCTGATTCTGATCGACGTCAACATGCCTGGCATGGGCGGCCTGGCCGCTGCCGAGCACCTGCGCGCAGCTTGCCCGGACGCCCACATTTCCCTCGTCACCGCCAACGTCCAGAACGCCACCCGCAACCGCGCCACGGAACTGGGCATCGGTTTCATGGAAAAGCCTATCACCGAAGCGCGCATGCACGCCCTGATCGGCGCCCTGGAATGAGCGCGTTCAATCTCAGCGAACTGCAGCACGATGCGCTGGTCGAGATCTTCAACATCGGCGTGGGCCACGCGGCCAAGTCGATGAGCGAGATCGTCAATGAGGAAGTGACGATGTCGGTACCGTCGATCAGCTTCCTCAACCGTGCTGAAGCCGCTGAGATGCTCGGCAACAAGGACAGTGCGCGCGTATGCGGCGTCAGCCAGCACTACGAAGGCGCGTTCAAGACCGAAGCCATCTTGATGTTCCCCGAGGACAAGAGCCTCGACATCGTGCGCCTGATGGTGGGCGAGTCGGTGCCGCTCAAGGAATTGACGGAAATGGAGCAGGAAGCGCTGAGCGAAATCGGCAACATCATTCTCAACTCTTGCGTCGGCACCCTGGCCAATATCTTTGCGCAAGAATTGAGCGGGTCCCTGCCCGAGTACCACGTCGGCACCAGTGAAGAAATCCTGAGCGCCACCGGCGGCCTGGGCGATACCGTGGTGCTGATGCTGCATATCGACTTCATCCTCGAAAAACACCAGATCCACGGCTATGTTGCCTTCATCCTCGACCTGACCGCGCTGCAGGACCTGCAAGACCAGGTCGACCGCTACCTTGCCAAGATCATGGGTCCGGCCTGATATGGCCCACGCCGCGGCACCTGGCCAGGGCATGCTTGAAAGCGTGCTCGGCGCGATCAATCTGGGCACGATCGTGCTCGACCATGCACAGCGCGTGGTGGTCTGGAACCGCTGGATGAGCCAGTATTCGGAGCTGAGCGCCGAGCGTGTCGTGGGGCAGGATTTTTTTGCGCTGTTCCCCGAGCTGGGCGGCAAGCGTATCGACAGCGCCGTGCGCCAGGCGCTGCGCGACAATTTTCCATCGGTGCTGTCGCAGACCCTGCACAAGGCCCCGTTTGCGCTGTTCGTCAACGCTGCGGCGCGCGAGGCGGGCGAACGCATGCAGCAGGCCGTGGCGGTGACGCCGCTGGAAGTACCGGGGCTGGCACGCCATTGCCTGATCCAGATTACCGACGTCAGCGTGGCGGTCAAGCGCGACCGGCTGCTGCGCAACCAGGCACTGGAACTGCGCTCGCAGACGTTTTCGGACGGCCTGACCGGGATCGCCAACCGGCGCCATTTCGATGTGGCGATGGACAAGGAAATGCGGCGCGCCAAGCGTTCCGGCACGCCGCTGTCGCTGCTGATGATCGATATCGACTTCTTCAAGCCCTACAACGACCATTACGGGCACCAGCAGGGAGATGACACCCTGATCAAGGTGGCGCACGCGCTGGCGGCCATGCTGCAGCGGCCGGGCGACCTGATCGCGCGCTATGGCGGGGAAGAGTTTGCCGTGATCCTGCCGGAGATGACGGCGGAACACAGCCAGGTGCTGGCGGAGAAGATGCGCGAGCGCATTGCCGCTTTGGCGATTCCGCATGCCAAGGCCGAGCAGACCGGGTATGTGACGGTGAGCATTGGTTTGGCGACGCACGCGCTGGAAAATCCGAGCGATATTGCAGTGCTGCTGGGCGAAGCGGACCGGGCGCTGTACATGGCCAAGGATGCGGGACGCAACCAGGTGGTGAGGTTTAGTTAGTCGTAGGCGCCCCGCCACTCCCGCTCCGTCGTTTCTGGCATTGCCAGAAACGACTTCCCACCATCGGCCCGTCGTTCCCACCACCAGCCCGTCGTCCCCACCTTCAGCTTGTCGTTCCCGCCACCAGCCCGTCCTTCCCAACACCAGCCCGTCGTTTCTGGCAATGCCAGAAACGACAGAGGCTACGGCTCCGGCGAATAACTCCGCTTCATCACCCTCAACACAAAGGTCGACCTGCTGTGCCGCAATCCCGGCAGCTTGTACAACCTGCGCCGCAAAAACTCTTCATACCCCGCCGTGCCCGCCACCGCCACCTTGATCAGGTAATCGTACTCCCCGGTCAGCAAATACGCTTCCAGCACTTCCGGCATATCGGCCAGCGCCTGTCCGAAGCGCTCGAAGGTATCGTCATCATGCCGGTCGAGCGTGACCTCGATCATCACCGTATCGGGCACGCCCAGCGCCTTTTGGCTCAGCAGCACCGTATAGCCCTCGATCACCCCCGCCTCCTCCATCTGCCGCACCCGGTTCCAGCATGGCGAGGCCGACAGGCCGATTTTCTCGGCCAGCTGCGTATTGGAAATCCGTCCATCGCGGCGCAGCTCGCGCAAGATCTTGCGGTCAATCTCATCAAGTTCGGCAGCATTCATGGCTTTTCGTATTCCAAAAGAAGAATTTCCACGATATCACATTCCCGCCAGAAGAATCTTCCACCAAACTCCAAAACGTCCCCCACTTCAAAAGCCTATTCCGCCGCCCTGCGGATATCCTTTCAACATGAACGATAGCCACCTCCCCCTGAGTTTCTCCGTCTCCAAGACGGCCACCCTGGACACCCTCGAAGCCGTGCTGGCCATCGCCCGCCGCGGCGGCCTGCAACTGGCCGCGCTGGCGCTCGACAGCCGCGCCGGCGACGATACCGTCTTCCTGAACCTGCGCGCCCCCGACGCCGACCTGCTCGACCTGTTCATGGCGCGCCTGAACAACGTGATCGGCATCACCGACATTTGCCCTCTGGACGAAAAAGTTACGCGTATGCATGTTGCCTAACTAGCATAAATGGCGGACACTACAACGTCGCGCTGCCGCGCCAGACTTGTTGAAGCCCATGACACTATTTACCCGGAAACGCGTAGCAATCCTGATCGCCGTGGCCGCTGCCGGCGCCGCCGGCGCTGCCTACCTGCAATCGACAAAAGCGCCCGTCATCCCGGAGTCGCGCTACCGCGCCGCGCCGGTCGACACCGGCACCATCACCCAGACCGTCACGGCCACCGGCACCATCAATCCGGTGGCGCTGATCAATGTCGGCTCCCAAGTATCGGGCACCGTGGTCGAGCTCAAGGCCGACTTCAACGACCATGTGAAAAAGGGCCAGGTCCTGCTCAAACTCGACCCGACCATCTTCAACGCCCAGATCCGCCAGGTCGAAGCGGGGCTGGCCTCGGCCCAGGCCTCGATGCGGCTGGCGCAAGCGAACTTCGAGCGCAACGAACGGCTGGTGGCCCAGAACTACGTCTCCAGCCTGACCCTGGACCAGGCGCGGCGCGAGCTGGACGTGGCCAAGGCGAATATCAAGCTGTCCGAAGCGCAACTGGCACGCGCTCAGGCCGACCTCGACAACAGCGTGATCCGCGCCCCCATCGACGGCGTCGTGATCAAGCGCACCATCGACCTGGGCCAGACCGTGGCGGCCTCCTTCACCACGCCGAACCTGTTCCAGATCGCCAAGGACCTGACCAAGATGCAGATCGACACCAGCGTCTCGGAAGCCGACGTGGGCGCGCTGAAAGATGGCCAGCCGGCCCACTTCGTGGTCGACGCCTATCCCGACCGCGAATTTGCGGCCAGCATGCGCCAGTTCCGCCTGGCGGCGAACGTGGTGCAGAACGTGGTCACCTACAACGTCGTGCTCGATGTGGAAAACAAGGAAGAATTGCTGAAACCCGGCATGACGGCCCAGGTGCGCCTGGTGGTCGGCAACCGTCCCAACGTGCTGCGCATTCCCACGGCCGCCCTGCGTTTCCGCCTCAGCGATGAAGAGCTGGAAAAAGAACAGAAGAAACAAAAGGCCGACGGCAAGGCGCCGCCCGCCGTGCCGCCGCCGGCCGAGGATGACGACATCACCTTCCGCAGCAAGAGCGAAACGGCGCGCATCTTCAAGGTCTACAAGCTCGACGAGAAGAATGCCGCCAAACCGGTCGACATCAAGATCGGCCTGTCCAACTTCCGCTACACCGAAGTGCTGTCGGGCGAGCTGAAAAAAGGCGACAAAGTCATCACGCGCGCCAACGCCAGCGCCAAGAGCGAGTTCTGATGCCGGCGCAGGACACGCCGCTGATCGATATCCGCCAGGTCACGAAAAGCTATTTTTCGGGCAGCATGGAAACCCAAGTGCTGTTCGGCATCGACCTGCTGGTGCCGCGCGGCGACTTTCTGGCGGTGATGGGGCAATCCGGCTCGGGCAAGTCGACCCTGATGAATATTTTCGGCTGCCTCGACCAGGCCACCGGCGGCACCTACCTGCTCAACGGCATCGATACCTTGACCCTGTCGCGCGCCGAACTGGCGACCGTGCGCAACCGGACCATCGGCTTCGTGTTCCAGAGCTTCAACCTGATCAAGCGCATGAGCGTGGCCGAGAACGTGGCCTTGCCGCTGATCTACGCCGGCGTCTCGCGCGCCAAAGCGCATGCCAAGGCGCTGGTCGAACTGGAGCGGGTCGGCCTGGCCGAATACGCCAAACGCACGCCCAATCAATTGTCCGGCGGCCAGCAGCAACGGGTGGCGATCGCCCGCGCGCTGGTGGGCGACCCGCCGCTGATCCTGGCCGACGAGCCGACTGGCAACCTCGACACCCAGACCAGCGTCGAGATCATGCGCTCCTTCCAGCAATTAAATAGCGAGCGTGGCATCACGATCCTGCTGGTCACGCACGAGCCCGACATCGCCGCCTACAGCAAGCGCCTGATGCGCCTGAAAGATGGGCGCGTGCTGTACGACGGCCCGGCCGCCGAGGGCTTGCGCGACCTGGCGCTCAGCCATGAGCAGCAGGTGCTGGCGCACGGAGGCGCGCCATGAATTTCTTCCAGGTCGTGATCGAAGCGTTCCGCTCGATGAGCGCGAATCGCCTGCGCACTGCGCTGACCATGCTCGGCATCATCATCGGCATCACCTCGGTGGTGCTGCTGCTGGCCCTGGGCGACAGCATGCAGCGTTTCATCGGCAAGGAACTCGAAGCGCTGGGCACGAATATGCTGTTCATTTCGCCGGGCGGCAACCGCGCCGCCGCCCAGCGCATGCGCGCCGGGGCCGCTCCCGCCTTGACCCTGGCCGATGCGGCTGCCCTGAATTCGCTATCGAGCCTGTCCGGCGCGGCGCCGGCATTGCAAGGCGGCTTCAAGCTGGCGGTTGGCAACGAAACGGCGTCGAGCAGCGTGCACGGCGTGACGCCAGCCATGTTCAAGATCCGCAACTGGAAGATGGAGCTCGGCAGCGTGTTCAGCGAAGCCGACGTGCGCGCCGCCTCGCGCAGCGTGATTATCGGACACAAGGTGGCCGACCAGTTCTTCTACAAGATGGACCCGCTCGGCAAATATATCCGCATCGAAAACGTCGCCTTCCAGGTGGTTGGCGTGCTGCATGGCGAAGGCAAGCAGGTCGACGGGCCGGACTTGTCGGAACTGGTGCTGGTGCCGATCACCGCCGCCCGCGCCCACCTGATCCGCAATCCCTTCCCCGACAATGTGCATTACGTCGTGGCGCAGGGCAGATCGGACGGCAACTTGCTCGATGCCATCGAAGACATCAACGAAACCTTGCGCGACCGCCATCACATCAAGTTCGAGGAACCGGACGACTTCCGCATCGACAACCTGGCCTCGTTCGCGGAGACGGCCGGCAAGATCAGCGCAGGCATTGCCGCCCTGCTCGGCGTGATCGGCGCCATTTCGCTGGTGGTGGGCGGAATTGGCATCATGAACATCATGCTGGTGTCGGTGACCGAGCGCACGCGCGAGATTGGCATCCGCATGGCCATCGGCGCCAAGCCGCGCGATGTGCTGTTGCAATTTCTGACCGAGGCGGTGGTAATTTGCCTCGCTGGCGGCGTGCTCGGCATCGCCATCGCCGTGGGGCTGGCGGCGGCGATCACCGCCACCGGCAAGTTCGAGGTCGTGATCACCCTGTCTGCCGTGATCGTTGCCTGCGGCTTTTCCAGTCTGGTGGGCGTGTTCTTCGGTTTTTACCCGGCCCGGCGCGCGTCCAGGCTGCTGCCGGTCGATTGTTTGCGTTACGAATAGACTAGATGAAATTCACATTACTGATTGCCATGATGCTCGCGGCCGGCACCGCTCCCGCCCAGGAGGCCGAGGCCGGCAAGGAAGTTGACACGGTGCAGGTCAACGCCCTGCGCGATCCCGATTTCAAGACCTACCGGGCGTTTGTTGCCGGGCTGGACGAGTTCGACAGCAAGCACGCGCTGGCGCCGGCCTCGGCCCTGCGCTTTCTGCTGCGCCCGAGCGCAGCGGACGCCAGCATCGAGGGCGTGACGATCCGGATTGCCGGCAATGAGACCAGCATCGGGGTGCCGCTGGCGGCCGATGGGACGTTTGCGATGCCGCGCAATCAGGCGGCGCTGGACGAGGACGCCGAAATCATCCTCAACCGCAAGAAAGGCAGCTTCCGCTGGCGCCCGGACGTGCACACGCCCGAGGTGCCGGCCAACGCGCGCCGCCTGGGGGATTTACGGCTGGAATGCGAAGTGCGCTGGGCGGTGGACCGCCAGGACCTCCCGTTCGTCAAGCGGACGCTGATTACGACGCTAGGCGGCCCCTGCCATACCGCGCGCGTGCACGTGATCCAGCTGGCACCGCGCGCGCTTGCGGGCTATCGCATGGTGGCGGGAGAGCGCACCGTGACTGCGCCGGCCGGGGCTGTTGGCCCGGACGGAATGACGTACGTGGTACCGCTGCACGATGCGAGCTGGCCGGATGATGCGCTGGTGGAGTTTGAGTTTGCGGGGCAGAAGTGATTTCTGGTGCAGTTGTGCTGGCGCATGAGGAGGTCGACCTGACAGCCTCCCGTGTACGCCATCAATAAACATCCAAACCGCATTTACTCCTCAAACTCTACATACGCATGCCTCACACCGTCGATGACAATTTCCTCATAAACTTCGCGAGGAGATCCGGAAATGGTTAAGCTGAACTCAGCCAGAACTTTTTCGAATTCCGGTGTCAACAGTCGCTCACGAACTGCATATTTTAGGGGTAGCTCATAGAATGGAACCGGTAGACTAATGGTACACGCCAGTACACTCTCACACACCGGCACTACCCATTTCCAAACCTCATGCTCATCGTTATCTGGATCAATGTGGCTTCGTATATAAACCAGCAGCTCAACTGTATCACACCTTAGTCGACGCTCGTCAATATCCGCATAAAAATAGGTATTACCCAATAGCTTTACCAATCTTTTTTTCGTTACACCCATGGCATTCCCAATCACTTTACGAATAATTTCTGGTAACCTCACAGTTTTCCAAATACACTTTTCCGCCATTTAAAAAAAGGCGGGGCACCGCACCTCTTTTTCACCTTGATTCGTACACTTGATGCACATGGAGTGATTAAATCAGCGCTTCCTTAACGGCAATTATCACTCATTCTTCAAAATCCGCGTACATGTACCTTATGCCGTCAATAACGACTTCCTCAAGAATCTCTCTGGCAGTGCCTGAGATGGTTAAGGCAAACTCCGAAAACCGTTCGTCGAAGTCTGCATCTAACATGCCCTCCCGAGTTTCATATCTGAGTGGCAAGTTAAAAAAAGGGACGGGCAAGGAAATCGTTTCGGCCAGCACCTCTCGGCATAGCGGAACAACCGAATTCCATATACCATATTGGTCTTTGTTCGGATCAATATTTCCCTTAATATATTCAATTAACTCCCGTGATTCACGTTTCAATCGTACTATATCAACCTCTGCATAGTCCCCCGTCTGCTCATCCACTCTAACAAGTTTTCTTTTGCACAACCTCATGGTAATTTTCCAATCACAATAGGATTTGTAAAAGCGCTGCGATTAGTTATAAGCGTTTGCACCCCCCCACCAGGTTGAATGTAACCGTTCTGCGTCGTAGGGGCAATTGTAGATTCAAAAACAGTAACGTTCTTCGTTGTTTTTACCTCTACCACATCAAATCGCAGAGTTTGCTGACTTTCCAGCGGAATTCCAATACGATCTGATATCTGGTCGTAACTCATCCCCTTTAGCGCAGAAATTTCGTCCTGTGTTGCAAAAAATGCTGAATAAGGACCTGGCATATTCCCCTCCGGAACTATTTTAAATAGTGATTCTCCCGCTGCGAGATCGATTGCTTTCGGCAATGTTGATCCACTAGCCATCAAGTCCTTAGACAATTTCAACGCTTTATCGGGTGGAATACCTTGCGCTCGGTAAGCGGCAACTAGCTTGCGTCCTTCTTCAGAACGAAGGGGACTTTCGCGAATCCCATGTGTCATGTACGCATCCGGGCCGACAAAGCCGTTAGCCGGAGGACGTGCACGCTTAGGCGCACGCGAAATATACACCCCGCCACGGGCCGTCGCAGCACCGCCCGGACGAGAAGCGACTCGCGCTTTGACAGTCGGGACTGTCGTGGTAGCAGCAGTAGCACCGGCGGCCGGACCAGCAGCAGCGGTGACGCCCGTCGCGCTAGTACCAGTAGCAGCACCAGCGGTGGCAGTACCGACCGTCGCGGTAGTACTCGTCACTGCTCGAACAACAGCGGTACCAGGGGTTGCGGTAGCGGCCGTGGCAGCAGTAGCGGCTGCCGCCGCATCCTTCGCCTTAGCCACATCCAACAGCTTCTTCGCTTTCGCAACACGTCCAGCTTTAAGCAAACCACTGAAGAACGTGATTACCTCGAACCCACCCCGCGATATCGATTCAACGTACTGCCCCTTCGTCCATGGATTGGTCACAGGCCGGGCTATGGCTTGTGCAAGCTTCCCTGCATCTTGCGCAATACTCGTTGTATTGACATTACCAAGATTAATCTCTTCGAGAAGAATCTGCTCATCAAGCGCCGCAAGCAGCTGACCATCCACCGTACCAAATCGGCGCACCAGCTTGGGGACACCCTTCATCCCTTCGTAGAAAAGTTCGCTTAAGCCAAAGGCAAGGTCCTTCGCACCGCCGAGCAAACCGCGTCCGAGCTGCGCATCCCAATCACTGACCGTTCCCGGTGTCCCCTGGATCTTGCCGATCCAGCCATCCAACACAGAATTCGCGCTATCAAAATCGATGAACTCGTCGAACGCATCGAAATCCAGGCGCCCTGCAATCACCTTCTCCCGCAGCGCTTTGAGCGCCAGCAATTTCTTGCTGATACGTGCCGCAGCGCCGGCCGGCGCGGCGGCGCCTTTCGCCGGTGGCGACGCGACGGTTTTCGTCATCGTTACGATCTGCCCGCGCGCGCCACCCACGCCCGCGCTGTCGCAATTGATACGGCAACCGCTGTCGTGACGCGCGACAGCAATCCCGTTGACCTTGACGTTGGAATGTCCCTCCAGGATCTGCACATAGCCTGTGGACAGCGAGGTGCCGGACACAATGTGTGCGCCCGCATTCGCTTGCGTGTTCCTGAAGAGATCGCCGACGCGGTAGACCGGCGTTCCCCGCGCTTTCACATCCGGCGACGCCGCGTACTTGTAATCGAGCTGTGCGAAGCTGTTAAACGCCACCACACACTGGCCCACCTGGCACAAATCAGGCTCCGTGGCGACGACCAGCCAACCGTCAGCATGCGCGATATGTCGGACCAGACCCATCATCCACCCCGCTCAATGGTTGCACTACCGGCTCGTCACCCACGTTCCCGATCCGGGATACGGGTGGAAGCAATCGCAATGTCCACCACCGGATCGTGGTAGTCGAAGTGGGTCCGCCACACAATCGACACCTGGCGCCGGTCCAGGTCGAAACGCAGGGTGTCGAGCAGCGGCACGCTGACCACATCGCTCCCACCGGCAAGCCTGGCCACGACAATGAGCATCCACCCAGGCAGCGCCATGTCGCTTCGTTCCGCCAGCAGGCCGGTCATCGTCACGCTTTCGTCGCCGCGCAGATGCGGGGTCGCCACCAGGTCGGCCGGGGCATTCTGAAAATAGCGTGCGTCGAAATTCTCCGGCAGCAGCGGATAGCGGGTGGCACGCCAGCGCGCGTCGTAGTCCCCCTGATAATTCACCCGGGGTGTACACCAGCGTGCAATCGCCCCCAAGCCCTGGGGCGCCAGATGCTGGAATGGATGCGTGACCGGATCGAGCGCAGCTTCGATTTGCGGAGCATCCAGCACCTTCTGGCCGGCCACCCAGCGCGCGACGAAGGCGCGCCCCGACCGCCCGAGATGCCGGTAATCGGCGGGCTTTGGCAACCAGCCGATTCCCGCCGGATTTGCGCAATGCCGGATCGTGTCGGGTCCACCATCGCCGGTGAATTCAGCGCCCACGTCAATGCAGCCGCCATACGCCAACCGGTAATCGAGACAGACAGATTCCACAGGCGACGCCGGCCCGACGCGCCAGCCAAACACCCGCTTGCGAAACTGGCGCGGCCCATGCAGGCGTACCAATTTCTTGAGATGACCAACGCGTAATCCCGCGATCCACTGCGTACGCGGGACCCCGCCGGGCGCCAGTGCGCGACCGCTGACGAGGATGTCCGTGCCGGGCTTATACGGCACCAGATCGCCATCTTCCTGGATCACCGCGCGCAGCGGATCGGCCGATGCCGGTCCGCTGTACACATCACCGGCAACGATGGGATCTTGGTCCGCAGCGAGAGTCACGCGCTCGCCGTGCGCGGCAAAGTCGAAGGTGGCGCGCACCACCAGAACATCGAGACGTTCGCCTTCGGGACCGGATTGCTGAAACCAGAAGTGCGGTACGCCCGTATGGTTATGGATGGTGGCGCATGTCCCCGCGTCGCTGGCGGGCCTCTCCTCCTCGGAAACCGCCGCCATCATGTGGCTTTCTCCCCATCGTCTCCCGGCGGGCTTGCGGCGCCGCCCGAATTGAGAAGCACATCCCCCGGCCCGTCAACATGGACCTTGCCGCTCGCCTTGATATGAATGTCCTTGCTTTCAAGGTAAATCGCATCCGGCGTCATGACGAATTTCGAACCACCGCACACCAGCTCTATCCTGTCACCTGCGGACACGGAGACGACCTTGCCGACCTTGGTCGTCTGGCTCCTGCCGACCACCGTCGCCATGATCATGCCGACATTCAGGTTGTAGGCCATGCCCACCGTATCGATCCGGCCCATGCCCACGTTCTGCATCGACGCCATGCCGATCGTCTCGGTCTTCATCCGCGCGACATTGATCGACCAGTTTTTACCGATCTTGTCCTTCTCGTTTTTGGCAACCGTCTTGCTGCGGTTCACGCCAACGCTGACCGTTTCATTCTTGCCGACGGTCTCGCTGCGGTTGCCGCCGATGGAGATCGTTTCGTCGATGCCGACGTCTTCGCTGCGGTTCTCTCCGATGCTGATACGTTCGTCATGGTCGACGCGTTCCGTGCGGTTGTTATGCACCGTGATCGCTTCGTCCCGGTCGACAGTTTCGGTCCGGTCGCGTTTGATGCGGCTGGTTTCGTCACGGTCGACCGTCTTGCGCCGGTCGTTGCCGACCCACTTGTCTTCGTCGTGTTCGACTTCGGTCAGCTGATCCTTCTCCGCATGCAGCCATAACTGCTCCTGCCCCTTCTTGTCCTCGAAGCGCAAGGCATTCGCGTTGTCGTAGCTGCCGCCCGGCGTCGAGCGTGACAGGATGCCGCTCTGGGTTTTATTGGCCGGCAGCGCCCATGGCGGCAGGGTATTCGCATTCGGCACCATGCCCGTGATGATCGGCCGGTCCGGATTTCCATCCATGAACTGCACCAGCACTTCCGTCCCGACGCGCGGGATCGACACCATCCCGAAGTTTTCACCCGCCCAGGGCGTCGCGACCCGAATCCAGGCCGAACTCTTTTCGTCACTGGCACCGGCACGGTCCCAATGAAACTGGACGCGTACCCGGCCATACATATCGGTATGAATTTCTTCGCCGGCGGGGCCGACGACAGTGGCCGTCTGAATGCCGTGAATTTTCGTCTCGCTGCTGTTATGGCTGCGGGGAGCGCGCCAGGGGACGATTTTTCGTACGCAGAGCAGTTCATTGTCGTAATGGGACGGCGCCGTCGAACTCACATGGTAGTTATTGCTCGCGCTGTGAATCGCCTCGACGATGAGGAATTCCCTGGCCTGCTCGTCATGCTCCATCGCCCCGCGGTCGACATGACCGGTAAGACGAAACCAGCGGCCCGGCATGACATGGCGGCTGTTGCCAGCGCCCTTGAAGCTCTTGCCAGCCGCTTCCAGCGCTTCCATGCGGGTCTGCGCCACCGACCGCGCATCGCCACCATCCTTGAACCCGAACGCGCCCGTGTATTCGTAAGACTCGACATGCAGCACCTCGCCTTGCCGATGACAGGTCGGCAAGGAAGTCAGCGCAGGCTGCGGCGACTTGAAGTCGTACGATGCCAGCGCGATACTGCCCGCCGTGACTTGGCGCCCCGGCGACCATTCGCCGATGCCGTCCTCCTCCACTGCGCCGCCATGACGCTGGAAGGCAATCTCCGGATCGCCGTCAATTGGAGGAGCCGCACTCGAATCATCCGATAGCACGAGCGTATGGCCGGTGGCGTTGTGTTCGAACCAATAAAAAATGCCGGCGGTGGCCCAGCGCCGCTCCAGGAAATTGCTGTCGGTCTCGTCGAACTGGCAGCAATCCGTCATCATGCCGCTCGCCCCCTGCACCCGCCATTCCCAATCGGCCAGGTTGGCATAATCCCCGAAGATGCTCCGCGCCTGCTCATACAGGGTGGTGTAATGAAACAGATAGTTATCCTTGCGCAGGCTCAGATACTTGAACCACGGCGCCAGCCGCGCTTCGTAAAACGACACGCCGCCATCGACGCGTTTCAGCGAAAAACCGAATACCCTTCCGGAAAAATGACGCAGGCTGCCATCCTTGCGCACCAGCTCGATGCACATGAGCTTTCCCTGCACTGCTTTCAGCGCAATGCCTGGATCGTCCGACAACAGTTCGACAATAAACTCGAACGGCCGGGACAAGCCTTCCGACGCATGAAGCTGATTCACGAGCAATTGCGCAACGGGGCCGTCATCGTGGGGAAAGGACAAGCGCAACAGGCGGTCGTGCTGGCGCTCGCCCACCAGGTCTTGCAAGCATCCAGAATAGGAAATAGTCGCCATGTCCCAGTCCACTGTTGTCGGTTTAAGATATTTCCACTTGGAATCTTTAAACGACAGTAGAGGAACGAAAGCAAGGCTGGATTGAGCGAACGCAGAGATGGCACGAAGCCGCGCGACAACGCGAAGATGGTGTTGCCAGGAACGCGAAATTTCTTAAGATTAAGGCTTAGCCTGTGCGGGGACAACACCTTCGCCGGCGACACCCCGTTTCGGAGTCCTAGCCAGCGCAGCCAGGACGGTTCTTGCCGTCCCCTGTCCCGCTGTTGAGCGTGCGAAGCTGCACCCCGCCGTCCGCCTTGCCGCTCAGGCAAAACCGGGCGCGGTAAGCGCGCGGCGCGGTGGCCAGCGTGGGCGGCTTGATATCGATCAGCACTTCGTAGACCTTGCCCGGCTGCAGCGGCAAGGCTGACGTTTTCGGCAAGACCGGCAAGCGCCCCGCGTACGGTATGCACAGGCGAAACGTCACCAGGAACGCCCGCTCCGGCGGGATCGCCATCGCCCACATCGGCGTCCGCCCTCCCGCCGTCACATCGGTCACGCCGATCGAGCGAAATTCGGGCGCGCCGAACAGGCGCTCATCCTTCTGGAACACCGTAAAACACGGTACGCCCCCGCTGCCATGCCGCACATCGAGTTCGCCGATGTGGGGGGCGGCGCATGCGCCCGCGCTGGACGTGAGCGCGACCAAACAACACAGGATTTGCAGGCTGGGCCGCATGAAACACCCCCGGAAATGATGTCGTAAATAAACATCAAGAGTAGAGGGCTGGCTCCGCACAGTGTTGACTCAGCACATACGGTAACGCTGCGTGGGACTTGACGCAGCGTCGAGGTATTTATCTTACAAGCCGCAAGGCGCGCCGGGACATCGGCCAGCGTGCGCTGCTGGCCCAGCTCATAGCGGCAACGCAAGCCGACGCGCAACGCGCCACCACACCGGATAGCCCAGCTGGTACTGCCATCCCTACACCATCTCACACAGGAACGAATGCCGCCATGCTGGCCGGGCAGATGCCGGCTGCGCTGCCCTCCCGATGAACGCACGGTGAAGTTCCCCAAGATTTGGGACTAGGCCTTGCGTCTTGCCAGTCGCTTCAGATACAGCATGCAGCGGCCACAATCGCGTGGCAGATTCGCCACGCTGGACGGATCAGCGAGAAAGCCAGCCAGTACCTCTTCATACAGTGACAGGCTGTCTGCGTAGCGCTGCTGGCGCATCGATACCGGTGAACTCAGGTGCCTGAGTGCGAAATAATCGGCCAGCAGATCGCCCTGCGCCTCCATGTTGAAGTCCGCCAGTGTCTTGCCCGCTGCCAGATCGTAATCGTACGACAGCCCGATGCGCACCGCGCCCCGCAGGCGCACCGCGTATCCCAGTTGATGCTGCCATACATGCACCATTTCATGAAGGAACCAATGCCGGTTACTGATGGATGCCTGGGCGTAGTCATCGAGGAAGCAGGACGCATGAAAGTACAGGTGACCGTTCGGCGTCATCGCGCAGTTACTCGGCTGGAAAGGCATATAGCGCCGGCCATGGATGCGCACGCGCCGGTAGTCGATGGTATCCCGGAACAGCAGGGACGCCATCGCGATTTCGCCTGCGGTGAGTGTTCGGTAACGGCGCGACCCCGGGTGCTGAGAAAGCATTGTGTCCATTGTTGGTTTTGCGGATACTGAGCTACTATGAAAGGTTGAACGCTACTCCTGCTTCCACCGGACAACCGGATGCGCTTATCCGGAAGCCGGAATCTCCCCCGTCCCAATACATGAAAAAAGTCCTTCTCCCGACCCTCTCGTACACACTGAAGGAAGCGATTGGCAAACATACCCTTATCACATTCAACGTAGGGCCGGGCGGTGAGGTGTACGTCCTTCTCGCCCTCGACACGCTGGACTACCGTACCAAGGATAACGCATTCGCATCCTTCGCGAAAACCGTTCCGGATTCGCCGCAGCGTTACCGTATCCTGGTCTTTCGCCAAGGCGAACTCGAACTCGATCTTGCCATTCACGGAGAGCGATTCAACATTCACACTATCCAGCCACTGGGAAACGACCTCCTTCTAGCGTGTTCGCGCTCGGAGTATAGACGGGAAGACGATGTCGACCTGAATGCGCGCGTCTATTCGCGAGACGGTATCTTCCTTAGAGAGTTTCTACTCGGCGACGGGCGGTCTTGAAACCATCCAAACGACCATGCATGGCGACATCTGGGCTTCCTACTTCGACGAAGGAGTTTCAGGAAACTATGGATGGCCCGATCCAGTGGGCGCTGCCGGTTTGGTCGCCTGGAATGAACTGGGTGAAAAAGTGTACGAGTACGCCCCTGTCGGGCCACTAGACCGGATCATCGATTGCTATGCGCTGAACGTGGCGAGCGCCGAGCGGACGTATGGTGCTGCTACTATACGAACTTCCCGCTCGTCCATTTACACAAGAAGCGCATCGCCTCGACCTGGAACGTCCCGGTCGCGGGCAGCAATGCATTCGCCATCGCCGGTGCACACGTTCTATTTGCCGGTGGCTACGACAAACGCGACTCGTTCACGCTTGTTCGCCTTGACCCGGATGGCACTTCAACGCTGATAGGCGAATTCGAACTGACCGGCGACGATGGCGTCGCCGTGAAGCCTCTCCGAACGATTGGGAGGGGGGCAGTACTCTACGTTTTAGACGACGCAGTTCTCTACGAAATCGATCTGAAACGCGTGCTCCCAAGGTGGGGCCACGGCTGATTCATTAGTGGAGAGCCGGCTCCGGGCCAGCCGCTGATACTTGATTATCGGTATGCAAAGCGACAGAACCCTACCATCTCGTGCATGAACCAGTGACGCGCGTGCACTTGAACCTGCGCGTAATCGATGGCGTCGCCGAACAGGGCCGACGCCATGCCGATCTCCCCGGCGTCATGCGACGCCCGGGTTTGCCGCGCCAGCACGCTAGCACGGCAGCTCCGCCTTAACGCAGCGCGGAAGCGGCCCTGGCCAGCTCAGTGATGCGGGCCCAGTCGCCGGCCAGGATCGCATCTTTCGGCGTGAGCCACGAACCGCCCACGCAGGCCACGTTCTTACATGCCAAAAACTGCGGCGCGGTCTCGATCGAAATGCCGCCGGTCGGGCAGAACGTCACGTCCGGCAGCGGACCACCGATCGCATTGAGCATGCCCACGCCGCCGGCCGGCACCGCCGGGAACAGCTTGAGCTGGCGGAAACCCGCTTCGCGTGCGGCCATCACTTCCGACGGCGTCATCACGCCCGGCAGCAGCGGCAAGCCGCTCTTGCGCGCCGCCTCGATCAGCGCCGGCGTCAGGCCCGGCGAAACGCCGAACACCGCGCCGGCGTCACGCGCGGCCGCAAATTCATCGGCCTGCGTCAGCGTGCCAACGCCGACGATGGCGCCTTCCACCTGCGCCATCGCGCGGATCGCGCCCAGGCCGTGCGCGGTGCGCAGCGTCACTTCGAGCACGCGGATACCGCCCGCAACCAGCGCCTTTGCCAGCGGCACCGCGTGCTCTGGATCGTCGATGGCAATCACGGGAATCACGCTCGCCGAGCGCATGATGTCGAGTAGGGTCATGGTCATTTTGGGTTCTTGATCAAAAAGTCTTCGTCGGAGCCGGGCACGCTGTCGCCAATGTCGGCGGTGTCGTGCAGCGACACGGTGGTGGGAATCGGCGATGGCAGCGGGAAGGTGGTGGCGCCCTTCTCCGCTTCGCTGATCGCATTGCGGAACATCGTAAACAATTCGCGGCCCATGCCGATATGGCTGGACGACAGGTCGGCCGTGGCTTGCGAGCGCGCGGCCCACACGCTAGCCGGCACCAGCGCTTCGAGCGTGCCGGTGGTGGCGTCGAGGCGGATGATGTCGCCGTCGCGCACCAGGCCCAGCGGGCCGCCCGCCAGGATCTCGGGCGAGACGTGGATCGCCGCCGGCACCTTGCCCGACGCGCCAGACATGCGTCCGTCGGTCACCAGCGCCACGTGGCGCCCGGCATCTTGCAGATTGGCCAGCGCCGGCGTGAGCGCGTGCAGTTCCGGCATGCCGTTGGCGCGCGGCCCCTGGAAGCGCAGCACGGCCACGAAATCGCGATCGAGCTTGCCCGCCGTGTAGGCGTGCATGAAGTCTTCCTGCGAATTGAAGGTCAGCGCCGGTGCCTCGACGATGCGGTGCTCTTCCTTGACGGCCGAGATCTTCATCACCGCGCGGCCCAGGTTACCGGCCACCAGGATCATGCCGCCGTCGCGCGCGAACGGCGCCGAGGCAGGCCGCAGCACGCTGTCGTCGCCGGTGAGCGCGGGCAGCTCCTTCCAGATCGCCTTTTCGCCATCAAGGAACGGTTCGGCGCAATGCGCGCGCAAACCCTTGCCCAGGATGGTGGTCACGTCGTCGTGCAGCAGGCCCGCATCGAGCAGTTCGCGGATCACGAAACCGGGGCCGCCGGCGGCCTGGAAGTGGTTCACGTCGGCGTCGCCGTTCGGATAGATCCGGGTGAGCATCGGGATGATCGCCGACAGTTCGTTGAAGTCGTTCCAGTCGATCACGATGCCGGCCGCCTTGGCGATGGCTACCAGGTGCAGGGTGTGGTTGGTCGAGCCGCCAGTGGCCAGCAAGCCCACCACCGCGTTGACGATGCACTTTTCATCGACGATCTGGCCGACCGGCGTGTAGCTGCCGCCCTGCTGCGAAATGGCGACCGCGCGCTGGGCGGCGGCGCGCGTGAGGCCGTCGCGCAGCGCCGTGCCGGGGGTGATGAAGGCGGCGCCGGGCATGTGCAGGCCCATGATTTCCATCAGCATCTGGTTGCTGTTGGCGGTGCCGTAGAAGGTGCAGGTGCCGGCGCCGTGATACGACTGCGATTCGCATTCGAGCAGCTCGTCGCGCGTGGCCTTGCCCTGCGCGTACAGCTGGCGGATGCGCGCCTTTTCCTTGTTCGACATCCCGGTCGTCATCGGCCCGGCCGGCACGAACACCGCCGGCAGGTGGCCGAAGTGCAGCGCGCCGATCAGCAGGCCCGGCACGATCTTGTCGCACACGCCCAGGTACACGGCCGCATCGAACATATTGTGCGACAGCGCGATCGCGGTCGCCATGGCGATGGCGTCGCGCGAAAACAGCGACAATTCCATGCCCGGCTGGCCTTGCGTGACGCCGTCGCACATGGCGGGCACGCCGCCGGCGAACTGCGCCACCGCGCCAACCTCGCGCACCGCATCCTTGATCATGGCCGGGAAGTGCTCGAACGGCTGGTGCGCCGACAGCATGTCGTTGTACGCCGAGACAATCGCCACCGATGGCTTTTTCACCTGCTTGAGCATCAGCTTGTCGTTGGCGGGGAAAGCGGCAAAGCCGTGCGCCAGATTGGTGCACGACAGCGCGCCGCGCTGCGGACCGTCGACGCGCGCCGCGTCGAGGTGCGCCAGATACGCCGCGCGCGATGGCCGGCTGCGTTCGATGATGCGTTTGGTGACCGATTCAACTACGGGATGCAACGCCATGGTCGTTCCTTATGAATTTATTTCGTGAAATTTTACTACAAAATTGGCGCAAACCGTACCTTCTGGTCATCCGGCTTGCTTAATTCAATCGCCAATTGCCACTCCACAGCCGATAAAGCGACCCGGCAACATCGGTCATGCGGGCTCGCCACCGCTCGTGGCCGCCAATTTTATGTAGTGAATTTACGTGAATTTCTGTATTATTGGATAATCTTCTTCGATGCGCTGGCCGCGCGGCCGGCACCCGATCTTAACCAACCGAACAGCGAGTACCAATGCGCCAGCCTGCCCTTACCTCCACCGCCAGCTTCCAGGCCCTCGAAACGCACGCGATCGAAGCCGAAGACTGGGAATTGCGCGGCCTGTTCGCCGCCGACCCGCAACGCTTCCCCAAACTGACCGTCGATGCGGCGGGTTTGTTCCTAGACTATTCAAAAAACCGGCTTGACGGGCGCACGCTTGAACTGCTGGTCGAGCTGGCGCGGGAACGCGGCATCGAAAGCCAGCGCGACGCCATGTTCGCCGGCGAGCACATCAACCTGACCGAACGGCGCGCCGTGCTGCACACCGCCCTGCGCGCCCCGCGCGGCACGCCGCTGGTGGTCGACGGCCAGGATGTCAACGCCGACGTCCACGTGGTGCTCGACCGGGTCCGCCTCTTCACCGACGCGGTGCGCGCCGGCACCTGGCTTGGCCACAGCGGCAAACCGATTACCGACATCGTCAACATCGGCATCGGCGGCTCCGACCTGGGACCGAAGATGGTCTGCCTGGCGCTGCGTCAATACGCACACCCGCGCCTGACCATGCACTTCGTCTCCAACGTCGACGGCCACGACATGGACGCCGCGCTGGGCAAGGTCAATCCCGAAACCACCCTGTTCATCATCGCCTCCAAGACCTTCACCACCACCGAAACGATGATGAACGCGCAAACCGCGCGCGCCTGGTTCCTGCAAAACGCGCCGGAAGACGCACTGGCGCGCCACTTCGTCGCCGTCTCCACCAACACGGAAGCGATCAAGACCTTCGGCATCGACCCGGCCAATATGTTTCCATTCTGGGACTGGGTCGGCGGACGCTATTCGGTATGGTCGGCAATCGGCCTGTCGGTGGCACTGGCAATCGGTTTCGGCCACTTCAGCGACCTGCTGGCCGGCGCCCACGCGATGGACCAGCACTTCCAGCAGACGCCCTTGGAGGACAACATGCCGGTGCTGCTTGCGCTGGTGGGCTTCTGGAACCGCCAGTTCCTCGGTTGCAGCTCGGTGTCGATCGCGCCGTATCACCAGGACCTGAACCGCTTCCCGGCCTACCTCCAGCAGCTCGACATGGAAAGCAACGGCAAGCGCGTGACCAAGGGCGGCCAGCCGGTCGACACGCCAACCTGTCCGGTAATCTGGGGCGATTGCGGCACCAACGGCCAGCACGCCTACTTCCAGCTGCTGCACCAGGGCAGCGACGTCACGCCGATCGACTTCATCGCCGCGCTGCGTCCCGCGCACGAACTGGAAAACCACCACGCCGCGCTGCTGGCCAACTGCTTCGCCCAGTCGGAAGCCTTCATGCGCGGTAAAACCATCGACGAGGTGCGCATCGATTTGCAGTCGCAAGGACTGTCGCTGGCCGACATCGAAACGCTGGCGCCGCACAAGACCTTCCCCGGCAACCGTCCAAGCAATACCATCCTGATGGAGTACCTCAAGCCCTACACGCTGGGCGCCCTGATCGCGCTGTACGAACACAAGACCTTCGTGCAGGGCGTGATCTGGGACGTGAACAGCTTCGATCAGTGGGGCGTCGAACTGGGCAAGGTGCTGGCCAAGAAGATCGAGGCCGAACTGACGGGCGAAGCGCAGCCCGAGCTGCACGACAGCTCCACCAATGGCCTGATCGCCATGGCCAAGGCGGCGGTGTAATGGACGCCGGCGCCTTTACCGTCGTCCACGACACGCCAATGCTGGTGGGCGAATGCCCGCTCTGGCATGCCGGCGAACAGACCTTGTACTGGGTCGACATCGGCGGCTTCACGGTGCACGCGCTGCACCCGGGCAGCGGCGCGCACCGTTCGTGGCGCATGGCGAGCGAACCGGCGGCGCTGGCCATCCACGCCGGCGGCGGCCTGGTGGTCGCCACCCGCGCCGGCTTTGTGCACCTCGATACGGCCAGCAACGACGTCACCGACATCGCCGCCGCGCCGTACGACATGGCCACCACGCGCTTTAACGATGGCCGGGTCGATCCGGCCGGGCGCTTCTGGGTCGGCACCATCTACGAGCCGCGCGACCAGCAGGCGGCGCAGATGTTCTGCCTGGAGAAAGGCGTTGTCAGCCTCAAATGGTCGGGCGGAATGATGAATTCCAACGGACTCGGTTTCACGCCGGACGGACACGCGATGTATCACGCCGACACCGCCGCCCACCGGATCGACCGCTATCGCTTCGATGCGGCCAGCGGCGAGGCCAAGGCGCGTGAAACCTTCCAGCTGTTTTCGCCCGATAAGAAGGCGGCCGATTACGGCGGCCGGCCCGATGGCGCGACAGTGGACAGCGAAGGTGCGTACTGGTGCGCGATGTTCGAGGGCGCGCGGCTGCTGCGCTTTGCGGCGTCGGGTGAGCTGCTGCGCGAAGTGAAGCTGCCGGTCAAATGCCCGACCATGATCGCGTTTGGCGGCGAGGATCTGCGCACCCTGTATGTGACCAGCGCCAGCCACGGACGGCCGGAAGCGGAACGCGAGAGCTATCCGTTGAATGGACACGTGCTGTCGCTGAGGGTGGATGTGGCGGGGCGCGAGGAATACGCGTACCGGCCATGATCCACGCTTTCACGTTAGCTTAAAAACCGTCGTTCCTGCCATTAGCGGGAACGACGGCTTTAGGGTGCGCTACAACTTCGGCGTCATCGTATACAAATTCTTGAACTCATTCTCGGTCCCCGGCCCCTTCTCTTTCCCCTGCATCTCGCGCTTGAGCACCACCAGCCGGTTATTCACCACCCCGAACGTGAACTCTTCCTTCGTGGTCTTCGCATACGACATGAACACCATGAACTTGGCCTTGATCGTGTGATTCGTCACCGCCGCCAGCGGCACCCCGTCCGGCCCGAGCCAGAAGCGCGCCTCGATGGTGTTGTCCTTGATGCTGACGTTCTGGTTCACCTCTTCCTGCGGCGTCATCACCACCTCCACCAGCCTGGCCGGCTTGCCCTGGTAGGTATCGGCGCGCTCCGACTTGAACTGGCTGATCGCCAGCGCCTGCAGCAAGCGCGGCGCGTAATTGACCGCCACCGCCAGCCGCGGCGCCGAACTCGACGCCACCAGCTGCGTCAGCGCCTGCTTGCGCTTGGCCCCCTTCGCCACGCTCGACTCGTCCGCCGCGCGCTTGAGCAAGCCGCGGTCCCAGCGAATCTCCAGCCCGGCCGGATCGTCCACCACCTGCGCCGCCGCCATCGCCGTCTCCGGCCCCTTGAGCGGCTTGGCGTCGAATTCCGTGTGCGTTTCGCGCGCCTCATACGCCGCGCGCAGCGTGCCCTGCCCCTGCAACAGCGCCAGCGCTGCCTTCATGTCGTCGAGCCCGCTCGCGCATGCCGGTCCGACACAAAAAACCGCCGCAATTACCAAATATTTCATATCCATCCTATTGAGTTAGTCACTGCCAGGGCGATCGATGCGCTTCTGAATGTCATCGATTCCGCTGAGTAATATACCTGCGAACAACGGTGCACGGCAAAATGCCGCGTGCGGCGGAACGATTCAATGCCCGGTGATAAACTAGCGTGCAATTAAGAATGCACAAAACACACTGAAGGAAGCCAATTGAACATGCTGGTCAAAACAGGCATCGCCGGACTGGACGAAGTTCTGCTTGGAGGCATCCCGCGCGGGAACAACCTGATCGTGGAAGGCGCGCCCGGCACCGGCAAGACCACGCTCGGTCTCGGCTTCATTTACGCCGGCGCTGCGCTGCACGACGAGCCGGGCGTGATCGTGTCGTTCGAGCTCGATGCGGCCAAGCTGCTGCGCGACGCCGCTGGCTTCAATTGGGACTTGCAAGGGCTGATCGACGCCGGCAAGATCAAGGTGATCCAGACCAGTCCCGCCGTGCTGCTCAGCGAGTTCCGCAACGCCGACGGCGCCTTTGCCGACGCCCTCAAATCGATGGGCGCCAAGCGCCTGCTGATCGACGGCCTGACCCCGATGCGCCTGTACGCCGAGGTGCACGACAAACCCTTCCGCGAAGACGTGCACCTGCTGATCGAAGGCCTGGCGCGCATGGGCGTGACCACCATGGTCACGGCTGAACGCGACGAGAGCTTGGGCTCGGTGCCGTCGCACGAGCGCTTCGTGTTCGACACCATCGTCTCGCTCACGCGCGAAGAGCAGCGCCGCCGCGTGCACCGGCGCCTGACGGTGCTCAAGTCGCGCGGCCAGGACTTCATCGGCGGCAGCCACACCATGCGCATCGAAGGCGGGCGCGGGGTGCACATCTACCGCCGCGCGCAGTCGCGCCCAATCAGTTCGAACGACCAGCCAACCTCCGACCAGCGTGTCTCGACCGGCTCCAAGGCCATCGACGACATGATGGACGGCGGCCTGTACGCCGGCTCGGTCACCATGGTCAGCGGCATCTCCGGCACCGGCAAGACGGTGTTGAGCGTGCAGTTCCTCACCGCGGCCATCGGCACCGGCCACAAGACGCTGCTGGTCAGCCTGGACGAACACCCGCGCCAGTTGATCCGCAACGCCGCCACGCTCGGTTTCGACCTGGCCGCGCTGATGGATAGCGGCGACCTGTTCATCCACTACGAGTCGCCGCTCGAACTCGAACTCGACATCCACTTCGACCGCATCATCAAGCTGGTCGAGGAAAAAGGCATCGACTGCGTGGTGTTCGATTCCTGCGCGGTGTATGAAATGACCAGTCCTTCCGAGGTGGCCGACTACCTGTACGCGCTGGCCACCTTCTTCAAGAACCGGCTGGCGACCATTCTCTTCAATTACGAAAGCCCGGAACTGCTGGGCATTTCGCAGATCAGCGAAGAACTCAAGGGCTCGCACCTGGTCGACAACATCATTTTGCTTAACTACGTCGAAATCTCCACCGTGCTGCGGCGCGCAATCGCCGTGCCCAAGGTGCGCGGCAGCCGCAATCGCCAGATCACGCGCGAGTACGTGATCGCCGAAGGCGGCTTGCAGTTGCTCGACGAAGCCAGCGGCCATGCCGATCCGGCCGGCGTGGTGCCGCAACTGCCGTTCTCCTCGTATTACGGCCTGCTTTCGCGCTCGCCGTCGCGCCAGAGTCCTCTCATCGAGGACGCCGTGGCGCACGGAACGCGCTTGCCTGACTCGGTCGACCTGCCGACCGACAATCCGGCATGATCAACCTGGCCGTGGCCGGCGACGCCGGCATCGACTGGGACGAATGGGTCACGCCGCTGACCCAGTTTGCGCAGGCCAGCGGACTGACGGTGTCGCTGTACGATGTGCGCGGCTGGCGCCAGGTCGGCCCGCTGGTTGCCTCGTCCACCACGCGCGTACTGGGCACCTCGACCCTGTGGCGCGACGACGGCCCCGGCACGGCGCTGGAAAGGCGCATCGCCGCGCGCGTGTTTGCAGGCGACATCGCCGAGGAAGGCAGTTTTCACGGCATGCGCATATGCAGCCTGGCGCTGACCCAGTTCGGCCAGGTGTACGGGGTGCTGGTGTACGGCTGGCGCTTCAGCGATTTCAGTTCGCCCATGGCCTGCGAGCGCATCGGCGCGGCGGTGGGCGTGTCGGGCAATGCGCTGTGGAGCGAAGTGCGGCTTGAGTCGCCGGTGTCGGAAGCGCGCCTGGCGACCTACGGCGCGCTGCTGCAAACGCTGGCCGGGTCGATCGACCGCCAGCGCGAAACCATCGAAGAACTCAATCGCGTCAACCGCGCGCGCGATCTGTTCCTGGCCACGGTGTCGCACGAAATGCGCACGCCGCTGTCGGCGCTGTCGATGCGCATCGAGGTGCTGCTCAAGACCGTGCCGGACCTGCCGGCCAAGGTGGAAACCGGCCTGACGGCGATGCGCGTGCACATCGGCCAGGAAGCGGCCATGATCGATGACCTGATCGACGCGGCGCGCACGCTGACCGGGCAAATGTCGATTGCGCGCACGCCGGTGGTGCTGGGCCAGGTGCTGCGCGACGCGCTGTCGACGGTGGAAGGCAACGCCAGCGAAAAGGAGATTGTGCTCGCCGTGACGCCGCCCGACCATGGCGACCAGGTGCATCTGGAGGCCGATGGACGGCGTTTGCAGCAGGTGCTGTGGAACCTGCTGTTCAACGCGATCAAGTTCACGCCGCGCGGCGGCACCATCCGCGTCGATATCAGCCAGGGCGCCGAACAGGTGGAGATCGCCGTGGCCGATTCCGGCCAGGGGATCGCGGCGGACGATCTGCCGCATGTGTTCGGGGCCTTCAATTTGCAGCGCCACGCCAATGCCGCGGGACTGGGACTGGGTCTGTACATCGCGCGGCATCTGGTGGAACTGCATGGCGGCACCTTGTCGGTGGCCAGCGCGGGCAAGGACAAGGGAACCACGTTTACGATTCGCCTGCCGGTGCGGTGACAGGGCCATCCCGGCAGTGCGCGATGCTCGTCACTTGCGCTGCGCGCAGGAAGCCGGCGTCTGGCCGAGCTCACTGAGCCAGGCGCACAGGGTGCCTCCGGCAAACGGATAGGCCGGATGCGGCGCCTGCGGATCGCCGCCCTCCTTCGGCATGGTGCTTTCCAGGAGCGGAGAACGCGTCGCCAGGTCCGGATCCGCGTCGGCAAAGGTGCCGCAGCGGTTCAACTCGTAGATCCAGGCATGCAGCATGTGGAATTGCGGCGTCCATTTGACGTCGGGGGCGACCGGCAAGCCTTTTGCGATGGCACTGGCCGGCAGGCACTCTTTCGGGCTCAGTCCCTGCCGGAACGTCAGTTTGCGCGCATCCAGGGTGGGATGTTCGTAGTTCAGCCCCGTGAAGCAAACGCCATTGTGATGGTGCCAGACATCCGTGTCGCCGGCAAATCCCTCACCAAAGGCGTGCAGGTTCGGCACATAACTGTCGCCGGGCGGATATTTTTCCCCATTGAGGCGGGTTGGCGAGGGCCCGGAATAGTAGAAAACGGCCCACAGGCGGCCCCTGGCATCGTAATTGAGCCCTTCCGGCGCGCCAGGGTCGAACGCGTAGCCCAGCGAGCCTTTTTGCGGAACCTGGACCCAATGCGTGCCGTGGCCGTGGAAGGACGGCGTCCACGGCACGAAACCGGCGCGGATGGCGGCGCGGATGTTGCGGTAAGCCTTCGTTGCCCGGTAGGCGGCGGCCAGCTGGCGGTCGAGTTCAGTGCTCTTCGCCCCGGCTTCGGCTGTCGCTATCGCGATATCCTTGCGGTCGAGGACATGATCGGCGTTGCGCTCGAAAAAGGCGATGTACTGGCCCGTCCTGACCTGCTGCCTGAGCAGGCGGATGTCGTTCCTCGTCACTGTTCCGTCGCCATCGAAATCGCTGGTGCTCAGCACGGGGGTGGCCTTGGTCGTCGGCGCGCAGAAGCCCGCATGGGCGTGATCGTCCTGGGCCAGCGCGCTGCCGCCCGATGCGGCGAACAGGACGGCCAGGGCGGCCGTGAGTGGGTGGATCGATTGCATGATGAATCCTCCGAGAAGTCAGGCGACATGTCGACGATTCGATTCGGTAACATGTCCAATTGCACATACCTTGAAAAAGGGCTGTGCGCCGGGCACGAGGCGGGGCGGTCGTGCGCTTGCCCGTTCCTCATCCGTTCCAGGCAAGGTTATCAGCGCAGCGATCCTTGACCTTGCGGCATCCACAGGTTTTCGAGAAGGCCCACGCAATCAGGCCAAGACGGAAATGCGTAGTAAAATTTCTTGCGAACCATCTAAATATGTAGTAAATTTACACAACCAGCTTTGCTACCCTTTCTGCTTGCGCTCTCTTGCGTGCGCCAGCCATCGGCAACTAGCGGCATCATCATCCGGCCCCCTACTTTCAGCGATCACATACTATGGCTCTTACCGATTTTGACCTCGTTCTTTTTGGCGGCAGCGGCGATCTGTCGATGCGCAAGCTGCTCCCTGCGATGTACGCGCGCGATGTCGCCAAGGACCTGCCGCAGACCGCCCGCATCATCTGCGTCGGCCGCAACGACATCTCGCAAGAAGAATTCCTGCAAACCGTCGACAGCACCTCAAAGCCGCACGTCAAGAAGCTGGTCGAAGAAGGCTGGGCCAATTTCGTCAAGCGCATCGTCTACGTCTCGCTCAACGCCACCGACGCCTCCACTTACGGCGCGCTGGTCGACGCCCTGCGCAACGACGACAAGATCACCCGCGTCTATTACCTGGCCACGCCGCCGCACCTGTTCGCGCAAATTTGCGACAACCTCGCCAGCGCGGGTCTTGCCACCGCCAACTCGCGCGTGGTACTCGAAAAACCGCTCGGACGCGACCTGGAATCGGCCAAGCAGATCAACGCCGAAGTCGGCAAGGTCTTCGCCGAATCGCAGATCTACCGGATCGACCACTACCTCGGCAAAGAGACCGTCCAGAACCTGCTGGCCCTGCGCTTCGGGAACATCCTGTTCGAGCCGCTGTGGCGCCGCGAGTGGATTTCGGACGTGCAGATCACCATCGCCGAAAAAATCGGCGTGGGCAACCGCATGGGTTATTACGACACCTCCGGCGCCCTGCGCGACATGCTGCAAAATCACCTGTTGCAGCTGCTCTGTATCGTCGCCATGGAACCGCCCACCTCGATCGCTCCCGACGCCGTGCGCGACGCCAAGCTGCAGGTGCTGCGCTCCCTCAAGCGCTTCACCCCGACCACGCTGGCGCAAAACATCGTGCGCGGCCAGTATCGCGCCGGTCATGTCGACGGCAAGGCCGTGCCGAGCTACCGCGATGAACCGGACGCGCCGCAACAGTCGCGCACCGAAACCTTCGTCGCCATCAAGGCCGAAATCGATACCTGGCGCTGGGCCGGCGTGCCGTTCTATCTGCGCACCGGCAAGCGCATGGCTGACGGCCTGGCTGAAATCGTGGTGCGCTTCAAGCAGATTCCGCACTCGATCTTCAACCAGCCGACCAGCAGCTTCCAGCCAAACAGCCTGGTGATCCGCCTGCAGCCGGACGAAGGCCTGTCGCTGAACCTGATGGCCAAGACCCCGGGCGACAGCATGCGCCTCAAACAAGCCGAACTCGAACTCGATTTCCGCGAGCAGTTCAAGACCCCGCGCATGGATGCCTACGAGCGCCTGCTGCTCGACGTACTGCGCGGCCAACTGACCTTGTTCATGCGCGGCGACGAGCTGGAAGCGGCGTGGGAATGGGTCGAACCGATCCTCGACCACTGGGACCAGGAAGACAGCGTACCGATTCCATACAGCGCCGGCACCTGGGGCCCTGCCGCAGCCAGCGCCCTGATCGGACGCGATGGCTTGCAGTGGCGCGAAGAAGCCCTTCCCGAGGACTAAAAATGGAAGCGCAAGGAGTCTGGCCCTGCATGGCCAGACCGTTACGCAGGCGCGGTGCGGTGCACCGCGAAACCCCTGCTTCACCCTTCCCCGAAGACTGAACCAGTGCTACTCGACTCCATCCGCACCCAGCTCGATTCCCTCTCGAAGTCCGAGAAAAAAGTCGCGCTGGCGGTGCTTGAACAACCGGCGGCCACGGTCAGCCAGAACATCACGGCGCTGGCCAAGAGCGCCCAGGTGTCCGAGCCGACCGTGGTGCGCTTTTGCCGCACCCTCGGCTACGACGGCTGGCATGAATTCAAGCTGAAACTGGCGCAGGGCCTGGCCCTGGCCCTGCCCGGCGCCAACGAACAGCCAACCCAGGACGACCTGGCGGCGGACCTGGTCAACAAGATCTGCAGCCGTTCCATCAACACCCTGCTCGACCTGCGCAACAACCTCAATCCCGAAGCGATCCAGCGCGCGCTCGATATTTTGTCGCGCGCGAAAAAGATCGAGTTCTATGGCCAGGGCACGTCCGGCATCGTCGCCACCGACGCCCAGCACAAATTCTTCCGCTCCGGCGTGCCGACCGTGGCCTACGCCGATCCGGCCATCCACAGCATCGCCGCCTCGCTGCTGCACGCGGGCGACGCCGTAGTGGCCATTTCCCAGCGCGGCAACAACTCGGCGCTGGTGCGTTCGGCCAAGCTGGCGCGCCGTGGCGGGGCCGACGTGATCGTGCTGGCGCCCTCGGGCACCCCGCTGGCCGACATGGCCACGGTGCTCATTCCGATCGACCTGGTGTTCAATATCGACCCGTACACGCCGATTTCGGCGCGCCTGGCCTATCTGGTGGTGATCGACGTGCTGGCGGTGGGCCTGGCCTTGCAGCGCGGGCCGGAGTTCCGCAAGAAGATGCAGAATGCGCAAAAGGCGTTGCAGGAATTCGACATGCAGTTCGATTCCTTTATCGGATAGACAAGTCTGTACATGGTTGTACAATAAGGTTCGATCTCCTTACCCGTTAGCGCAACCATGAACCAACTCGAACAACTCAAGCAATTCACCAAGGTCGTTGCCGACACCGGCGATTTCCAGTCGATCAAACAGTACACGCCGCGCGACGCGACCACCAATCCGTCGCTGATCCTCAAGGCGGTGCAAAAACCCGAATACAAACCCCTGCTCGAAAAAGCCGTGCGCGACTTTCCGGACCTGTCCACCGGCGACGTGATCGACCGCGTGCTGGTCGCCTTCGGCATGGAAATCCTCAAGATCATTCCGGGCCGCGTCTCCACCGAGATCGATGCGCGCCTGTCGTTCGATACCGAAGCGACCGTCGCCAAGGGCCGCGAGCTGATCGCCCTGTACGAAGACGCCGGCGCAGGCCGCGAGCGCGTGCTGATCAAGATCGCGTCGACCTGGGAAGGCATCCGCGCCGCCGAGATCTTGCAGAAGGAAGGCATCCGCTGCAATATGACCTTGCTGTTTTCGCTGGCCCAGGCGATTGCCTGCGCCGAAGCGGGCGCGCAGCTCATTTCACCGTTCGTCGGGCGCATCTACGACTGGTTCAAGAAGGCCAACGATCTTGAGTACACGGGCGCGGAAGACCCGGGCGTGCAATCGGTCAAGCGCATTTATAACTACTACCGCAAGTTCGGCTACACCACCGAAGTGATGGGCGCGAGCTTCCGCAATACCTCGCAGATCCTGGAACTGGCCGGCTGCGACCTGCTGACCATCAGCCCCGAGCTGCTGCAAAAGCTCGCCGACAGCAATGAGCCGGTCGAGCGCAAGCTGACTCCGAGCGCGTCGGCGGTGTCGATCGAGAAGGTGGCGATTGATGAAAAGACGTTCCGCTTCATGATGAATGAAGATGCGATGGCGACCGAGAAGCTGGCGGAAGGCATCCGTGCGTTCTGCGCCGATTCGGGCAAGCTGAAACAGATCATTACGGGCATGCGTTAAGCATCGCTCCGACCCGGACCGGACGGATGCATCCGTCCGGCGCCGGAAACCCGATCCCGAAAATCACGACCATTGTCGTCAGGCGCGGAGAGAATCAAGATGCGTATCGACGATTTCCGCGCCCAGCTGCTCCAGGTCGAAATCGGGCGTGATCAGCCAGCTGCGCACCAGCCCTTCGATCAGGATGAACAATCCCAGCGCCGCCGCATGCGGCTTGACCGTGCCTTTTAACCGGCCATGGGCGATCCCTTCCCTCACAATCCGTTCGGCACTGGCCATGAACTGCTCGCGATGCTGCCTGCGGCGCCCCCGCATGGCCGACATTTCGCCGACATATTCGAGTTTCAGGGTGGCAATCTCGAACACCCGGCGCGCCTTCGGATCGTGAATGGTCAAGTCGAACACGCACAGCGCATAGCTGCGCAAATGCCCCAGCGGGTCGGCCCCGGCCGCGCAGTCGAGCGTCTGCATCGCCGCTTCGAGCGGCATGGTGGCGCGTTCCATCATGGCGTTGAACAGCGCACCCTTATCCTCGAAATGCCAGTAAATCGCACCGCGCGTCACGCCCGCCGCCGTCGCGATATGCTGCAAGGTGGTTCCCGACACCCCCTGCTCGACAAACAGCTGTTCCGCGGCATCCATGATGCTGTCGCGCGTCGCCAGCGCATCTTCCTTTGTCCTGCGGACCATGCAACTCCTCCCTTTCAGGGGGCGTCAAACATTAAACATACAGTCATGTTAGTATATTCCAAAATCAGGAAGCCCGCGATGAAGTTCGTAATTACACCCCTCCGGCGGATGTAACCACAGCCCATCCCTTACTTAAAGGATGCACACGTAATGCGCCACACCCTCCTCCCTTCCCCGTCCCTGACCCGGATCGCCGCCTGCACGCTCGCTGCGCTGGCTTTGTTATCGGCCTGCGGCGACAAGAAAGACGCCGCGCCCGGCGCTGGCGCCCAGCGCCCGCCGCCGGAAGTGGGGGTGATTACAGCCAACTTCGAACCGGTCGCCCTGCAAACCGAACTGCCGGGCCGGGTCGAACCGATCCGCGTGGCCCAGGTCCGGGCGCGGGTGAATGGCGTGGTGCTCAAGCGCTTGTTTACAGAGGGTAGCGAAGTCAAGGCCGGCCAGGAACTGTTCCAGATCGATCCGGCGTCGTACGCCGCCTCGCTGCTGAGCGCCCAGGCGGCCCTCGGCAAGGCCCAGGCCAACCTGACCCAGGCCGCCGCCCAGGCCGAACGCTACAAGCCGCTGGTGGAAGCGAACGCGGTCAGCAAGCAGGAATACATCAACGTCGTGGCCACCCAGAAGCAGGCCGAGGCCGACGTGGCAGCCGCCAAAGCGGCGCTGCAGATCGCCCGGATCAATAACGGCTACACCCGGGTCACGGCGCCGATCGCCGGCCGTATCGGGCGCGCCCTGGTCACCGAAGGCGCGCTGGTCAGCGCCACCGAAGCGACCCAGCTGGCCCTGATCCAGCAAACCAATCACGTCTACGTCAACTTCACCCAGTCGGCCTCCGACCTGCAGCGCCTGCGCAAGTCGGCCAACCTGAAAGTGCGCAACGCCGAGTCGCTGCCGGTATCGATCTTGCTGGAAGACGGCTCCGAACTGCCAAGCAAGGGCAAGCTGCTGTTTTCCGACGTGAGCGTCGACCCGACCTCGGGCCAGGTCACCCTGCGCGCCGAAGTGCCGAACCAGGATGGCTTGCTGCTGCCCGGCCAGTACGTGCGCGTGCGCCTGTCGCAGGCTGAACTGCCGGCCGGCATGCTCATTCCCCAGCAAGCCGTCACGCGCGGCAGCCAGGGCGACACGGTCATCATCGTCGGCCAGGACGGCAAACCCGGCCCGCGTCCGGTCAAGGTGGCCTCGCAGCAGAACGGCAAATGGATTGTCCTCGAAGGCATCAAGCCGGGCGAGCAGGTCGTGGTCGATGGCTTCCAGAAGATGCAGGCGCCCGGCATGACGGTCAAGCCGGTGCCATGGACGCCGGGCGCAGCGCCAGCCGCCGGTAGCGCTCCCGCCGCTGCCGCACCCGCTGCCAGCGCTGCGCCGGCGGCCAGTGCCGCCGCGGCCGCCAGCCGTTAAACATATAACAGGACTCCTTCATGGCTCGTTTCTTTATTGACCGCCCCATTTTTGCGTGGGTGATCGCATTATTCATCATGGTTGTCGGCGCGGTGGCGATCACCCAGCTGCCGATCGCCCAATACCCCACCGTGGCGCCGCCGGCCATCGTGGTCACCACCTCCTACCCGGGCGCGTCGGCCCAGACCCTGGAGGACAGCGTCATCAGCGTGATCGAACGCGAGATGAACGGTTCGCCCGGCCTGATCTACATGGAATCGAACAGCCAGGCCAACGGCACCGGCACCATCACGCTCAGTTTCGAGACCGGCACCAATGCCGACCTGGCCCAGGTCGACGTGCAGAACCGCCTCGGGCGCGCCACCCCGCGCCTGCCGCAGGCGGTGGTGCAGCAGGGCGTGCGCGTGGACAAGGCGCGCTCGAACTTCCTGCTGTTTACCATCCTCTCGTCGGACGACCCGAAATGGGACCCGATTGCGCTCGGCGACTACGCCTCGCGCACCGTACTGCCGGAAATCCAGCGTATTCGCGGCGTGGGCCAGGCCCAGTTGTTCGGTACCGAAAAAGCCATGCGCATCTGGATCGATCCGGCCAAGCTGGTGGGCTTCAACCTGTCGCCGGCCGACGTGAACAACGCCATCCGCACCCAGAATGCGCAAGTCGCCTCGGGCACCATCGGCGACTTGCCGAACCTGGGCGGACAAGCCATCACCGCCACCGTGGTCGTGACCGGCCAGCTGGCCAGCATCGAGCAGTTCGGCAACATCATTCTGCGCTCCAATCCGGAGGGCGCGACCGTGCGCCTGAAAGACGTGGCCCGCATCGAAATCGGCGGCCAGAGCTACTCCACCTCGGCGCGCCTGAACGGCAAGCCGTCGACCGGCATCGGCATCCAGCTTTCGCCGAGCGGCAATGCGCTGGAAACGGCCAAGCTGGTGCGCGCGCGCATGAACGAACTGTCCAAATACTTCCCGGCCGGGATGAAATACGCGGTGCCGTTCGACAGCTCCGCGTTCGTCGAGATCTCCATCAAGCAAGTGCTGGAAACCCTGGTCGAAGCGGTGATCCTGGTATTCCTGGTGATGTACCTGTTCCTGCAAAATTTCCGCTACACCCTGATTCCCACCATCGTGGTGCCGGTGGCGCTGCTCGGCTCGCTCGCGACCCTGCTGGCGCTGGGCTTTTCGATCAACGTGCTCACCATGTTCGGCATGGTGCTGGTGATCGGTATCGTGGTCGATGACGCCATCGTGGTGGTCGAAAACGTCGAACGCATCATGAGCGAAGAAGGCTTGCCGCCGCTGGAAGCGACGCGCAAGGCGATGGGCCAGATTTCGGGCGCCATCATCGGCGTGACCGTGGTGCTGGTATCGGTGTTCGTGCCGCTGGCCTTCTTTGGCGGCGCGGTCGGTAATATTTACCGCCAGTTTTCGGCGGTGATGGTCTCGTCGATCCTGTTCTCGGCTTTCATGGCGCTCTCGCTCACGCCGGCCATGTGCGCCCACTTCTTGAAACCCGTCGAAGCCGGCCACAACCACGCCAAGAAAGGCTTCTTCGGCTGGTTCAACCGCGGCTTCACGCGCACCGCCAAGAAGTACGAAGGCTGGGTCGCCACCACCTTGCGCCACACCGGCCGCTCGATGATCGTGTTCGTCGCGCTGGTCGCCGTGGTCGGGCTGCTGTTCGTGCGTTTGCCGAACTCCTTCCTGCCGAACGAAGACCAGGGCTACATCATCGCCAACTTCCAGCTGCCGCCTGGCGCCACGCTGGAACGCACCGGCAAGGCGCTGCGCGAAGCGGAAGACTTCATCCTCAAGCAGCCGGAAGTGGCCAGCATGGTCGGGGTGCAGGGCTTCAGCTTTTCCGGCTCCGGCCAGAACATGGCGCTCGGCTTCATCACGCTCAAGAACTGGAAAGAGCGTGAAGGCGCCGGCCATAGCGCCGGCGACGTGGCCGGGCGCATTTCGGGCCGCATGAGCCGCGTACGCGACGCTTTCATCTTCGCCATCAGCCCGCCGCCGATTCCCGAACTGGGCAGCAGCACCGGCTTCTCGTTCCGCCTGCAAGACCGTGCCGGCCTCGGACGCGCCGCCCTGCTCGCCGCGCGCGGCCAGGTGCTCGGCGCGGCCAGCAAGAGCCCCGTGCTGGCCGGCGTGCGTCCGGAAGGCCTGGAAGATGCGCCGCAGGTGCAGCTCGACATCGACCGCGACAAGGCCAGCGCCCAGGGCGTGACGTTTGACGCCATCAACACCGCCATTTCGACCTCGCTCGGCTCGTCCTACGTGAACGACTTCCCGAATGCCGGGCGCTTGCAGCGCGTGGTGGTCCAGGCCGACGCCAAGGACCGCATGCAGCCGGAAGACCTCTTGAGGCTGAACGCGGTCAACAACAAGGGCCAGCAAGTGCCGCTATCCTCGTTCGCCACCACGCGCTGGATCACCGGCCCGATGCAGACGGTGCGCTACAACGGTTACCCGACCATGCGCATCGCGGGCGACGCCGCCCCGGGCCGCAGCACCGGCGACGCGCTGGCTGAAATGGAACGCATCGCGTCCGAATTGCCGCCGGGCTTCGGCTTCGAATGGACTGGCCAGTCGCGCGAAGAAAAACTGTCCGGCTCGACTGTGTTCGTGCTGCTCGGTTTCGCCTTGCTGGCGGTATTCCTGGCCCTGGCCGCGCTGTACGAAAGCTGGTCGATTCCGGTGGCCGTGCTGCTGGTGGTGCCGCTCGGCGTGCTGGGCGCGCTGATCGCGGCCGGCGGGCGCGGCTTCCCGAATGACGTCTACTTCAAGGTCGGCCTGATCACCATCATCGGTCTCGGTGCCAAGAATGCGGTCCTGATCATCGAATTCGCCAAGGACTTGCAGGCGCAGGGCAAACCGCTGGTGGAAGCGGCCATCGAAGCGTGCCACCTGCGCTTCCGTCCGATCCTGATGACCTCGTTTGCCTTCATCCTCGGCGTGATGCCGCTGGTGATCGCCAGCGGCGCCGGTTCGGCCAGCCAGCGCGCCATCGGTACCGGCGTGGCCGGCGGCATGCTCACCGCGACCGCACTGGGCGTGTTCTTCATCCCCGTGTTCTTCGTGGTGGTGCGCAAACTATTCAAGGGCAGCGAGCGCCAGCGCAAGAAATACGCGCACGAAGAGGGCGCCGCTTTGACCGCAGAGGTAAAACATGACGCATAAATTGACCACCTTGATGACCCGGCTGTCTCCGCTGGCCCTGGCCCTGGTCCTGGCCGGCTGCGCCTCGATGGCGCCCAAGTACGAGCGTCCGGCCGCGCCGGTGGCACCCGCCTTCCCGGCGCCAGCGATGAGCAGCGCCAGCACCGAAGCGGCATCAAGCATCGCCTGGCAGCGCTTCTTCGCCGATGCACGCCTGAAGCAACTGATCGAACTGGCGCTGGCCAATAACCGCGACCTGCGCGTGGCGATCCTGAATATCGAACAGGCCCGCGCGCAGCACCAGATCCGCCGCGCCGAGCGCCTGCCTTCGCTCAACGCCAGCGTCAGCGGCAGCCGCGTGCCGGGAGCGGACGACAGCATCAACAGCAGCTACACGGCCGGGTTTGGCATCAGCTCGTTCGAGCTGGACCTGTTCGGCCGCGTGCGCAGCCTGAGCGACGCCGGCCTGGCCCAGTACCTGGCCAGCGAGGAAGCACGCAAGAGCACCCACATCAGCCTGGTCGCCTCGGTCGCCAACGCTTATCTGAGCCTGCTGGCCGATGAAGAATTGCTGGGCCTGACGCAAAAAACCCTGGGCGCGCGCGAGGAATCGCTCAAGCTGATCCAGCTCAAGTTCGACCATGGCGTGGTGTCCAAGCTCGACCTGCAACAGGGATTGTCGCTGGCCGACAGCGCCCGCGTGGTGCTGGCCCAGCAACAGCGCCAGCGCGCCCAGGACCTCAATCTGCTGACCTTGCTGGTCGGCCAGACCTTGCCGGCCGGGCCGGATACCAGCACCACGCTGGCGGCGATGTCGCTGAGCGAATTGCCGGCAGGCTTGCCGTCGGACTTGCTGACGGTGCGCCCGGACATCCGCGCCGCCGAGCAGCAGCTGATCGCCGCCAATGCCAACATCGGCGCGGCGCGCGCGGCTTTCTTCCCGCGCATCACGCTCACGGGCAGCGCCGGCAGCGCCAGCAAGGAGCTGAGCGGCTTGTTCAAGAGCGGTTCCTACGGCTGGAGCTTTGCGCCGCAGATGGTGCTGCCGATCTTCGACTACGGCCGCAACAACGCCAACCTGGGCAGCGCCAAGGCGGGGCGCGACATCGCCGTGGCGCAGTACGAAAAATCGGTGCAGACGGCATTCCGCGAAGTGTCGGACGCGCTGGCGGGCCAGGCCACGTTCGGCGAGCAGCTGCGCGCCCAGCGTTCGGTGGCCCAGGCCGAGGCCGAGCGCTTCACGCTGTCGGACTTGCGCTACCGCAGCGGCGCCTCCAGCTATCTCGATTTGCTCGATGCCCAGCGCTCGCTGTTTTCCGCCGAACAGGCGGCGGTGCAAGCCAATTTGCAGCGGCTGCAAAACCAGGTCACGCTGTACCGCGTGCTCGGCGGCGGCTGGACCGCTGCGCAATAAATCCCGTCTCCCCGCCGGGGCCGGGTCTGGCATCCAGACCCGGCCCCGGCTGTACAATCGCGCTTGTCGTCACTCCGCCTGGCCGGGAACTTCACGGCCATTCATCCTGTCCACCGATTCCAGGGCCACAATGCGCATTCGTATGAGCACGCTGTTCAACACCACCATGGCCGTGCTGGCCGCCGCGCTGACCGCTCCCGCCGCTGCCGCGCCGCAAGCCGACCTGCCCGCCCGCCTGGCCGCCCATGTGCGCCATATCGCTTCAAGCGAACACAACACTAGCACCCCGGCCGCGCTCGAAAAAGCCGCCCTGTACCTCGAAGCCACCCTCGCCGCCCAGGGCTACGCGGTGCGGCGCGACGACTATGCCTATGACGGCCAGCGCGTGCGCAACCTGGAAGTGTCGATCGCCAATGTTGCCAAGGGCAAGCGGCCGGAGCGCGTCTATATCGTCGGCGCGCATTACGATTCCGCGCCGGGCACGCCGGGCGCCAACGACAACGGCAGCGGCACCGCCGCCGTGCTCGAACTGGCGCGCATGTTCAAGCGCGTGATCCCCGCCCCCGGTAACGAACTCAGGTTTGTCCTGTTCGTCAACGAGGAACCGCCCTATTTCGGCGGCGAAGGCATGGGCAGCCGCCATCACGCCCGGGCGCTCAAGGCGCGCGGCGAGCGTGTCGAGGCGGCACTGGTCCTGGAAACCATCGGCTACTACTCCAGCGACAAGAACAGCCAGCGCTATCCACCCGGCGTGTCCGCCTTTTACCCGGACCAGGGCAATTTCATCGCCTTTGTCGGCACGCTCGGCTCGACCGGGCTGGTCCGCAAAACCGTGGCGGCGTTCCGCAAGGCCTCCACCTTCCCAGCCGAGTCGCTGGCCGCGCCATCGTTCGTCAAGGGCGTCACCTGGTCCGATCACACTTCCTACAACAAGGAGGGCTACGACGCGGTCATGATTACCGATACCGCGACCATGCGCTATCCGCACTATCATCGTGGCAGCGACACCCCCGACAAACTCGACTACGCCAGCATGAGCAAGGTGGTCGAAGGCATGGCCAGCGTCATCCAGGGGATGATCCAGGCCCGCTGACGACGAACGGCAAAGCGCCCGGCACCGTGGCAATCGGCGCGCGCTGTATTGGATGGAAATCTTGTTTCGCGGTATCCTGTACCAAGATCTTCTTCTGAAGCGAGTGCACGGTGAGCCACTATCGAATGCTGCTGAAGTCCGCCTTGCTGGCGGTGTGCCTGGCGCTCGCCGCCGCTGGCGCGCAGGCCCGCATCAAGGTCATCGTCGCCACCGATTCGTGGGCCCAGCTCATGTACCTGGACAGTCGCAAGGTGCCCAAGGGCGAGCTGGCCGATTTCGTCAACCGGATGAACGACGTGCAGGACAAGTTTCATTTCGAACTGATCATTTACCCGCGCCTGCGCCTCGACCGCGTCTTCATCGACAAGGAAGCCGACGTGTATCCCTTGCGCACCACCGCGTGGACCAGGCCGGAACTCGGCTTGCTGCCGACCAAGACCATCTTCACCAGCGGCGATATCTATTTCGCGCGCCGCGCCAACCGCTTCGGCGGGCACAAGGTGTTCGACGATTTGACGCTGCCCACGGTAGCCGGGGTGCGCGGCTATCATTACCAGCTATTCAACAACAACCCCGACGAAACCTATATCAAGAAAAATTTCAAGGCGTATCTGGTCGACTCCAATGAAAGCGTGATCCGCTTCGTGCTGGCCGACCATGCCGATATCGGCATCGTGCCCGAAGTCATCATGGCGAAGTACCTGAACGACCCCAAGGTGCGCCAGCAAGTGATCGTGGCCGGGCGCTACGACTCGCAGGTCGAGCTGTCCAACCTGGTCAGGAACGACGGCCCCATTTCCGTGGAGGAAATGAACGCCATCGTCGACCTCTTGATCGCATCGGGCGATGTGAAAAGACTCAAGGCCAAACTCAGCATTCAGCCCAGGCGCTCGCCTAAAAAGTGACGTGGCGGGTACTGAAATCGGCGAGGAAGGCGCTGGTGGCGTCGCCCATCAAGGGCCGGCTGAACAGATAGCCCTGCATCACGTCGCAGCCCAGGTCGCGCAGGTAGCGCGCCTGTCCGGCCTCTTCCACGCCCTCGGCGATCACTTCCAGCCCCAGGCTTTGCCCGAGCGCGATCACGGCCCGCACAATGGCCGCGTTGCCGCTATTGTTCATCATGTCGCGCACGAAGGACATGTCGATCTTGAGCTTGTGGACCTTGAGTTGCTGCAGATAGGCAAGCGACGAGTAGCCGGTGCCGAAATCGTCAATCGACAGGCGCACCCCGAGCGCGCGCAAGTCGGCCAGCGACTGGAACGCGAGCTCGCGTTCGAGCATCACGAAGCTTTCGGTGATTTCGAGTTCCAGCTGTTGCGGGGCGATGCCGGCCTCGTCGAGCGCGCACTTGACCGACTCCAGCAAGCGCCCGCGGCTGAGCTGCACCGCCGAGATATTCACCGCCGTGTGGCGCGGCGCCAGCCCGGCGTCGCTCCAGCGCCGGATCTGCTGGCAAGCCGTTTTCAAGACCCAGTCGCCCAGTTCGACGATCAGGCCGCATTCCTCGGCCAGCGGGATAAACGAGACCGGCGCCACATCCCCGCGCACTGGATGGGTCCAGCGGATCAGCGCTTCCAGGCCGACCAGTTCGCCGCTGCGCAAGTCCAGCTGGGGCTGGTAATGCAGCGAAAACTCGCGCCGTTCGAGCGCGCCGCGCAAGTCCGCTTCCAGTGCCAGCCTTTCCCTGGCGCGGCTACTCATTTCCGGCGAGAAAAAGCGCAAGCTGCCCGGGCCCTTGGCCTTGGCCTGGTGCAGGGCCGCGGCGGCATTGCTTTGCAAGCTACCCACATCGGCGCCATCGGCCGGATACAGGGCGATGCCGACGCAGGCGCCGACGTAGGCGCTGGTGCCGTCCAGCTGGTATGGCAGGGACAGGGCGTCGATGATGCGCTGTGCGACCAGGTCGACGCCGGGCGCGTTCGTATCGCGCTCGAGCACGATATTGAACTCGTCGCCGCCCACGCGCGCGATCGCATCCACCCCGGGCAACAGCGCGCGCAGGCGCGTCGCCACCTCGGTGAGCAAGCGGTCGCCGGCACTGTGTCCCAGACTTTCATTGATGGTCATGAAGTTGTCGAGGTTGACGAATAGCAGCGCAAACTCGGATTGCGCGTGCCCGGCCTGCGTCACGGCGTGCACCAGCAATTCGCCGAACAGGGCGCGGTTGGACAAGCCGGTCAGGGGATCGCGGCGGGTGACGAAATCGAGCTGTTGTTCGGCCTGCCGCCTTTGCGTGATATTCGCATACGACCCGCGCCAGCCGCGTGGCTTGCCCTCGGCGTCGAATACCCGTTTGGCCACATGCTCGACCCAGCGTTCGCTGCCGTCGCGGGCGCGGATGCGGCAGGCGAACGGCCCCAGCTCGTCGAGGCCGCTGGCCGGCCCGAACTCGGCCCAGGCCGCCAGATCGGCCGGGTCGATGATCTTTTCCATCAAGCCCGGGTCGGTGAAAAAGTCGGCCGGCGCATAGCCCGACACCGTGCTGCACGCGGGCGAGACGTACTGGTAGCTGCCGTCCGGACCCAGCCAGTATTCCCAGTTGGGCGAGTAGTCGGCCAGGATGCGGTATTTCTCTTCGCTTTTCTGGAGCATGGCGGTGCGCTGGGCGACCAGGCGTTCGAGCTGGCGCCGCAGGCGGCCCAGCTCCAGGTGCATGCGCACCCGGGCGCGCACTTCCTCGATGTCGAACGGCTTGGTGATGTAGTCGGCCGCGCCCAGCTCGAAGCCCTTGAGCTTGTCCTGCCGGCTGTCGGCCACGGTGACGAAAATGATCGGGATGCGGCTATGCTCGGGCAGCGACTTGAGGTGCTGGCACACCTCATGGCCGCCCATGCCGGGCATCATGATGTCGAGCAAGATCAAGTCGGGCGGCGCCTCGCTGCGCACCATCTCCAGCGCCTTCGCGCCCGAAGCGGCGATCAGGATGCGGTAATCGTCGCGCAATGCGTCCAGCAGCCCGTGCAGGTTCTGGGGCACGTCGTCGACCAGCAGCACGCTCGGCGCGCTGGCCGGCTCGGCGCCATGGTCGGCGTCGAACAGGGCCGCGTCCTCGCGATAGCGCTGCAAGGTCAGCTGGGTGCTCACGCGCAGCAGCAGCAATTCCGGATCGACCGGCTTGGTGATGTAGTCGGCCACGCCCAGTTCGAGGCCGCCGGCGACGTCGGCCGCGTCGTCCAGGGAGGAGACGAAGATCACGGGAATATGGGTGGTGGCCGGGTCCGATTTCAGGCGCGACAGCACGGTATAGCCATCCATGCCCGGCATTTTGATGTCGAGCAGAATCAATTCCGGCTGCGGGCTGCGGCGTGCCAGTTCGAGCGCCTTGTCGCCCGAGGTGGCGGCCGTCATCGTATGGTTCGCGCTCAGGATATTCATCAAGAGATGCAGGTTTTCATGCACGTCGTCGACGATCAGGATACGCGGGCGGGGTCGGTTGAATCGGCTCATGGAGGGGTTCCGGGTTACTGCTGGCGGAGGGGGCTGTCGGTGGGTGGCGACGGCTCGGCATGGTCGTGGCTGGCCTGGCTCAGGCGCAGGCGCAAGGCCTGGGCCAGCGCCACCGCTTGCTCAATCGCAAATGCGTCGGCACAGGCGGCGATCTCGGCAATGGCGGCGGCGGCGCTGGTGCCGACCGCGCTCGCACGTAATTCCGCCAGCAAGGAGGCGGCCCGTCCCAGATCGTAGTCGAGTGCGCTTGCCAGCTGGTCGAGCAAGGCAATCAGGGTGGGGGCCGGCAAGGCCGCGCCGGCGGCTGCGTTTGCGTCCGCCGGCGCGTTGGCGGCGGCCATGCCGCCAAGCTCGGCAAGCAGCGCGGCCAGCAAGTCCTGCATCGATTCCAGGTCGGCCGCGGCGGGAGGCTCGCCCTTCTTGAGCTTGCTATTGATCGCGCCCAGCCGGGCAAACAAGGCGGTCGCGCCCAGATTGCCGGTCACGCCAAGCAGGATATGGCAGTACGCGTCGGCGGCCTGGTAGTCGGGTTGCGCCAGCATGGATGCCAGTTGCGCGCCGGCGTCACCGTAATTGTCGCGGAAGCGCAGCAATTGCCTGCGGTAGGCCTCGGCCTTGCCGCCGATGCGGCGGATGCCTTCACGCACGTCCAGGCTGGTGAGCGCCAGCAAATCCGCGGGGAAGCGGATCGGCGCCGGCGCCGCTGCGGGCAGCGCGAGCTCTTGCGGCGCCAGCCGGATCCAGCGCGCCAGGGTGGCCATCAACCGTTCGGGCGCGATCGGCTTGGTCACATGGTCGTTCATGCCGGCCGCGCGGCTCTGCTCGGCGTCATGGGCCATCGCCAGGGCGGTCATGGCGATGATGGGCAGCGTGCCGAAGCGTTCGCCATCGTCCATGGCGGCCATCGCGCGGATCCGGCGCGCCGCCTCGAAACCATCCATCAGCGGCATCTGGATATCCATCAGCACGCCGTCGTAGTTGCCGCTGCGCACCATATCGACGGCTTGCCGGCCATTGACCGCCTCGTCCACCAGGATGCCCTCGCTGCGTAACAGTTCGCTTGCAAATTCGCGGTTGATGTCATTGTCCTCGGCCAGCAACAGGCGCGCGCCCGCCAGGCCCGAGGTGCGCAGGCGCAGGGCCGGGCGGCGCTGCCCGTCATTGTCCAGGATGCGTTTGCGGCCCAGCACCGAGAGCACCGAATCGAGCAAGGTCGACGGCGAGACGGGCTTGATCAGGAAACCATCCACGCCTGCTTGCTCGGCCAGCCGGAACACGTCTTCGCGGCCATAGGCGGTGACCATGACCACCTTGGGCGCGCAGGCGATGCGGCTGTCGGCGCGCATATTGCGGATCACTTCGTCGCCGTTCATGCCGGGCATGCGCCAATCCATCAGCACCAGGTCGAACGGCTTGTCGTTGGAGGCGGCCAGCACGGCCAGCGCCCGCACCCCGCTGGCGGCCACGGTGACGTCGAGCTGGAGGAAGCGCAGCATGTCGGCCATGATCTCGCGCGCGGATTCGCTGTCGTCCACCACCAGCGCCCGGATTCCCTTGAGCAGGGGGCCGACCGGATCGACCAGCGCCTGCGCTGCCTGCGCATCTGGCGCGGGGCGCGCCAGGGTCAGTTCGAAGCACAAGGTGCTGCCCTGGCCCGGCGCCGAGTACCCAATCCAGATGCGCCCGCCCATCAGTTCGACCAGCTCCTTGCTGATGGCCAGGCCCAGTCCGGTGCCGCCGAAACGGCGCGTGGTGCTCTGGTCGGCCTGGGTGAACTTGGCGAACAAGGCCTGCTGCACTTGCGGCGACATGCCGATGCCGGTGTCGCGCACCGCCATCTCGATGGTGACGTCGCTGTCGCTGGCGGCCACCGTGCGAAAGCTCAGTTCGACTTCGCCCTGCTCGGTAAACTTGATCGCGTTGCCGCACAGGTTGAGCAGGATCTGGCCCAGGCGCATGGGATCGCCCACCAGCCCGGCTGGCATGGCCGGGTCGTAGCGGATCAGGAATTCCACCCCCTTTTGCTCGGCCTGGTACGCGACCGCGTCGGTCAGTTGTTGCAGGACGGCGTCGAGGGTGAAAGGGATGTTTTCGATGTCGAGCTTGCCCGCTTCGATCTTGGCGAAGTCGAGGATATCGTTAATGATGCCCAGCAGCGACAGCGCGGCGCTCTGGGCCTTGCCCAGGTAATTCTGGAGCGCCGGCGCCGGCTCGGTTTTCAGGGCCAGGTACAGCATGCCCAGCACCGCATTCATGGGAGTGCGGATTTCATGGCTCATATTGGCCAGGAATTGGCCCTTGGCCAGGTTGGCCGCCTCGGCGGCATCCTTGGCTTTCTGTAATTCGCAAGTGCGTTCGGCCACGCTGGCTTCGAGGTTCTGGTTGATACCTTTCAGTTGTTGCAGCGATTCATAAAGCTGCGCATGGCTATCGTTGAGCGCGCCCACCAGCTGGCCGAGTTCGTCATGGTAGGGGTAAGACAGTTCCCCGCCCTTGCTCTCGCCGCGCAAGATACGCCAGTGCGCCACCCCACGCGCCACCTCGGTCACGCTGTGCGACAGGCGGTAGCTGATGGTCCAGGAAACGATCAGCCACAAGAACGTGCTGCCGAGCACAGAATTGAGCAGCACCACAAAGAAGCTGGACTTGATGCGGTCCCACAACACATCGCCGTTGGCATACAGTTCGAGGTAGCCGATCAGGCGCTGCTTGTTGTCGCGTTCGGTGTAGTGCAGGGCCACCTTGTCCTGCTGGTACTGGCGCGATGCCTGGGCTGTCGGACTGGAGCGAAGGCCGGGGAGGTCGCCGTCGCCGACCAGCTCGTCGTCATCCGCGTTGGTGATGCGCACGCCGGTGACGATGGCATTCTGGCGCACGCCGCGCGCCACCGCCGCCAGGCGGGCGGTATCGAGTTCCCACAGCGCCTGCGCCGCGCCCGGTTCCACGGTGCGGCCCAGCGAGGCCAGGTCGTCGGCGATGGCGCGGCTGAGCGCGACATACTGTATTCCTAACTGCAACAACGTCATGCTGACCGACAGCAGCAAATACCACGGCAGCATGGTGTAGAGAAGACGGCTGGCAAGCGTTTGCGTGCTGAACATCGACCCTCCGGTCAAGGGAAATCAGGCTCCGGCATGCCCATGCAGCCGCAGTTCCTTGCGATTGCGCAGCATCTTGCCCGGCGCGCCATGTTAGCGCCCTGACATTCATTTTAGTCGGATGGGATGCCTGCATGCAAGCGCCGGTTGCCACTGTACGTTCCGCGCAAAAAGTTGCGCTGATCGGACAATCGCGGCACCGGCGCCAGCACCAGCATGGGCGGCCCGGTCGACATCGCGCGTAGAGGAATCATTCAAAGATGACAACAAAGTGGCCGACATTGCCACATTCTCTTGAAAAAGTTCCCGGCTCAGCTGGAATTGGTTGCCGTAAAACAACATTAGAGAGAAAAATTGCACTCCGAGAAACGTTAACTGGCTGTGTTTCCTGACGCAGAGGATAATTGCCCGCCAGAATTATTAACTTCTCAACTGTCAGGAAAACACCATGTTCCCCAACGTCCGCATCGGATCCCGCCTTGCGATCGGTTTCGCCATCGTGCTGGTCCTGTCCATCCTGTCCACCGGCTACGCCATGGTGGCGGCGCGCGCCAACGCGCAGGCCACGGAACGGATGATGACGCAGCCGCTGACCAAGGAACGCATGATGTCGGACTGGTATGTGATGACCTATTCGGCCGTCGCCCGCACCTCCCTGATCGCCCGCAGCACCGACGACACGCTCTCGACCACGTTCGCGGTAACCATTGCCGACAGCGTCAAACGCAGCACGGAGCTGATCAGGCAGATCGAGCCGCTCCTCACCAGCGACCAAGAAAAGGCGACGATGCAGGCCATCCTGGCCCAGCGCGCGACCTACCAGGCGGCCAAGGAAAACGTCATGGCCGCCAAGAAGGCGGGCGACAGCGCCGCCACCGGCCTGGCCTTAACGCGACCTTCCTGCCCGCCGCCAGCGCCTACCAGAACAGCATCCAGGCCATGCTGGCCATGCAGCGCAAGAGCATCGACGACACCGCCATCGCCATCGAACAAGCCAACAGCCGCACTGTCGGCCTGCTCCTGCTGCTCGGCACCCTGGCCGTGCTGACCGGCGCCGTGTGCGCCTTGCTGATCACGCGCTCCATCACCGGCCCGCTCAAGGCCGCCGTAGCGCTGGCCGGCACGGTCGCCAGCGGCGACCTGAGCACCGAGTTCGGTCACGCTGCGCGCGATGAAATCGGCGATTTGATGCGCGCCCTGCAGGCGATGAACGACGCGCTCACGCGCGTGATGTCGCAAGTCCAGAGCGGCACCAAGGCGATTGCCATCGGCTCGACCGGCATCGCCGCCGGCAACCTGGACCTGTCGGCGCGCACCGAGCAGCAAGCCAGCTCGCTCGAAGAAACCGCCGCCTCGATGGAAGAACTGACCTCCACCGTGCGCCAGAACGCCGACAATGCGCACCAGGCCAACCAGCTCGCGCTGGCCGCGTCCCAGGTGGCGCGCAAGGGTGGCGTGATTGTCAGCCAGGTGGTCGACACCATGGGTTCGATCGAAGCGTCGGCGCGCAAGATCGTCGACATCATCGGCGTCATCGACGGCATCGCGTTCCAGACCAATATTCTGGCGCTCAATGCGGCCGTGGAAGCGGCGCGCGCCGGAGAACAGGGGCGCGGTTTTGCGGTTGTCGCCGCCGAAGTGCGCACCCTGGCCCAGCGCTCGGCCGGCGCGGCGAAGGAAATCAAGGGGCTGATCGGCGACTCGGTGGCCCAGGTCAGCAACGGCACCCGCCTGGTACGGGAAGCCGGCACCACCATTGGCGAGGTGGTCGACAGCGTGGCGCGCGTGACCGACATCATGTCCGAGATCAGCGCCGCTAGTCACGAGCAGCGCGTGGGGATCGACCAGGTCAACGAAGCGATTGCGCAGATGGACCAGGTCACGCAGCAGAATGCGGCGCTGGTGGAAGAAGCGGCAGCGGCCGCCGGGAGCCTGGAAGAACAGGCGGCGCGGCTGGCCGCTGTGGCGGACGGGTTCAAGCTGGCGGCCACGTCGACAGGCCGGCCGCAGCGGGTTGTGGGCAAGATGCCGCTGGAACTGGCGGCCTAGGCTCCATCCCATTGCCGTCGTTCCCCGTACCCCCGTCGTTCCCATTACCTCTGTCGTTCCCGCGCAGGCGGGAACGACGGGGCTGGGTGGAACGACGCAGCTTACGCCGACAAAAACATCTCCTGCAAATCATTCAAAAAGCGCTGCCCCAACTCCGTCGGCCGGATGATCTTGTGGTCGCGGTAAATCAAGCCCTTGGATTCGGCCGCATTGAGCGTCTGCTCGATCGCATTGATCCCCATGCCGGTGCGTTCGCCGAACAAATTCGGTGAAAACCCTTCGGTCAGGCGCAAGGTATTGAGCATGAACTCGAACCCCATGTCCGCGCGCCCGATCTCGCGTTCTTCCTGCACCGGATTGCCGGCCCGCGCCGCCTCGATAAACGCCTTGGGCTGCTTGTAGCGCGCCTGGCGCAGCACCCGGTGCGGGAACGAGATCTTCGAGTGCGCACCCGCGCCGATCCCGAGATAGTCGCCAAACTCCCAGTAATTCACATTGTGCCTGGCACGCCGTCCCGGCTGCGCATACGCCGACACTTCGTAATGCCCATACCCGGCCCCCGCCGTCTCCAGCGCGATCATGTCCTGCATGTCGGCGCTGGCATCGTCGTCCGGCAGTGCCGGCGGATACTTGGCGAACAGCGTGTTCGGTTCCATCGTCAGGTGGTACAGCGACAAATGCGGCGGCGCGAACGACAGCGCCGTTTCCAGGTCGTGGCGCGCTTCTTCCAGGGTCTGCGACGGCAAGGCATACATCAGGTCGAGATTGAAATTGTCGAAATTCGCATGCGCGATCTCGACCGCCCGGCGCGCCTCGTTGTCGTCGTGGATCCGGCCCAGCGCCTTGAGGTGCTTGCCGCTGAAGCTCTGGATCCCGATCGACAGGCGGTTGATGCCGCTGGCACGGAACGACTTGAACTTCTCGGCCTCGAACGTGCCCGGATTGGCTTCCATCGTCACTTCGGCATCCACGTCCAGCGGCAGCAGGGTGCGCACGTCCGACATCAGGCGGTCGAGGCCCTTGGCCGACATCAGGCTCGGGGTGCCGCCGCCGATGAAGATGGTGTAGATCTTGCGGCCCCAGATCAGGGGCAGCGACTGCTCCAGGTCGAGCCGCAGCGCGTCCAGGTATGCTTCTTCCGGCAGCTCGCCGCGCGCCTCGTGCGAATTGAAGTCGCAGTAAGGACACTTCTTCACGCACCACGGATAGTGGATGTACAGCGACAGCGGCGGCAGCGCGGCCAGGTTCAGCGCGCCCGGTTGCAGATACTGCAGGGCGCTGGCGGCCGGCGAGCGCGGCTCGGTCTTGACGGCGCTGCCGGCGACTTTGATCGGAATCATTTCAGCTTCTCTACCAGCGCGCGCAGGGCCTGGCCGCGATGCGACAGCGCGTTCTTTTCAAGCGGCGTCAATTCGGCGGTGCATTTGCCCAGCGACGGAATCCAGAAATGCGGATCGTAGCCGAAACCGCCCGTGCCGCGCGCCTGCGCGACGATCTCGCCGTTCCAGCGGCCGTCGGCGATGACCGGCTGCGGGTCGTCCGCGTGGCGCACGAACACCAGCACGCAGTAGTAGTAAGCCGATTTGTCGGCGTGCGCGGCCAGGTCGGCGATGAGCTTCTCGTTGTTGCGCGCGTCCGATTTGGGTTCGCCGGCAAAACGCGCCGACCACACGCCAGGCGCGCCGCCCAGGGCATTGACGCACACGCCTGAATCGTCGGCCAGCGCCGGCAAGCCGGTCAGGCGCGATGCGTGGCGCGCCTTTTCGAGCGCGTTTTCGACAAACGTGGCAAACGGCTCGTCGGCTTCGGGCACGTCGAATTCGCCCTGCGCGTGCAGGGTAAAGCCGATCGGGCCGAGGATTTCGCCGAACTCCCTGAGTTTGCCGGCGTTGTTGGAAGCGAGGATGAGGCGTTGGGTCATAAGAGTCTGGTCTGGCGGGTGATGGATGCCAGCGGCATCCGCAAGTGCGTATTTTAGCGCCATTGGATGCCCGGCTGGCGGGCGCGCCGCTTTCGCGGGATTTTGCGGGGCAAACACTGTACTATATCGGCATCCAGAATTGACGGCAGAAACCCGATGGCAACAGCAGCGCTACGCGACGCGCCAAGCGACGCCCAATCCAACCATGACGCAAGCATACGCGCCGGAGGCTGCCTTGCTTGAGATCGACAAGGTCGAAGTGAGCTACGGTTCCGACCCATCGGGGCTGGTGTGGGGCTATCTGTTCGGCGTCAGCCCGGAAGCGCTGGCCATCGATTCGGCGGCGGCGCTGGCCTGGATGCGCGACCACGCGGCCAACAATCCATCGCAATTCATCTGGCTGCACTTCAACCTGTCCAACGCCGCCAGCGAAAAGTGGCTGACCACGCACGCCAACCTGGCCGAGGAATTCTACGAAACGCTGCACACCGGCTCGCGCTCGACCCGCATCGAACTGGCCGAAGACACCCTGATCGCGGTGGTCAACGATGTACTGCACAATTTTTCGTTCGAAGAGTCGGACATTTCGACCCTGTGGGTCAGCGTGGCGCGCAATGTCGTCGTCAGCGCGCGCAGGAAGCCCTTGCAGTCGATCGAACGCGTGCGCCAGGCCGTGCGCCAAGGGGAGTCGGTACGCTCCTCGGTCGAACTGCTGATCCACCTGCTGCGCGACCAGGCCGACGTGCTGGTGAAAATCGTGCGCGACGCCGTCGAACGGGTCGACGACATCGAAGACAAGCTGCTGGCCGACCGCCCTACCGCCAAGCGCGAAGACCTCGGCGCCATGCGGCGCGTGCTGGTGCGCCTGCAACGCCTGCTGGCGCCCGAGCCGGCCGCCCTGTTCCGACTCCTGCAACGCCCGCCCTCGTGGATGGCCGACCTGGACACCCAGGAACTGCGCGAGGCGACCGAGGAATTCTCGGTGGTGCTGAGCGATATGTCGTCGCTGCAGGAACGTATCAAGCTGCTGCAGGAAGAAATCGCCGCGCGCGTCAGCGAAGAGACGGGCCGCAGCCTGTTCATCCTGACCATCGTGACTGTGCTGGCCCTGCCGATCAACATCATCGCCGGCATGCTGGGCATGAACGTGGGCGGCATTCCGCTCGCGCACCATCCGGCCGGTTTCTGGATCATCGCAGGCATCATCGCCAGCTTCACCGTGGTGGCGGGCTGGCTGGTCAAGCGCGCCGCGCGGCGCCTGCGTTAGCCTCTATCATGGCGTTTTTGACAAACGCAGCGGAGAACAGCATGAGCAAACACCGGGAACCGGCCAGCGCAACCCTGATCGCGGACGCGCTGCACGCCAAACTGGAAGATCATTTCGTTTATCGCGGCATGTGCGATGCCTCGGCCGCCGCCGCGCTCGGGGAAGACCTGTTCGTGGTCGCCAACGACGAACGCAACCAACTGAAGATCTACCAGCGCGGCGTAGCCGATGCGGTGGACGTGGTCGACCTGTCGGAGTTCTTGGGCACCAAGAAGAACAAGGAGTCGGACCTGGAAGGCGCGGCTACCATCGGCGAGCGGATTTACTGGATTACCTCGCACGGGCGCAACAAGAAGGGCGAGGTGCAGGAGCGCCGCTTCCGCTTCTTTGCGACCGAGGCGGGCAAGGCGAATGGCAAAGGAAAAGCGCGCCTGGAACCGGTCGGCAAGGCCTACAGCGGCCTGCTGGACGATATGATCGAGTCCGAACAGCTGAAAAAATATCCGATTGCGCAGGCGTCCGGAAAGACGCCGGAAGCCGATGGCGCTTTCAACATCGAAGGACTGGCGGCCACGCCGGAAGGGACCTTGCTGATCGGGTTGCGCAATCCCGCTCCGGAAGGCAAGGCGCTGGTGGTGCATTTGCTGAACCCGCAGAAGGTGATCGAGGGCGAGCGGGCCGAGTTTGGCGAGGCGTTCGAGCTCGATCTGGGCGGCCTGGCGATCCGCAGCATGGAGCTGGTGGGGCTGGCGTACATGATCGTGGCCGGGCCGCCGGCCGATCATGGGGAGTTTGCGCTGTATCGCTGGTCAGGCAAGAAGGACGATGCGCCGGAACAGCTGGTGCATGAGGATTTTGACGATGTGCGGCCGGAGGCGCTGTTTGCGATTCCGGGGACGCGCAAGGTGCAGATCTTGAGCGATGACGGCGGATCGCATGTGAAGGAGATGCCGGAGGAGGAGCAAACGTTCCGGAGTATTACGGTGGCGTTGTAAGTACTCGTAAATTTGAAACCGTCGTCCCCGGCCTTGGCGGCCCCCTTGGCGGGAACCCAAGGCCGGGAACGACAGGTGGAGGATAACGGGGGAGCGATTAAAGTCCCAGCGCTTTCTTCTGCAACGCGATAATGTCCGCAATGCCCGCCTGCGCCAGATCCAGCAAACGGTTCATCCCCGCGCGGTCGAACGCGGCGCCTTCGGCCGTACCCTGCACTTCGATAAAGTGCCCGGCCTCGGTCATCACCACGTTCATATCCGTGTCGCAGCCCGAATCCTCGACGTAATCGAGGTCCAGCACCGGCATACCCTTGTACACGCCGACCGAAATCGCCGCCACAAAACTCTTCACCGGCACCGCAGCAATTGCGCCGCTGGCCACCAGTTTGCTGAACGCGTCATACGCCGCCACCATCGCACCGGTGATCGACGCGGTACGCGTGCCGCCATCGGCCTGGATCACGTCGCAATCGAGGTTCAGGGTACGTTCGCCGAACGCTTCCAGGTCGAACGCCGCGCGCAGCGAGCGCCCGATCAGACGCTGGATCTCCTGCGTACGGCCGCTTTGCTTGCCGCGCGCCGCTTCACGGTCCATGCGCGTATGCGTCGAACGCGGCAGCATGCCGTATTCGGCCGTCAGCCAGCCCTGCCCTTTGCCCTTCAAAAAGCCCGGCACCTTCTCTTCGATGCTGGCCGTGCAAATGACCTTGGTGTCGCCGCACTCGATCAAGACCGATCCTTCGGCATGCTTGGTGTACTGGCGCGTCAATACGATGTCGCGCAGCTGGTCGACGGCGCGGCCGCTCGGACGTGATTCAAATGTCATGATTACCTTGTAAAAGCAGGCCTTACTTAAGAACCTGGGATGATTTTTCGATGGCGTCGCGGATCTCGGCGATGGCTTTTTCGATCTCGTCGTCGTTGAAGGCGTCGATTTCGAGCGGCTGCTCCGGCTCCGGGGCGCTCAGGATCGTGGTGCTGACCAGGTTCTCGGGCAGCATCATGGTCGAAATCACCGCGGCGCTGCCGTCCGTGTTCACGCCCGCCGTTTCCACTTCGGGCGAACCTTGCCACATGATCGCCAGCGCGGTCGTGTTGTCGCAGGTCTCGCCGCCGATGGTGATGGCGGTGCTGATCATGTCGGGAATGGCGCGCACGATGGTCTGGGTCGACAGGCGATGGACGATTTCCTCGTCCGGCAGCATCGACCACAAGCCGTCGGAGCACAGCATGACCACGTCGCCGGTCAGCAGGCTGACCTGGCGCGACACTTCGATCTTCGGCAGGGAACTCGCGCCGATGCAGTTATACAGCTTGTTGCGGTCCGGGTGGGTCGCGCGTTCGGCCGGATCGGCCAGGCCCTGGGCGATCAAATGCTCGATGTGCGAGTGGTCACGCGTGCGTCCCAAAATCTGCCCGCGCCGCAGCCAGTACAGGCGCGAATCGCCGCAGTGGGCCCAGATCGCCGTGTTGTGCTGGATCAGGCAGGCCACGACGGTGGTGCGCGGCGTGTCGGGCATGTTGTTGGCGATGCGGTAGCGGTGAATCTCGTCGTGCGCTTCGAGGAACGCCTCTTCGAGGAAGCGTTCCGGCTTTCTCACATACGGCGTGGCATGCTGCTGGAACATGCTCGACATGGTTTGCAGGGTGATGGCCGCAGCCATTTCACCGCGCAGATGGCCGCCCATGCCGTCGGCCAGGACCAGCAGCAGCGCATCGCGCGTGAAGCTGTATCCCATCCGGTCCTGGTTGACCTTGCGGCCGCCGAGCTGGCTTTCCTGATAAACGGAAAATTGCATAGATATCTTTCTGGATCAGGTGTTTTTATCGTTGACTTTTTTGCGGCCGAGACTACCCAAACGGTCGACCAGCCCGCGGACCTGGCCGCCGAGCTTTTCCAGACCGCGCGGCGCTTCCGGCTTCTTCGGTGGCGGCAGCGCCAGTTCCTTTTGCAGCGCGAACAGGCTTTGCGGCCGCGCCAGCGGGTCCATGTCGAGGCAGTTCTTGACCATATTGATCAAGGCCGGCGAAAAACTGCCTTCGAGCTTGGCGTAATAGCCCGGCATCTTGTCTTCGGTCTTGCGCTGGTCGGCCGGTTGCGGCGGCGCCCCCGCCATGCAGGCGAAGATGGTGGCGCCGATGCTGTAAATATCCGACCACGGTCCCAGCGCCGCCGTTTTCGAGTACAAATCCGGCGGGGCGAAGCCCGGCGTGTACATCGGCGTGAGCTTCGGGATATCGGCGTTGATGGTCTGGCGCGCGGCGCCGAAGTCGAGCAGGATCGGCGAGCCGTCGGTGCGCAGGTAGATATTGGCGGGCTTGAGGTCCAGGTGCAGCAGCTTGTTGGCATGCACCTCGCGCAGGCCGCCGCACACGCCCAGGAAAATCTGGCGGATGAAGGCTTCGGACAAGCGGCTGCCCTTGCTGCCGAGCCGGGCGATGTGTTCCTGCAGCGAGTGGCCTGATTCGTAGCCCATCACCATGTACACCGTATCGTTGGCGCGGAAGAAGTTCAGCACCCGCACCACGTTCGGGTGGGAGATCAGCGCGAGCGCCCTTCCCTCCTCGAAAAAGCACTTCAAGCCGATGCGGAATACCGGCAGATTGGGCGGTGAAATCACCGGAACGAGCTCGCCAGGTTGCCGCAAAGCGAGGGAGCTCGGCAGATACTCTTTAATGGCGACCGCGTTCCCCTCGGCGTCATAAGCGAGATATACAATACTGAACCCACCGGACGCAATTTTCTTTACAATGCGATATCCGGCAATTTCAAGACCATCGGGCAGGGGAGCGTTATTTTGTGCAGCCATCTGTGTGTTCCTTGCTTAACACGGCGATTGTGTGGATAAATCACGGCTTTGTAAAGAAAAGATAAAAATACCGGGGACTCCATTGAGCATTTCTAGCATGACAGGTTACGCGGTGGCCACCAGCGAAGGCGCGGCGGGCACCCTTACAATTGAAATCAAGAGCGTTAATTCGCGCTTTCTGGACCTGCAGTTCCGCATCAACGATGAGCTGCGCGCACTCGAACCGGACTTGCGCGCCGCGATCATGGCCGCCATCACGCGCGGCAAGGTCGAGGCACGCCTGAGTTTCGGACGCAAGGTCGCCGGCGGTTCGCAGGCCCTGAATGCGTCCTTGCTGGCCGATCTGGCCCGCTTGCAGACCGAAGTGACCAAGCATTTCGTCTCGGCGCCGTTGATGACGGTGGCCGAGCTGCTGCGTTGGCCCGGCGTGATCGAGGAAGCCCAGGTTGGCCAGGAGTCGCTGCAGGCCGACGTGGCCGCGCTCACGGCCACCACGGTAGCGGCGTTTGTCGACAGCCGCCGGCGCGAAGGCGCGGCCCTGGAAGCGATGCTGGTGTCGCGCATCGATGCGATGGACGTGATTGTCAAGCGCATCACGCCGCTCATTCCGCAAGTGATCGCGCAATTCCAGCAAAAGGCGGTCGAGCGCATGCAGGATGCATTGGGGCTGGCCGGGCACGGCACGCCGTCGACCCTGTCGCGCCAGGAAGCGTTCGAGCGGATTCGCCAGGAAGTGACCTTGTACGGCATCCGGATCGATGTGTCGGAAGAGCTCTCGCGCCTGTCCGCGCACTTGACCGAGACCCGGCACATCCTCAAAAAAGGTGGCCAGGTCGGCAAGCGCCTCGATTTCATGATGCAGGAGTTGAACCGCGAAGCCAACACCCTGGGCGCCAAGGCGTCGGTGAAGGAACTGGCCGATGCGTCGATGGAATTGAAGCTGCTGATCGAACAGATGCGGGAGCAGGTGCAGAATCTGGAGTAGTTTTTAGCCGACACCCTCACCGCCGCCCGCTAGCCCGTCGTTCCAGCTAGCCCGTCGTTCCCGCGCAGGCGGGAACCCCAGTTCGTTCGCACGCGTATCAGCGCCAGCACCGAGCTTGGGTTCCCGCCTTCGCGGGAACGACGTTTTTGGGGGGGGGGCGCAACGAGCAGGCGCAGCCTGTATGTTTATCATTTTTAACCGCAATAACGCACCAGCACGTATCCGAGAAAGACACCCATGCCCACTCCTACCTTCGGTTTTTCAGGCAGCCTGTTCGTCGTCGCCGCGCCTTCCGGTGCCGGCAAATCGACCCTGGTCAACGCCCTGCTCGCGCAGGAACCTGGCATCAAGCTGTCGATCTCGACCACCACGCGCCCGCCCCGCCCCGGCGAGCAGGACGGCCGCGAGTACCATTTCACCACTGCCGCGGACTTCATCGAGCGCGCCGGCCGCGGGGAATTCCTCGAATGGGCTGAAGTGCATGGCAATTACTACGGCACCTCGCGCCTGATGGTCGAAAAGGAAATGAAAGCGGGCACCGACATCCTGCTCGAGATCGACTGGCAGGGCGCGCGCCAGGTGCGCAAGCAGTTTCCACAGGCCGCCGGGATCTTCATTTTGCCGCCCTCGATCGCGGCCTTGTCCGAGCGCCTGAACAAACGCGGCCAGGACGAACCGCACATCATCGAACGGCGCCTGCTGGCCGCCGGCGGCGAGATCGCTCACGCTCCGGAGTTCGAGTATGTTATTATCAATGAAGAGTTCAACGTCGCCTTGTCAGAGATGAGCGCGATTGTCAGAGCGACACGCAGCCGATTTGCCCAGCAAGCTGCGCGTAACGCCTCGCTATTTGCCCAACTGGGTATCCATGCGCAACAATCGTGACACGGCACACACCGTCATATTGAGGAAATTACATGGCCCGCATTACCATTGAAGATTGCTTGAAGCACATCCCTAACCGCTTTCAGCTGACCTTGGCCGCGACCTATCGCGCGCGTCAGTTGTTGCAAGGCCACACTCCGAAGGTGGAAGCCAAGGACAAGCCAACCGTCGTCGCCCTGCGTGAAATCGCAGCCGGCAAGGTCGGTATCGAGATGCTGAAAAAGGTTCCGATGTAAGTGTTTTTCGTGCCCGAACGGTGTCAACAAGCCATCCTGATTTTCTTTTTTCACACTTCGGCTGATTGACTTTGCGTATGAATCTGATTCCTCCGGATACGACACTCTCAGGCACACCCAAGACCCGGTCTTCGCGCGCCGCCACCAAGGCGCAAGAGGCCGCGGTCCCTGCCGCTCCCGCACCGGGCGTGGCATCGGTCTCCCAGCTGTCGGCCAAGCTGACCGAGTACCTCACCCCCTCCGAACTCAAGAAGGTCAAGGAAGCTTATCGTTTTTCCGACGAGATGCACCTTGGACAAGTCCGCAAGTCGGGCGAACCGTATATTTCCCATCCCATCGCCGTGGCTGAAATCTGCGCCGACTGGAAGCTAGACGCCCAGGCCATCATGGCCGCGCTGCTGCACGATGTGATGGAAGACCAGGACGTCAAGAAGGATGAGCTGATCGAGCGCTTCGGCGCCCCCGTCGCCAGCCTCGTCGACGGCCTGTCGAAGCTCGAAAAAATCGAATTCCAGTCCCTGATCGAAGCGCAGGCGGAAAACTTCCGCAAGATGCTGCTGGCCATGGCGTCCGACGTGCGCGTGATTCTCATCAAGCTGGCCGACCGCCTGCACAATATGCGCACGCTGGAGCACATGACGCCGGCCAAGAAGCGCCGCATCGCATCCGAAACCATGGAAGTGTACGTGCCAATCGCGCACCGCCTGGGTTTGAACAATATTTACCGCGAATTGCAGGACCTGGCGTTTTCGCACCTGTATCCGGTGCGTTACCGCACCCTGTCCAAGGCCGTCAAGGCGGCGCGCGGCAACCGCCGCGAAGTGGTCAAGAAGATCCTCGAATCGGTCAAGAACACGCTCGCCATCGCCGAGCTGCCGGCCGAAGTCTACGGGCGCGAAAAAACCCTGTACGGCATCTATAAAAAGATGCGCAGCAAGCATTTGTCGTTCTCGCAGGTGCTCGATGTGTACGGCTTCCGGGTGGTGGTCGACAGCTTCGCCAATTGCTACGTGGCGCTGGGCACCCTGCACGGCCTGTACAAGCCGATGCCGGGCAAGTTCAAGGATTACATCGCGATCCGCAAGCTCAACGGCTATCAATCCTTGCACACGACCCTGATCGGCCCCTACGGCACGCCGGTCGAGTTCCAGATCCGCACCCAGGACATGCACCGCACCGCCGAGTCCGGCGTGGCTGCGCACTGGCTGTACAAGAATGGCGAGTCGAACCTGTCGGACTTGCAGCAAAAGACCCACGCCTGGCTGCAGTCGCTGCTCGACATCCAGCAGCAGACCGGCGACTCGGCCGAGTTTTTGGAGCACGTCAAGGTCGACCTGTTCCCCGACTCGGTGTACGTGTTCACCCCGAAATCGAAGATCATCGCCCTGCCGCGCGGCGCCACGGCGCTCGATTTCGCGTACACGATTCACACCGGCATCGGCGACCATACGGTATCGGTCAAGATCAACAACGAAGCGGCATCGCTGCGCACCGAACTGCGCAATGGCGACATTGTCGAGATCGTCACCAATCCGGATTCACGGCCGAGCCCGACATGGCTGGCGTTCGTACGCACCGGCAAGGCGCGTTCGGCGATCCGTCACCATTTACGCACAATCAACCTGAACGAGTCGGTCGAGCTGGGCCGCGAGTTGCTGGCGCAGGCATTGACGGCACTGAATATTCCGCCAGACCTGCCGGAACCGACGGTCGAGAAGCTGCTCAATGAATCGTCGGCCAAGTCGATGGATGAGCTGTATGCGGACATCGGCATCGGCAAGCGCATGGCGGCGCTGGTGGCGCGGCATATTTTCGGCCTGGTCGATGACGATCTGGTGAGCTTGCCGGCCAATCCGAATGCGACGCCGGGCGAACTCGATCCGGTCACGATTTATGGCAGCGAAGGCGTGTCGGTGCAGTTGGCGCCATGCTGTCTGCCGATTCCGGGCGACCAGATCATCGGGCAGCTGCGGCGCGACCAGGGCTTGATCGTGCACACCAGCGATTGCGTCGGCGCCAAGCGGCTGCGCGGCAAGGAACCGGATCGCTGGATCGCCGTGCAGTGGGGCGGGGAATTGAACCGCCGCTTTGACTGCCGGATCAGGCTGCTGATCAATAATGAAAAAGGCATCCTGGCGCGCGTGGCGGCCGAGATTGGCGAATCGGATGCGAACATTTCGTATGTGGGCATGGACGAGGATGAAGAACACGTCATGACGCAGCTGCGGTTTACGATCCAGATCAAGGACCGCGTGCATCTGGCGCATCTGATCAGGAATCTGCGGCGCGTGGTGGGCGTAACCAGGGTGGAACGCGAGCGCAATTAGTTTGCTTCGTTTGCGCTGACCTTTTCGCTATCCCCCAAACCGTCATTCCCGCCGAGTGCCGCCTTGGTGCGGGAATGACGATACTGCCCCTACCTCATCGCCAAAATCCGGTCGAACGCATCGCAAGCCCCTCTGCACGCCTCGGCAATCTCCCCTTCGCTTTTCACGCTCTCCCGCAGCGCCAGCATGAAGCTGCGCCAGCGCGGACCCGGCCCCTGCGCCCCACTGCGCAGATAACGCAGCGGATGCGGCGCCAGCGGCCCCGCCAGGCGCTGATACAGCAC
>NZ_JAQOZV010000060.1:0-45029 GCF_030348125.1 Massilia sp. DJPM01
ATGGATTACTCAATACGCGCGGTTTATCGCTTGCTTTTGCTGTTCGAGCGCACATTGCGCGAGAAATAAGCGGGATCCTTTTTGGCGACCCAGGCGATAAACGCGCGAATATCCTCATGCTGCCGCAAAGCCTCCCAGGTATGGAAGGATTTGAACAATTCATGTTCGGTGAAGGTCGAATGGATTTTCTGGTGGCAGATCTTGTGAATATCGAACTGCTCGCGTCCCTTGCAGGTCTTGGGAATCAGGTGATGGCGGTCGACGTGGGCCTTGCCGAGCGGGCGGCCGCACAGGGGACATGCGGCGTCGCTCATCCGCTGCGCTCCGTGCTCAGGCCTCTGCCGGCTTGGCTGCCTTGCCGGCCTTGACCGGCTTGGGCAAGGAAATAAGCCGGGTGCCGGCCAGCCTGTCGTGCAGGAATTGCCGGTCCTCGTAGATAAACGCGGTCATCGCCCACGCCACGACGTTGATCGCCAGCGCGCTCGCCACCTCGGTCTTGCTGGTCAGATGAAAACGCCAGCAAATCACCAGGGCCGGCAACACCCAGCCCCAGGCCAGCAGGTAACGCAAGACAGCAGCCTTGAGCGGCACGCTGGCGTGCCCGACCTTGACCAGCTTGATGCGCCAGGTTTTCATGGCCAGCGTATGCCCGCTACCGGTCCACGAATAGATGAAATAGGCGCCTGGAACCAGGAACAGCACGACCGTGCGGCCATGCTCGATAACGCTGTGGCTCATTTTCTGGGTCACCAGCAGGAAGATGAGCAGGCCGAACATGACAACGGCGGTCAGCAGGAACAGCTCGTACACCAGGCAGATCAAACGACGTTTCAGGGTAGGCGTGGCAACCAGGGTCTTGCTATTTTGCATTGGATACGGGAGCGGCCGGAATGCCCGGCGGTGTCATGGGTGGAGTGGTAAGCGCCGCCGGCGTGGCCGGCACGGCCAGCGGCGCGCCTGCGGACGGGCTGACGATGCAGCGCGGCACGGCAGCCGGGGCATTGCGGATCGTGCCGGGCGGACAGGCGGTCGGCGGCTTGGTCGGTGCCAGCGGCTTGGTCTGCGTGGTCGGCGGCAGGTTGGTGACCTGCTTTTTGGCGACGGCGGCGTCAAGTGCCAGCTTTTTCTTTTCTTCTTCGGGCAACTGCTGGTATTTCTCCCATTCGACCGACTTCTTGCTCTTGTCGATCTTTTTGCTCAGGGTATAGTTTTCGCGCGCCAGGCGCCGCTCTTCGGGTGTGAGCTTGACCCAGTCGCGCATGCGTTCCTGCACCCGCAACTGCTCATCAGGTTTCATTGAGGAATAGCGGTTGGCGATATCGAGCCACTTTTGCTTGCGCACCGTTTCCATGTGGTCCCATTCGGCCTTGAGCGGGTCGAGCGCGACCTGCTGCGGACGCGACAGGTCTTTCCACAGGAGTTTGTCGCCCATCGGCGCCGGCTTGATCGCCACGGGCGCGGCCATGGCTGGCGCCGGCTTGACGACCGGCGTCAGTGTCGGTGCGGGCTTGGAAATGGGGGCGGTGACGGGCGCTGCAATCTGCCCCGGAACGACTGCCGGCGCTTGCAAGGGCGGGCCTGCGGGTGGCGGCGCGCCGGTCTGGGCTGCGGCGATGCCCGCCGCGCCGGCTGTTGCCAACAAGGCAAGGGCGAGCGCCAGGGACGTCGACGATGGAATCGCGCGCGTCATCCTTATTGGCCGCGCTGCGCGAGGTAGGCGTTGAAACCCTGGTCCAGATACGCCGTCAGCGGCAACTCGTCGGACAGGACCGCCGCGTCCAGCTCGGCGATTTCAGCGATGCGCTGCTGCTCTTCGTACTGATACACGCCGGCCAGGCCCGCCACCAGCGCCATCAGGGGAAGCGCCACGCCCATGCGGCCGAGCGAGGAAAACGAAAACAGGGCGCCGATATTGCCGGCCAGCTGGGTTTGCGCGGCCTTGACGGGCGCGTGCGGCTTCTTGCGCGCCATCGCGGCGGCGCGCGCGGCGGCCAGGCGCTCGCCGGTCGACGCCGGCAGGTCGTCGAGGTGCTCGTTCAGGGCATGGCGTACCTTGTACGCAAAGTTCAGATCGTCGGTGTTCATAATTTTATTCCCTTGGCTTTCAGCGATTCAGCGAGGGTATGGGTGGCTCGCGAGCAGTGCGTTTTGACGCTTCCCTCCGAACACCCCATCGCTTCGGCTGTTTCAGCCACGTCCATGTCCTGCCAGTAACGCATGAGGAAGGCTTCCCGTTGACGCGCTGGCAGTTTTTGTACTTCGGCATCGATCAGACTGAGTGTCTGCTGGCGCTCGACCTGGTCGGCGCTCGATTCCGCCGAGGCCGAACCTTGTTCCGCCTCCAGCGATTCCAGTATATCAAATTCTTCGTCTTCTCCCTCGCGTTTACCCATGCCCGAGAAGAGGCTGACCCAGGTATTACGCACCTTTTCACGCCGGAAGTAATCGAGGATGGTGTTTTGGAGAATGCGCTGGAACAGCATCGGCAGCTCGGCGGCCGGCTTGTCTCCGTATTTTTCGGCGAGCTTGATCATCGCGTCCTGCACGATATCCAGCGCCGCTTCATCCTTGCGGACGGCGTACACGGCTTGCTTGAAAGCGCGCCGCTCGACATTCTCAAGAAAATCGGATAACTCTTTGTCTGTGGCCATGCGAACAGGGGTGGGATGTGACGGAACCTTGAAGCACCACAGGTACATAGCCTGTGGGCATTGGAGAAAACTGACGCATGCTAGCAAAGAATGGGCCTTTTTGCATGGTATTTACTGTGATTGCCCTGCGGAATGCCACGAAAGCAGCCGTGCCGGGCCGATTTAACTTGACCGCAATGGTGCAACGCAGTAAGGTATATGACGCTTTGCAACCCCGAAGCTGTATGGTCAAGTCGAAAACGCCACACAAGGCCAACATCGACGTGACGCGCTTTCATATGTAGGCAGTTTGCTCTAACCCGCGCCACAAGCGCGAGAGGTTCGCAGTAATCGCTACAGAAACTCACGCCAAACGAGTTGCGTTTAGCGCCGGTTCGTAACGTATCTATGGGTACGTGAAAGATCGACGTGACCGCAGAAAGAAGGGAAGCCTGAGCACTGTCGCGACACGTGTATCTCGTTAGGAAAGAGCATCCGATCACCTCCCAATGGGTCTTGAAAGGAATGTATCATGAACAACGAATCATCGGCCACCATCACGGGGTCCGAAATACTTGTCCGTTGTCTGGCGGAAGAAGGCGTTAAACACGTTTTCGGTTATCCAGGCGGTGCCGTACTGTATATCTACGACGCCATCTTCAAGCAAGACAAATTCCAACACGTCCTGGTACGCCATGAGCAGGCCGCCGTGCATGCGGCAGATGCCTATTCGCGCAGCTCGAACACCGTCGGCGTGGCCCTGGTCACCTCCGGTCCGGGCGTCACCAATGCCGTCACCGGCCTGGCGACGGCGTACATGGATTCGATTCCGATGGTCGTCATTTCCGGCCAGGTGCCCAGCACCGCGATTGGCCAGGATGCCTTCCAGGAATGCGATACCGTCGGCATCACGCGTCCCTGCGTCAAGCACAACTTCCTCGTGAAGGATGTGAAAGACCTGGCCGCCACGATCAAGAAAGCGTTCTTCATTGCGCGCACCGGCCGTCCCGGTCCGGTCCTGGTCGATATCCCCAAAGACATCAGCATGCACAAATGCGTCTACGACTATCCGAAGGATATCGAGATGCGCTCGTACAAGCCGATCGACAAGGGCCATTCGGGCCAGATCCGCAAGGCCGTGCAATTGCTGCTGCAGGCTGAACGTCCGATGATCTACACCGGCGGCGGCGTGATCCTGGCCAATGCCTCGCCCGAGCTGAACAAGCTGGTCGACAAACTCGGCTTCCCGGTCACCAACACCCTGATGGGCCTGGGCGGCTACCGCGCGTCGAGCGACAACTTCGTCGGCATGCCCGGCATGCATGGCACCTACGAAGCGAACATGGCGATGCAGCACTGCGACGTCCTGATCGCCATCGGCGCCCGCTTCGACGACCGCGTGATCGGCAACCCGAAACACTTCGCTTCCAATCCGCGCAAGATCATCCACGTGGACATCGATCCATCGTCGATTTCCAAGCGCGTCAAGGTCGATATTCCCATCGTCGGCAACGTCAAGGACGTGCTGATCGAATTCCTGGCGCAGCTCGACGCCGCCGACGCCAAGGTCAATGCCGCCCCGCTGAAAGACTGGTGGAAGCAGATCGGCGAATGGCGCGGGCGCGACTGCCTGAAATTCGCCGATTCCGACCTGGTCATCAAGCCGCAATCGGTGGTGCAAAAGGTGTGGGAAATCACCAAGGGCGACGCCTTCATTACCTCCGACGTCGGCCAGCACCAGATGTGGGCAGCCCAGTACTACCCGTTCGACAAGCCGCGCCGCTGGATCAATTCCGGCGGCCTGGGCACGATGGGTGTGGGCTTGCCGTACGCCATGGGCGTGCAGATGGCCAATCCCGACGCCACGGTCGCCTGCATCACCGGCGAAGGTTCGATCCAGATGTGCATCCAGGAACTGGCTACCTGCAAGCAATATCACCTGACGCCGAAAATCATTTTGCTGAATAACCGCTTCCTCGGCATGGTGCGCCAGTGGCAACAGATCGATTACGGTTCGCGCTACTCCGAGTCCTATATGGATTCGCTGCCGGACTTCTCGATGCTGGCCGAATCGTTCGGCCACGTCGGCATGAAGATCGACAAGCCGGGCGACGTCGACGGTGCACTGAAAGAAGCCTTCGGCATGAAAGACCGCCTCGTGTTCATGAACTTCATCACTGACCAGTCCGAAAATGTCTGGCCGATGGTCAAGGCCGGCAAGGGCTTGTCCGAAATGCTGCTCGGCTCGGAGGACTTGTAATGCGCCATATTATTTCTGTCCTGCTCGAAAACGAAGCCGGTGCGCTCTCGCGCGTGGTCGGGCTGTTCTCGGCCCGCGGCTACAACATTGAAACCCTGACCGTGGCGCCGACCGAAGACGCCACCCTGTCGCGCATGACCATCGTCACCAGCGGCTCGGACGATGTGATCGAACAGATCACCAAGCACCTGAACCGCCTGATCGAGGTGGTCAAGGTGGTCGACCTGACCGAGGGCGCGCATATCGAGCGCGAGCTCATGCTGATCAAGGTGCGCGCGGTCGGCAAGGAACGCGAAGAGATGAAGCGCACGGCGGATATCTTCCGCGGCCGCATCATCGACGTCACGGAAAAGACCTACACGATCGAGCTGACCGGCAACAAAGGCAAGCTCGACGCGTTCATCGATTCCATCGACCGCGCCTCCATCCTCGAAACGGTACGTACCGGTGGATCGGGTATCGGCCGCGGCGAACGCATTCTCAAAGTTTAATCCGTGCCCACGAGCACGCCCTTACATTAAAAATTACAGGAAATAACATGAACGTTTTTTACGACAAAGATTGCGACCTCTCCCTCGTTAAAGGCAAGAACGTTGCCATCATCGGCTACGGTTCGCAAGGCCATGCGCACGCACAAAACCTGAACGATTCGGGCGTCAACGTCACCGTCGGCCTGCGCAAGGGCGGCGCGTCCTGGACCAAGGTCGAGCAGGCTGGCCTGAAAGTGGCGGAAGTCAACGACGCGATCAAGGCGGCCGACATCATCATGATCTTGCTGCCGGACGAGAACATCGCCCAGGTCTACACCGAGAATGTGGCGCCGCACGCCAAGCAGGGCGCCGTACTGGCCTTCGCGCACGGCTTCAACGTGCATTACGGCCAGGTCGTGCCACGCGCCGACCTCGACGTGATCATGATCGCGCCGAAAGCCCCGGGCCACACCGTGCGCGGTACCTACGCAGCCGGTGGCGGCGTGCCGCACCTGATCGCTGTCTACCAGGACAAGTCCGGCTCGGCGCGCGATATCGCCCTGTCGTACGCCATGGCCAACGGCGGCGGCCGTGCCGGCATCATCGAAACCAACTTCCGTGAAGAAACCGAGACCGATCTGTTCGGCGAGCAAGCGGTTCTGTGCGGCGGCGCGGTCGAGCTGATCAAGGCTGGCTTCGAGACCCTGACCGAAGCGGGCTACGCGCCGGAAATGGCGTACTTCGAGTGCCTGCATGAGCTCAAGCTGATTGTCGACCTGATCTACGAAGGCGGCATTGCCAACATGAACTACTCGATCTCGAACAATGCCGAGTACGGCGAATACGTGACGGGTCCGAAAGTGGTGACCTCGGCCACCAAGGATGCGATGCGCCAGTGCCTGAAAGACATCCAGACCGGCGAATACGCCAAGAGCTTCATCCTGGAAAACAAGGCAGGCGCACCGACCCTGATCTCGCGCCGCCGTTTGACGTCCGAGCACCCGATCGAAGAAGTCGGCGCCAAGCTGCGCGCGATGATGCCGTGGATCGCCAAGAACAAGCTGGTGGATCAGTCAAAGAACTAATTGTTGGCGTAACGGTACACGTGGATCGTACCGTTACACTTTAGACCGTCGTTCCCGCGCCTGGCCCTGCGCGGGAACGACGAATGAATAGATGTAATCAACCTTCTCAAATTTGCAAATTTTGATTACAACGGTACGTGGTCCGTCCGATTCCGGGTATCGTCCGGGTTAACCAAGCTGATGAGGTAGAAATGCCTCATGTGCTTGTCATTCACCTGGAGAAAATCATGTCCCTCAAAAAAATTGCATTAATCGCCGCCCTGACCCTCGCCACCCAAGCGCACGCCCAAACGCAGCTTGCGACCGCCGGCGCGATGGTGATTGTTCCCGCCTACGGTGAAGTCACCCATCCGAACGACCAGGTCGTCGCCACCTTCTTTATCGAAGAGCAGGACAAGGACAAGGCCGCCGCCGCTTCGCGCGTGAACCAGAAGATGAAGCAGGGCACAGAGATCGTGCGCCGCGAAGATCCGAAAGCGATCCTCAAAACGGTCGGCTACTACACTTACCCGATCTATCCGGAAGTGGCGCCGCGTCCGGATGGCCAACCGCAGCCTCGTCCGCTCGTGCCGACCGGCTGGCGCGTCGGCCAGTATCTGGAAGTGAAAACCACCAACCTGGCCCATCTGCCCAGGATGACGGCCGCCGTGCAAAAGATCCTGGCCCTGAACGGCCTCAATTTCGGCCTCTCGCCCGACACCACCCGCAAGCTCGACGCCCAGCGCCTCATTGCCACCTACAAGAACCTGAATGAACGCGTCGCCGCGATCGCCAGCGCCATGGGCCGTACCCTGGCCGAAGCGGTGGTCGATACGGTGGACTTTGAAGGTTCCGGCAACTATGCAGGCCAGCAAGATGCTGCGCCGCAGTTCATGCGCGCCGCCAAGGCGGAATCGGTCGAAGTGGCCGAACCGAGCTTCGAGCCTGGCGAAACCACGCTGCAAATGCGTCTTGTTGGAAAGGTGAAGTTCAGGTAAAAGTATCTGGTCGCTAAGTTGACGGTGCTCCCACTATAATAAGTGGCAAACCCGCCGCGTCCACTTTCGGACGCGGCCGCACGAAGCGATCCAATTACTTGAAACGGAAACATATGGCCACATTCCCACGCCGCAGAAAGCCCTCAGTCCCGAAAGCGAAGGGTGGCAAGCTGTCCCGCTTCAGCAAGATTGGCCGCCGCGTCGATGCCGACGGCAACCCGATGCGGCGCCGTGGAATCTACCTGTTACCGAATGCCTTCACCACCGCCGCCCTGTTCTGCGGCTTTTACGCCATCGTCATGGCCATGAACCAGCGTTTCGAGCACGCCGGCTGGGCCATTTTCATCGCCATGATCCTCGATGGCCTGGACGGGCGCATCGCCCGCCTGACCAACACCCAATCCGAATTCGGCGCCCAGTACGACAGCCTGGCCGACATGGTCTCCTTCGGCGCCGCGCCGGCGCTGGTGATCTACGAATGGTCGCTGCGCGGCCTCGGCAAATTCGGCTGGCTGGCCGCCTTCGTCTATTGCGCCGGCGCCGCCTTGCGCCTGGCGCGCTTCAACACCAATATCGACGTGGTCGACAAGCGCTTCTTCCAGGGCTTGCCCAGCCCGGCCGCCGCCGCCATGGTGGCCGGCTTCGTGCTGATGATGACCGACCTGGGATTTTCCGGCGCCGAGCTGCCCTGGATCTCGTGGGGCATCGCGCTGTTCGCCGGCCTGACCATGGTCACCAACGTCCCGTTCTACAGCTTCAAGGACGTCAACTTCCGCAAATCGGTACCGTTCATCGTGGTGTTCCTGATCGCGCTGGCGCTGGCGCTGGTCTCGATCGACCCGCCAAAAGTGCTGATGCCACTGTTTGTTATTTATGGTTTGTCCGGCTATGCCGTGTACGCGTGGCGCCTTGCCAAAGGCAAGCCCGTGAGCATCGTGCAGACCGACGATGAACCTGTCGACCCGAGCGAACGCCGCTGACCATCGATGCGATTCGATGGCGGCCGGCGCACGCCCTTACACTAGCCCAATGGAGCCGCCATGACGAATTCGAATCGCCTGATCATTTTTGACACCACCCTGCGCGACGGCGAGCAATCGCCCGGCGCCTCGATGACCAAGGATGAAAAGGTCCGCATTGCGCGTCAGCTCGAGCGCATGCGCGTCGACGTCATCGAAGCCGGCTTCGCGGCCGCCTCGCCGGGCGACTTCGAAGCCATCCGCGCCATCGCCAGCGCCGTGCGCGAATCGACCATCTGCTCGCTCTCGCGCGCCAACGACCGCGACATCGCGCGCGCCGCCGAAGCGCTGGCGCCGGCCGAACGCAAACGCATCCACACCTTCATCGCCACTTCACCGCTGCACATGCAGATGAAGCTGCGCATGGAGCCGGAGCAGGTGCTCGAACAGGCGAAAATCGCCATCCGCTGCGCGCGCCAGTACACCGACGACATCGAGTTCTCGCCCGAAGACGGCAGCCGCTCCGACGAAGACTTCCTGTGCCGCGTGCTCGAAGCGGTGATCGCCGAAGGCGCCACCACCATCAACTTCCCCGACACGGTCGGCTATGCGGTGCCCGAAGTGTTCGGCGCCACCATCCGCCGCCTGCGCGAACGCATCCCCAACTCCGACAAGGCCATCTGGTCGGTCCACTGCCACAACGACCTTGGGCTGGCGGTCGCCAACTCGCTGGCCGGGGTGATGATCGGCGGCGCGCGCCAGATCGAATGCACCATCAACGGCCTGGGCGAACGCGCCGGCAACACTGCGCTGGAAGAAGTCGTGATGGCGCTGCGCACCCGCAGCGACCACTTCGGCCTGGAACTGGGCATCGACACCACCCAGATCGTGGCGGCCTCGAAAATGGTGTCGCAGATCACCGGTTTCGCCGTGCAACCGAATAAGGCCGTGGTGGGCGCCAACGCGTTTGCGCACGCCTCCGGCATCCACCAGGACGGCATTCTGAAAGCGCGCGAAACCTACGAGATCATGCGCGCCGAAGACGTGGGCTGGGCCGCCAACAAGATCGTGCTGGGCAAACTGTCGGGCCGCAACGCCTTCAAGGAACGCCTGCGCGAACTGGGCATCGAACTCGAATCCGAAGCCGAAGTCAATGCCGCCTTTGCCCGCTTCAAGGAACTGGCCGACCGCAAGTCCGAGATCTTCGATGAAGACATCATGGCGCTGGTCTCGGACGAGGAACACGCGCAGGAAGACGAACATTACCGCTTCGTGTCGCTTGCGCAGCGCTCCGAAACCGGCGAAATCCCGACCGCCAAGGTGGTGTTCGCGATCGGCGGCAAGGAGTTTGCGTGCGAAGGCGAGGGCGATGGCCCGGTCGACGCCACCGTCAACGCGATCGAGAAGGAAGCGGCCAGCGGCGCCGAACTGGTGCTGTTTTCGATCAACGCGATCAGCAACGGCACCCAGTCGCAGGGCGAGGTCACGATGCGCCTGTCGCGCGCGGGGCGGATTGTGAACGGCGTTGGCTCCGATCCGGACATCATCGTCGCTTCGGCCAAGGCGTATCTGTCAGGGCTGAACAAGCTGCACTCGAAGGTCGAGCGCGTCAACCCGCAGCAGTAGCAGGCATGCGTCTGACCGCACTTTTCTTTGCTGGTTTGTGCGCCGCCGCCAGCGGTGCGCATGCCAGTTCCTGCACCTTCCAGAAAATCCACTGGGCCCGCACCAGCGCTGCCGGCGAGATACTGGTGGGCGCGAGCTTCGGCACGGTGCGCAGCCTTGACCGTGGAAAGACCTGGAAAGACGTGGTTGGCAAGCGCGTTCGTGCCGATGCCGGCGGCGCGCAGGAATCGTTCGTGCACGCCAGCGGCGACGGCGTGCAATACGCCACCCGCAGCACCGGCCAGCGCCGCCACCTGGTGCGCAAGGACGATGCGGCCGCGCCGTGGCTGCCCTTCGCGCTGCACTACGCCGACAGTGCCGCGCCCTTCAACGCAGTGCTGGTGGGCGGGCAGCGCCACATCTTGTACTTCATCGGCGGCGACGAAGCGCAGGCGGGGCCGGTGCGCCCAAGCGCCTTGTACCGCTCGAACGGCGGCATGGTCGAGAAGCTGGTCGACCTGGACACGGCCGGGAGCAAGGACGCCTATCCCTTTTTCCTCGGCGAGGATGGCAGCATGGCGTACGCCGGACCCGACAAGATCTGGGCCAGCTTTGGCGCAGGCGCCGGCTGGACCAGGATCGAAGGCCAGTCCCTGACCAAGCTGCCCTGGACCATGTGCTACAAACCGGCGTCGTGACCTCGCACGCGCACGCCTACCGATACCTGGCGCCGTCCGCAGTCGGTCCAAGCGCGCAGCCGCGCCTGCAACTGGCCACCTCCGACCTGCAAGGCGCGCATCCGCATTTTTTCGAGGGCAGCCTGAGGGCGCCGCGCCTGTCGGCAGAACTCCTGAGCGCTGTCCACCTGATCGTCGGTTCGCGCTTTTTCGTGCCAGCCAATACGCTTGCGCGCATTGTCGCGCTGGCCGACCCGGTGGTCACGTCGGGCGGCGGACGGCTGCGCTTCGAGGGCTTTTCATCCTGCTGCAGCGCCTACATCCGGGTCGACATGCTGCCTGGCGCCTACGAGGGCGATGTGGTCGGCAAAGGGACGACCAACGTCGACTTCAACGCCCCCATGCGCGCCGCGCTGGCCGGCGTGCGCGACGCCGATGGACTCGGCCTGTCGATCGGCCAGGACGCGCTGCGCCTGCGCTCGGGCAGCGCCGACATCGTCGAGAAAAAAGTCGCTCTGCCGCTGCGCTGGCTGCGCGGCATGCTCGAAGTGCAGTCCTACCAGGCGTCGATGCGCAAGAAACTCGAAGCGCGCGGCATCGAAGCGCTGCGCTTTTTTCGCTCGCTGCCCCGTGCGTCGACCAGCAAGACGCCGCTGTGGGTGGTGGCCGGCGCCGGCGGCCTGCGCACCACCACGCGCGCCGAGCCGCTCGGCGTGCGCATCGCCGATACCAGCCGCCTGCGCGTGCTCGAACCACTGCTGCCCAAGGCGCTCTCGCTCGCGGTGTATGCCGACGATGCCCAGCAGGCCAGCGCCTGGGTGCTCGACTTCGGCAGCATGCGCCTGACGCTCGCCTTGAGTGCCGAAGTCTGGCGCGGCTTTTCCGGCGAAGGCCAGGCCCTGCGCGCGCTGATGCAGGCCGGCGACAATGTGGCGCTGGCGCGCGTGCGCGCGCAACTGCAATGGCAGGCGCAGCTTGACTGTGTCGCCCTGGCGCACGAACTCGGGCTCGACAAGTCGCAGGTGGACGACGCGCTGCGGGTACTCGGCGTATCGGGCCTGGCCGGTTACGACGTGGCCGAGGGCAGCTACTTTCACCGCGTGCTGCCGTTCGACCTGGCGCTGGCCGACGACATGCACCCGCGCCTGGCCGGTGCACGCGCGCTGATCGACACCGGCGCGGTGCGCCTGGTGCGCAGGGCGCCGATGGAAGCGTCCGTGCAGGGCGCCGGCGTGCTGCACCGCGTGCGCGAGGTCGACGGCGAACTGCTGTGCACCTGCCCTTGGTTCGGCAAGCACCAGGGGGCGCGCGGACCATGCAAGCATGTGCTGGCCGCCGAAGCCATTCAATCGATGTCGCCGCAAGGAGCTCCATGACACAAGCCGATGACCTGTTCGTCCCCGCCAATCCGGTCGAAGCGGCCATCCGCGCGGGCGACATGGACGCCGTGGCCGCCGCCGCGCGCGCGCTGACGTGGCCCCAGCGCGCCAGCCTGCGCGCCGCCCTGCTGGAGCTCGAACGCGCACTCGCCAAGGTCTACGTGGACAACGATCCCGCGCTCCTGCACTGGTGGGGCGGGCGGCCCAAGCTGGAGCAGGAACGGTGCGTCAGCGCGGCCCTGTTCTTGTGTGGGAACGCGTCCGACCAGGTCGAGCACTGGCTGTGGGACGACGCGCTGTTTCCTTACCTCGATCTGATCGAACCGGCGTCGGTACGGGTCCTTGCCGATGGCCTGATCCGCAAGGACCCGAGCTGGATTCATTCGGTGCAAAGACTGGTGGTGGCCGGCCTGTCTGACCGGCCCGATCACGAGAATTACACGATCGGGCTGATATACGCGCCACGCAGCTTCCGGCCATCCGCCACGCCGCCGCTGGCCATGCTGGAGGCCGATCCGGGCTTGCTGGACGGCCCGCTGTGGCGCATATTCGAGGTCGAAGGCACGGGCGAGACCAACATGTCGGCCATCGAAAAATACAATCACCGGCCGGACAATACCTGGACCCACGCACTGCTCGAAATGGCGCGCCGCGACGGCGTCACGCGCGCGCGGCTGATCGCCGCCACCGTCGGCACGCTGGAAAAGGATTGGCCCCAGTTCCGGGCCGGCTGGTTCTCGCGCTTTCACACGGTGCTCGCGCCAACGCCGGCCGAGATGGCGCCGATTGCCGCGCGCTACGTGGGCCTGTGCCAGAGCCGCATCGCGCCGACCGTGACCCTGGCCCTGTCGGCTCTCTCCGACCTGTTCAAGAGCGGCCACGCCAGCGCCGCCGACGTACTCGGCGGGCTCGAACCGGTGCTGTCGTCGGCGGTCAAGGGGCAGCTTGACGGCGCCCTCAAGCTGCTCGACGCCGTGGTCAAGCAGCACCCGGCAGGCGCGCATGCCGCCGCCGCGCTGGCGCAACTGGCGCTGGCGCATGAATCACCCGATATCCACAAGAAGGTGATCGCGCGGCTGGCGGCGTGGGGCTTTACCGGCGACACGCGCGCCGCGCTCTGCGACGCCTTGCCGCACGTGTCGGCCGCCAATCGCGCCGCGTTGGCGGCGCTGCTCGGCGTGGACGCTGCGGCACCAGTGATGTCCGCGCTGCCGGCTGCGCGCGCCATGCCGTCCCCGCTCGACGCCAGCCGTGTGCTGGCGCCGCTGGCGGACCTGGACGAGGTGGTGCAAACCATCGCCTGCGTGCTCGAAAACGAGGATGACGCGAACCAGTTCGAGCGTGCGCTCGATGGCGCGGTGCGCCTGCTGCCGCTGAACGCCGAGGCGCGCGAGCGGCTGCAGCCGGTGCTCAAGCGCGCGCGCAAGCTGCTCGATTCGCTGCGGCGCCATAATAGTCCGCTCGCCGCCTCGCTGGCGCGCGTCCTGCTGGCCGCTGCCGGCACGCCGTCAGCGCTGGCCGGCCCCGTGGGCGACTCGCCATCGGCCGAGCTATCGCGCCGCATCGACGATTTGATCGTGTTCGCCGCGCGCCATCCTGGCGTGCAGGCGCTGTGCACACCGACCCACCGGGGCGGTTTCATAGCGCCCGATGCGCTGGTGGCGCGCATGGCCGCGCATCTGCAAGCCGGGGCGCAGTCCTCGCAGGACGAACAGGTGCGCTCGCTGCTGCGCCTGGCCAGCGGCGACTGGCCCGATGCCCGCGCCGCCGCGCGTGCGCTGGCGCCAAACGAGTATGTGCAGGCGCTGCGCTACGCGCTCGGCGACGACCTTGCCGTCGGCGCGAACGCGGCATTGTTCGCCGCCGCTGCCCGCATCCGCCATCCTGGCCAGGACGATACGCTGCTCGCGGCCAGCGGCGCGGAGGCGGGGCCGGACGGCGCCCGCGCCGCGCGCTACGCATGGTCGGTCGAGGATGAGGTGTTTGCAGGCGGGACCTATCGCCACATCATCATGGTGGTGACGCCCGCGCCGGCGCATGGCGACGCCCCGTTCATCGCCATGCGCCGCCATCAGCCGTACTTCTGGCAAGGAGGCGAAGGCGAACTGTTTTACGGTGCGTCGATCCTGCCGTCGAACCTGGATGCTTTCTTCGCCAATGGTTTGGTGCAGATTGGCGATAATCTCGACTGGTGGGAAACGCGCTGGCAGCACAAGGCTTACCTGTCGCTGCTGCTCGACCCGGCCACGCCGGCGACGCCGCTGGCGGCGGCCATGCTGGCCTGCGCGCTGGGCGCCAAGGAGCCCGGCCAGTGCGCGCTGGCGGTCGATGTGTTTGTCGCCGTGGTGCTGGAAGGGCGTCTCGATCCGATTCTCCTGGCCGGCGAGATCCGCGCGATGCTGGTGTCGCAGCATGCCAGGGCCGCGCGCTACGCCGCCAGCCTTGCCAGCGTGGCGCGCGCCGATCCGGCCATGCCGGGCGCGGTGTGCGCGCTGCTGTGCGGCGTGCTCGATTTCGGGAACGCTGCGGCGCCCAAGGATGCCGGCGCGCTGCTCGAACTGCTGCTGGAACTGTCGCTCGGCCACGGTGTGGCGCTGGCGCCGCACATGCGCGCCACGGTCGCCGCGCTCACGCTGAGCGGCAAGGGCAAGGCCGCGCAGAAGGCACTGCTGGCGCACCTGGACTGAGGCGCGCTTACCATTTCTGCTCGGTGGCCGCCTGTTCGCTTTTTTCGCAGTTGGTCTTCTTGTGCTGGATGCCGTTTTTCATGATGTCCAGGCCATCGGGCGCGTGGTTCGATTCGACCGTGATGCAGTAGGTGCCGTTGGCGCCGACCACGCGGTAGCGCCGCCTGCTGTAGGGGCCGGGATCGATAATCTCGGTCACCTTGGGCGCCTCGTACCAGCGGTTCGGTGCGGCATCGGCCGCCGCCTGCAAACCCTGGGCCAGCCGGCTTGCGCCGTTACTCACGGGGGCGGTGATGGGCTGGCCGGGATGGGCCTTGCGCAAATCCTGGTCGATTTTGCCGATGCTGCTTCTGGCCTGGCGCATGATCTCGGCCGCGCTCGGGGTTGGCGTGGATGGCGCGTCGGCTGTCACCGCCTCCACCGGCTGTTCGGTGACTGCTTGTGCCGGCGCTTGCGGCGGCGAGGCGGGGGCAGGGCGCGCCGCCGCGCTACTTGCGCCGGCCGTTTTTCTCGCCTCCGGCGGCGCTGGCGGCACCGGTGCCGTCGGCCTGGCCTGCGGCGCGACCGTGACCCACTGGATGCTCTGCCCCGTATCGTGATCGACTGGCGGGAGGCGTCGGGCATATTGCCAGCCCACAATCAGCAAAGCGTGCACGAGCAAGGTCAGCGCCAATGCCGCGGTGTGGCGTTGCCGTGGAGGTGGCGTGAAAGCGAAGTTCATGGGCGCAAGTATAAGCATGGTTTCGCTGGCGTAACAGAACTGGACTTGTCTCTTTTTATGACTTTGCAAAAGTGGCGTGCGGCGGTGCCTTGGGGGGCGCCAGCCGAACCCGCGCGGCGGCGCGGCCGGTGTGGATCGCGCACGCTACTGGAGCGGTATCAAGGCGACGCTGCTTGTTGTCCGATCATGGTTAAATGGTGCGCTAATGGTTTGTTCCTTGAACGCGACCGGGGGAGTGACGAACGGATGGGAATGTCGACGACGGCGCGCTTATGCGGCTGATCTGCCTGGTGCTGGCACCCGTGCTCGCGCTGCGCCTTGCGCATGCCGCCGACACCGTGCAACTGGTGACCTATTATGACTATGCGCCCTGGTTCGTGCCGGCCCAGCCATCCGCTGGGCTGAACGCCCGGCTGGCGAGCAAGCTGAACGGCATGGCTGGCGGACGCTACCATTTTGAATCGGTCTACATTCCGCGCCGGCGGCTCGATGTGCTGTTGCAGAAGGGGACGGTCAATATGGTAGTTGCATGGGTGCATCCGCGCTTTTTTGACGATCCCGGACGCACGCGCTATCGCTGGACTGCTGCCTTGATGGACGACGAATCGCTGGTGGTATCGTCACGCGCGGCGCCGCTGGAGTACGACGGTCCCGGCTCGCTGCGCGGCAAGCGCTTCGGCGCCCCGAGCGGTCACCATTTTCCCGATCTGGAACCGTTCATTGCCGCTGGCGACATCACGCGCGTCGACGTTCCGCAAATCAAGAATGCGCTGCAAATGATCGTCTCGAACCGGCGCCTGGACTTTACCATTGTCGACCGTTCCACCCTGGACGCGCTCAGGAACGATCCCTTCATGGATTCAACGCTGCTGCATGTGGCCAGCCGGCCCAGGACGGCGTCGTACGAGCGCAGCATGCTGGTGCCGCTGGACAAACCCGAGCTGTACCGCTTCCTGCAGGGAGCGCTCGAGGCCTTAAGGAGCGACCGGAGGTGGCTGGCGCCGCGCCAGCACCTGCCTGACAAGCGGCCTGCGACGGTCGACCGGTAAAGGTCATTGACGCGCCAGCTTTCATTTGTGCGTGCTTGCGATAACCGTGTCGACAAATTTTACACGCGGGAGCGAGCTGGCGCGTACTGCGTTGATTGCATTGAAAAAATTCGGCAGGTGTGGATATTGCTTCCGCTTTGGCTCTTATCTGGCGCTATCGTTTCACCGGCGTGCCGCGCGTGCGCTTCCTGCGCCATCAATGCCACCCGGAGCTCGACTATGCCTTGGATTAAATCGGTCAATACAGCAGTCACGGAAAATGCCTGGAATTCATTGGTCAGCGTTGTGCCAAACTGCACGCCCGAGCAAGCGCGTCGACACGCGCTTCTTGACCCGGAGATTGCTTACTTTTTCCACTGCCGCGAGCCGATGGCGGTTTCCAATCCCGCATGGCCTTCACCGCGACAATTGAACGCCGGAGATTGTGCTTTTTTTACCGGAACGCCTTCACCCGGCAGTGCGCCGCAGGCGGACGGCTATACCAAAAGCGGGCTGAGCATCGCCTACGTGAATAATATCAGCGCGGAGAATCTGCTGAAAGTGCTGTGCTACGTTGATACTGACGGCAATGCCGCAGTCGATATAGCCTGCATTTTCGCGGCAAACCTCAACGCGGCGCTCGAAGTCGGGTACAAGGCGCTTGCACCCGACTTCGCGCCGCCGGCGGGAGGCGCTTACGCCTGCGCCAACGCGCGCACGTTCGAGACGCTCAATTCGGGTGCTATCGCTAGCTTGCAAGCGCGCGGCATTACGGTACTGCTGACATTCCTGGGCAACCATGACGCCGCCGGCTGGAGCAATTTCCCTACAAGCGAACTGGCGGATAATTTCGTCGACCAGTTGGTCTGTGTGGTCGGCACCTACGGCCTGGATGGCATCGACATCGACGACGAATATTCCGATCCACCGTCAAAGCCAGTCGTGCCGCTGGTAACGGTGACAAGCAAAATCAAGGAGAGGATGCCCAACAAGATTCTTTCCAAGGCCCTGTACGCAGACCACGGCGCTTTCGCGCCTGTGTATAACAAGATGACGCTGGGAGAGACGCTCACCTACGGTTGGGAGATGAGCTATTTCGACTGCGATCCCGACTCGCGTCTTCGCCCGTATACAAAATTCATGAAGTCGACCAGGTTGGCCTTGGGCTTTGAGGCTCCTTCGGCGCTCCCTGTCACCGCTACCGTGGCATTGCTCAAAGAGCAACAATACGCGGGCATGATGGTTTACGCGTTCGAGACGGATGCCAACGCGACACTGCTCGGCGAGCTCGTCAGAGCATGGTGCGGGCACGGCGCGTGGTGCGGGCCGGATCAGGGCGCCGTTGGGGCGCTGCCCGGCTGATCGTCATCGCCCCTGCGCGGCCGCCCGCATCGGCGTGGGCGGCTACCCCGCGGCGTGCGTCTCGGGTCTCCTCAATCCCTGAAAAAACCCCGCTTTTCCTCATACATCGGGTCCGGCCCGCTGATCATCTTCCTGACGATGCCGTTGCGGTCGAAATGCACGTGCATCATCGAATTCCACACGCCGCTCTCTTTATAGCGGTACGACCACACCTCCAGGTCCGACAGCGAAAGGTAGGAACGTTCGGCCGGGCGTCCCACAGTCACCATCACATCGGCCTTGTTCGCCTTGTCGATCTTGATGCGCCCGAACCCCACATCACCCAGCACCTGCTCGAACGCGGCCAGCCGGCCGTCCGGCCCCATGCGCGCCATCCAGGTGAACTGGCCGAACGGCCCGGTCGCATATTCGAGCACCTGGCCCGCCGGCAGGGGATGCACTGCGGTCGGCTCGCCGAACTTGGCGCGCACCACCTCGAGCGTGTCGCCCGGGACTGGTGGCGTGCGCATCATCGCCGCGCAGCCGGCCAAGGCCAGCAGCGCGCTCAGGATTGCTACTTTGACTAGTTTTTGCATAAAAACCACCATGGAAAGGACCAAAACACCATCATGCACCAGTCGCGGGCAAGCATCACTGGCAGCACGCCCGGTTTTCGCATATACTTGCGGGTCTGGCCGTTTTGGCCGGTTCATCAATCGAAGTTCACGGTGTGTCGGGTTGCGACTCGTGCACCGCATGTGAAAGGTATCATCATGACCGTAGAAAACATCAACAAAGCCGCGATCATCGCGGACAACGCCCGTGCGCAAAACGACACCGGCTCCCCTGAAGTTCAGGTCGCTCTGCTGACCGCACGCATCAACGAACTGAACGGCCACTTCAAAGCTCACGCGAAAGATCACCACTCGCGCCGTGGTCTGATCATGATGGTCAACCGTCGTAAGAGCCTGCTGTCCTACCTGAAAAGCAAAGACGCAACCCGTTATCGCGATCTGATCGCTAAACTCGGCCTGCGCAAGTAATTTTTGCCGATCCAAGTTGATCAAGAAATGCCTGCACAGCTTGCTGTTGCGGGCATTTTGCATTTCTAGTCCCCAAAAAGTAGTAAAGGCAACAAGCAATGTTGCCTGTGGTGAGGTGGACGACAGCGCCTGAAAATCTGTCGGCAAATAGAAAGGGATTACCCATGTTTAATAAAGTTACGAAAACCTTCCAGTACGGCCAACACCAAGTTACCCTGGAAACCGGCGAAATCGCCCGTCAAGCCTCCGGCGCCGTCATGGTGTCGATCGAAGACACCGTCGTCCTGGCTACCGTGGTTGCGCGCAAAGACGCCAAGCCAGGCCAGGATTTCTTCCCGCTGACGGTCGACTACGTCGAGAAAACGTACGCAGCCGGTAAAATCCCGGGCGGTTTCTTCAAGCGCGAAGGCCGTCCTTCCGAAAAAGAAACCCTGACCAGCCGCCTGATCGACCGTCCGATCCGCCCGCTGTTCCCAGAAGGCTACCTGAACGAAGTTCAGATCATCATCCACGTGCTGTCGGTCAATCCTGAGATCGATCCGGACATCGCCGCCATGATCGGCGCTTCGGCTGCCCTGTGCGTCTCCGGCATCCCGTTCAGCGGCCCGATCGGCGCCGCGCGCGTCGGCTACGCCAACGGCCAGTTCATCCTGAACCCGACCACGACACAACTGAAAACATCCGAGATGGACCTGGTTGTTGCCGGTACCGAAACGGCCGTGCTGATGGTCGAATCGGAAGCCAAGCAACTGTCCGAAGAAATCATGCTCGGCGCCGTCGTCTACGGCCATGACCAGATGAAAGTCGTGATCGATGCGATCCACGAATTGGTGCGCGACGGCGGCAAGCCGGAAGTTGAATGGACCGCCCCGGCCAAGAACGAAGCGCTGATCGCCCGCGTCAAGGAACTGGCTGAAACGAACATCAACGACACCTACCAGATCAAGGACAAGGTTGCCCGTACCGCCAAGCTGAAAGCCTCGTTCCAGGAAGTCTACGCCGCCCTGGCCGCTGACGCTGCCGCCACCGGCATCGCCCAGCCGGACAATGTCGACGTTGGCAACGTCCTGTTCGACATCGAAGCCAAAGTCGTGCGTTCGCAGATCCTCAACGGCGAGCCACGCATCGACGGCCGCGACACCCGCACCGTGCGTCCGATCGCGATCCGCACCAGCATCCTGCCACGCACCCACGGTTCGGCCCTGTTCACCCGCGGCGAAACGCAAGCGCTGGTCGTGGCTACCCTCGGCACCGCGCGCGACAGCCAGAAGATCGATGCGCTGATGGGCGAGTACACCGATGACTTCATGATGCACTACAACATGCCTCCGTTCGCCACCGGCGAAACCGGCCGTGTCGGTACGCCGAAGCGTCGCGAAATCGGCCACGGCCGCCTGGCCAAGCGCGCGCTGATCGCCGCCTTGCCCAACCCGGAAGACTTCAGCTACTCGGTGCGCCTGGTATCGGAAATCACCGAATCGAACGGTTCCTCGTCGATGGCTTCCGTCTGCGGCGGCTGCCTGGCGCTGATGGATGCCGGCGTGCCGATGAAAGCGCACGTGGCCGGTATCGCCATGGGCCTGATCAAGGAAGGCGGCAAGTTCGCCGTCCTGTCCGACATTCTGGGCGACGAAGATCACCTGGGCGACATGGACTTCAAGGTAGCCGGTACCGCCAATGGCATTACCGCGCTGCAGATGGACATCAAGATCATGGGCATCACCAAGGAAATCATGCAAGTGGCACTGGCGCAAGCCAAAGAAGGCCGCGACCATATCCTGGGCGAAATGCAGAAGGCCATGCCGCACGTGAAAACCGAACTGTCGGATTTCGCACCGCGCCTGATCACCATCAAGATCAATCCTGAAAAAATCCGTGACGTCATCGGCAAGGGCGGCGCCGTCATTCGCGCGCTGACCGAAGAAACCGGCACCCAGATCGACATCAGCGATGAAGGTATCGTCACCATCGCGTCGGTCGACGCCGCAGCCGGCCAGGAAGCCAAGCGCCGCATCGAAGAACTGACCGCCTCGGTCGAAGTAGGCAAGACCTACGACGGCGTTGTGCTCAAGCTGCTCGACTTCGGTGCGATCGTTCAGGTCATGCCAGGCAAGGATGGCCTGCTGCACATCTCGCAGATCGCCAACGAGCGTGTGAACGCGGTTGCCGACTACCTGAAAGAAGGCCAGCAAGTGCGCGTCAAGGTTCTCGAAACCGACGACCGCGGCCGCCTCAAGCTGTCGATGAAAGCTGCTGAAGGCGCGGAAGCGGCTGCTCAGTAATCGTTAGCGGCTCACGCCTGTAAAAAAAACCGCCAGCGCGCAAGCCCTGGCGGTTTTTTTCACGCTATTCAATCAAGAAAAGGACAACGCTCATGGATGACCTCAACGCTCCGTACCACGCCCACATTTACTACGACGACGCCACGCGCCCGCAGGCACTGGCCTTGCGTCAGCGTTTGCTCGATGCCAAACAGTCCGGCGCTATTGCCCAGCTGTTTTTTGTCGGCGAATTAAGCGAGCACGCGGCCGGCCCGCATCCGCTGCCCGAATACGAGATCCACTACAGCGCCGCCATGCTGCCGGCGGTCATTGCGCTGCTCGAAGCGTCCGGCCTGCGCGCCCTGGTGCACCCGCTGACCGACGACGACCTGGCCGACCACACCACCCTGGCGCACTGGATCGGCGAACCGCTGCCGCTCAAGCTGGAAACCCTGGACCCGCCCGGCGTGAACCAGGGCGTGGCGCGCTTCGGCAAGTCGGCGTTCTAGGCTGGCCTTACTGCGTCATCAGCCGGTTCAGCGCTGAATAGTCCATCGGCGCATATGGCGCGACAGCGACCGTGCCGCTGTCGAGGAATTGGCGGGTCAGGGTATCGGCGCAGCCGAACATCGCCTCCGAGATGGCCGAACCGGCGCTCAGGCGCCGCGCGCCCAGTTGCGCCAGGCGCGCCGGCGCCGGCACGCCATCGCACGCCATCACATTGAGCGGCAGGGGCGTTGCCTTGGCCACGGCCGCGATGTCATCCTCGGTGGTAATGCAGGGCACGAACAGGCCGCTGGCGCCGGCTTCCTGGTACAAGGCGGCGCGCCGGAGGGTCTCACGCACGCGCTCAGTGGTCTGCTCGTGCAAATAGACATCGGTGCGGGCATTGATGAACAGGTTCACGCCGCGCGCGTCGGCAACTGCCCGGATCGCCCTGATCTTTTCCGCCAGCAGCGCCGGCGCGCCGGTGCCATCTTCAATATTGATGCCGACCACACCAGCATCGATCAACTCGCCAATCAGCCCGGCGACCTGCGCGGGATCGGCGCTATAGCCATCCTCCGCATCGACCGTCAGCGGCAGGGAACTGACCCGCAAGATCGCCTTGACGGACGCTATCAGCAGCGCGCGCGGCAGGGTGCTGCCGTCGGCGAAGCCATGCGACCAGGCGACCGCTGCGCTGCTCGTGGCCAGCGCCTTCGAGCCCGCCGCCGCGGCAATGCGCGCGCTGCCCGCGTCAGCGCAATTGGGCAGCATCAGCAAGCCATCGGCGTGCAGTGCGTGGAACAGAATGTCTTTACTGACTTGCATCATTTCTCCTTTGTGGATGTCAAACCGGGCCGGCGTAATCACCAAACGCTTGTTGCGCTATTGATATCACTATACCGGTTCCACGAAAATACGTCCGCCAGGCCCCTCGCAGGAATGGGTGCATGCGGCGGGTGCGAAACGCTTTTCGCCACGCCGGCCCGAACGGCGGCTTGTCCGAAACGCATTTCGCCGCCACCGCCGCCAAACTGGCCGTTCGCTCCTTGCGCGCGCTGGCACAGCCCTTGCAATAGATGGATCAGGACGCGCAGCAGCATCAACCTTACTTCCACGCGCATCCACCATTGAACAGAGGGGTTGCCCGTGAACCGTCGCCTGCTTGAATACAGTCCGGTCTTCGACATCTTCACCAAGGCCACGCCGCGCGCCGAGGTGCAGGAATCCGAGGCCGGCCCGCTTTCCGACGACAGCGCCGACCTGGCGCTGGCCGCCGAACTGCTGGAAGCGGACCAGCCGGCCGACCTGCGGCGCGTGCTGGGCCGCGCCATCGCCGGCGCCGGCGTGCTCGGTGCGCGCGTGGCGCGTTCGCCAATGGGACCGCTGCTGATCACCGAACTGCTGCGCGCCTTGCAGCCGATCCTGACGCCGCTGCGCCCCGGCCTGGCAAGCGCGCACGGCAAGAGCGTGCGCATCAACCTCGGTGCACGCTTGCTCGGCCTCGAACTCGAAGGCCTCAGCCCCGAGGACAAGGAATTCATCCTGGCGCGCCAATTGGTACGCCTTGCCGACGAAGCCGCGCGCCACGCCGGCAAGGCTGGCAGCGCCTCGGCGCAGGGCGCGCGCGCCGCCGTGCAAGCCGCCGCGCGCCAACACGCACCTGGCCTGCTGCCGCGCATCGCGCTGCCGCCGGCCACGCACGGACGCTGGACCCGCCAGGCGGGCCAATTGATTCTTCACGATTGCTGATCCGGACGGATCGTCCATCCGGGCATTTTGTTGTTTCACTCTTCTTTGGGAGCGCATCATGCATGACATCGACCGCACGACAATGGAATATGGCCAGGAAACCAGCTACGAGGGCGAACAGTTCGAGTTCGGCCAGGGAGAGTGGAGCGGCGAATCGGGCCTGAACGAACAGCAGGAAGCCGAATTCGCACAAGAGCTGCTCAACGTGAACAACGAAGCGGAGCTTGACCGCTTCCTGGGCGACTTCATTCGCAAGGTCGGCGCCACGGCCGGCCGCGTGATCCGCTCGCCGATCGGGCAGGCCGTCGGCGGCGTGCTCAAAGGCGTGGCCAAGAAAGCCCTGCCGCTCGCCGGTGGCGCCATCGGCGGCTATTTCGGCGGCCCGCTGGGCGCCAAGATCGGCAGCGGCCTGGCCTCGGCCGCCGGCGGCGCGCTCGGGCTGGAAGGGGAAATGAGCGGCGAAGACCGCGAGTTCGAAGGCGCCCGCCAGTTCGTGCGCCTGGCCGCCGACACGGTGCAGAAAGCATCGCAGGCGCCGGCCTCGGGCGACCCGCGCTCCATCGCCCAGAATGCGGCAACGGCCGCCGCGCGCCAGCATGCGCCAGGTTTGCTCGGACGCGGCGCGGCCGGCGGCGGCTGCGGGAGCTGTGGCGGCGCTGGTGCGGGACTGGGCGGCGCCAGCAGCGGCATGGGCAGCGGCGGCGGGCGTGGCGCCAGCGGCCGCTGGAGCCGTCAGGGCAACAAGATCGTCCTCTACGGCGCCTGACTGTCATGAGCCCGTATGCCTCGTCGCTGCTCGAACAGGAAGCGCGCTCCCTGCAAACCAGGCTGGCGCGGGTCCGCCCCTTTGCCCTGATCGAGCCCATGGTACCGGCGGCCGCGCTGCTGCCGTCGGCCCAGGCGGCGCTCGAGCGCTATCTGGTCACGGGGCGGCGCGAGCTGCAGGCGCTGGTCGCGGCCTTCCAGCACTGGCTGGCCGGCGCGCGCGACACCGCCAGCGCGTCCGAGGCGCAGCGCCGCTTCACCTTCTTGCGCCTCAAGTTCAATGCCACGCTGACCCAGTTCGACCTGTTCAACGACGTCATTACGCAGCGCAGCGAGCATGAAAACGGGGTCTGGCTGTCCGGCCTGGACGCGGTCGCGGCCGACGCCCTGTCCCTGCCGGGCGACTATTACCGCCTGCCGCCCGTGGTCTGTTATCTGGACCGAGGGCCGGGCGCGGCGATCCGGCGCGCGCGCACCCGCCTGCCGGGCGGCGGCGAGAACCCGGTGGCGGTGGTGCGGGTGCCGCGCGAACGCATGATCGGCAGCGGCATCGCCTCGTCGCTGATCCACGAGGTCGGACACCAGGGCGCGGCCCTGCTCGACCTGGTCAATTCGCTGCGCCCCGAACTGCAGGCGATGCAGCAAAGCGACCCGGCCCAGCGCGAGGTGTGGCAGTGGTGGGAACGCTGGATTTCCGAGATCGTGGCCGATTTCTGGTCGGTGGCGCGGGTCGGCGTGGTCTCGACCCTGGGCCTGATCGGGGTGGTCAGCCTGCCGCGCGTGTTCGTGTTTCGCCTCAGTCCCGACGATCCCCATCCGATCCCGTGGATCCGCGTGATGCTCAGTTGCGCGATGGGGCAGGCCCTGTATCCGCATCCGCAGTGGGAGCGCCTGGCCAATGTGTGGCACGACTACTACCCGAGCGCCACGCTGGCGCCGGAGACGGTCGACCTGTTGGGGCGGCTGCGGCGCGGCATGCACGACTTTGTCGGGCTGCTGGTGCGGCACCGGCCGGCCGCGCTGCGCGGCAAGACCCTGCCCGAGGTGCTCGATGTGGCGCGGCGCCAGCCGGCCGCGCTCTCCGCCTTGTACCGGCGCTGGGAGGGCGCGCCCGCGCAGATGTACCGCGCGCCGCCGTCGCTGGTGTTCGCGGTGCTGGGCCAGGCGCGCGCCGATGGCCTGGTCGGGCCGGAGGACGAAAACGTCCTGCTGGCCAAACTGCTGACGCACTGGGCGCTGCGCAGCACACTCGATACCAGCTTCCTGTGCGCCTCGCTGGACGCGCGAGCGCCGGCGCTTGCCCGGGCACCTTTGACTTTCCACTAAGGAGATTGACATGAGCAGCAAGAACAATGTGAAGGAAGCCCGCGCGGGGTCGCTCGAGGTGACCGTGCACGAGGCCCAGACCGGCGCGCCGGCGTCGGACGGGATGGTCAGCGTGTATCGCCACCCGGGCGGCGCGGGCAGTTTCGATGCGTCCAGCTGGGCGCCGTCGGGGGCCATGCCGGAGGCGACCGCCGTCACCGGCGGCACAGGGCAGGCCACCATCGCCAACCTGGCGCCGGGCAGTTATGTGGTGGTGTACGAACACTATCCGCTGACCGCTCCGCGCCTGGTGCAGATCGATGGCGGCTGCCGCGCCGTGGTCTGCTTCCAGCTGGAGCTGAAACTGCGGGCCGAACTCAGTTACGAGACGGTCGACTGCCAGTCCAACACCTGCAGCGTGGCGCGCGTGTCGGACCGGGTGGTGGCGACGATCTGCTTTTCCGGCAACCAGTCCGACCTGAAGCCTCATGTGCGCGTCATGCCCGCACCCGGGTGGATCGCGCGCGAGGGCGATCCGTACGTGTTGTCGCGCGTGGTGCGTCATGCCGGGCCGCAGCAGTTCGAGGCGGTGCTGGCATTCGCACGCCGCCCGGTCGTCATCGGCGGCGCTGGCCATGCGGCCGCGGCCGCGGCGCCGGAGCCGGGCATCGCGGCGGAGCCGGGCGCGCCGGCCCTGATCGGCATCCGCCAGGGTTTCGTCGCCGACGAGCGCACGCCGACACCCATATCGGGCAGCATCGGAGTGTCGCTGACGCGCACCGAAACCGAGCCGACCGACGACCTGCCACTGTGGACCCTGATCCGCAACAGTACCGATGCGATGTCGTTCTCGAACTACCTGAACTTCATGGATGCGCTGTTCTGCACTCCGGGCAACCGCGGCCCCGGCTTCGAGGCCAAGAACAAGCTGTTCGAGCAGCTGCGCCAGCGCCGCGCGCTGCCCTTCAACGATTCGGATGCCTACCGCGTGCTGAAAGTGGCGACCGAAGCGTTCGTGATGGTCAACTGCGGGGTCTTGAGCGATCCGATGCGCTTCAACCCGACCGAGGACCAGGCCTACCTGGACCGGCGCGACATTCCCGCCACGCCCGACCTGGAAACCACCTTCAATGCCGATTACCTGGAAGAGACGGTCGACGGCACCAAGGTGCTGCCGTACCTGGCCATCATCCGGCGCAAGCTGCCGGACGTGCCGATCCATCTGCTGCGCGGGCAGGAGGGCGAGGCCGATCTGTGCTTCGGCATCGTCCAGCAAAAGCTGGCCAACCCTTGCCTGCTGGAGCTGATCTGGTCTTACTGGCACGAAGAGGGGATGCTGGTGCAGACCATGAACGCGATCACCCAGCGCTTCCAGAACGTGCGCGCGCTGGGCCGCGACGATCCGCTGGCGAACCTTGAAATCGATCCGCTGCGCCCACTGAATAACCTGATCTGGGGCTACACCCAGGACGAACAGCATCGCCTTACCGTGGTCCGCCGCAATTACGAGTACGACCATCATTACGGCGTGCGCCTCGACGGCAAGGCGGTCCAGCATTTCCGCCCGGCCGACACGCGCTCGAAATTCCTGGAAGCCTTCCACTACCTGCTGCGCCTGTGCACCTCCTTCTACCGCCAGGACGACGACACCACCGTCAAGGCCGACGCCTTCCCGGTCTTGAACGGCCTCAAGGAAGTGCACCTGATCCTGTCGCAGGGCGCGCACAACCAGTTCGGCGACCTGCCGTCGACGGCGCGCATCGAAATGCTGATGCAGCAGTGGATGCTGGCGCGGCCCGAGTTCCGCGAGTTCCTCCCGACCCGCATCATGGTCGCCTATCCGGAACCGTGGATGGACCGGGTGGACGCCATGAAGAAGCTGCAGGGATGGTCGGACACCAGCGTGATGCACTTCCGCAGCCTGGCCATGTTCGGCGAACAGGTACTGCTGTCGGTGCGCTACGGCGCCTGGAGCGATATCTACGAGCCGACCCAGGCCTTCAACTGGGCGCGCTTCTGGCGCCCGCAGATCCAGGGCTACATCCACGCCTACCGCGCCGCCACCGGGGTCGACCTGACGGTCGACGCGCGCGATCCGAAGGCGGAAGGCACCTTGCCCTCGATCCTGCTGCGCCAGCGCCTGGACCAGCAAGCGCGGATGGCGTGAGCAAGCCCGCCACATGCTCGACTTCGCCAACGCCCTGTACCTGGGCCTGCGCCATCCCAGCACCGCGCTGGGCGAGTGGGATGCGCTGACCCTGGGGCGGCCGGCGGCCAGCGGCGAGCCGCCCGGCGCGGCGCAACTGGCGGCGGCGCTGGCGCTGCTGTGCGGCTGCGAGGCGGCGACCCTGCTGCCATCGACCCTGCACCTGTTCTGCGACCTGTTCGAGCTGATGGCGCAGGCCCCGGTGGCGATCCTGGTCGACGGCGCCAGCTACCCGATTGCGCGGGTCGGGGCCGAACGCGTGGCGGCCAGGGGCACGCCGCTCACGGTGTTCGCCCATGCCGACCTGGGCGCGCTGAGGCAGCTGTCCGCCGCGGCGCAGCGCCAGGGCAGGCGTCCGCTGATCCTGGCTGACGGCTACTCGCCCGGCGCGGCCCAGGCGCCGCCGCTGGCAGCCTACGCCGCGCTGGCGCGCGAGGCGGGCGGCTGGCTGGTGCTGGACGACACCCAGGTCATCGGCCTGTTTGGCAGCGGCGGTGGCGGTTCGCTGCGCCGCCACGGCATCGACGGGCCGCATGTGGTGGTCGGCAGTTCGCTGTCGAAGGCCTTCGGCGCGCCGCTGGCGGTGCTGTGCGCCAGCGCGGACCTGGTGCGGCGCTTCGGGCAATCGAGCCAGGCGCGCGTGCATTCCAGCCCGCCGTCGGTGGCCTCGATCCGGGCCGCGCTGGCCGCGCTGCGCATCAACCGCGCGCACGGCGACCAGCTGCGGCGGCGTTTGTGGTGCCGCGTGGCGCAGTGGCGCGCCAGCGCGGCCAGGCATGGCATCGCACTGCGTGCCAGCGCGTTTCCGGTGCAGACGCTGGCGCTGGGACGTCACACCGATGGCGTGGCGCTGCACGCCTGCCTGCGCAGCGCCGGCGTCGATGCGGTGCTGCAGCGGGCGGGCGCGCAGGCCACGCTCAGTTTCATCGTCACGGCGCGCCATGCGCCGCACGACATCGAACGCGCACTGGCGCTGCTGGCGGCCTGCCTGCGCGCGCAGACAGGTTCAGCCGGACACACAAGGAGGGAGCATGAATACGGAATTTGAAATGCTGGAATTCGGGATGGAACAAGAGCGCGGCGCACGCCGTGGGGCGCCGGCGCGCGCGCCACGGCCCCCGATGGGGCGCACTTGGCCGGCCAGGCCGCCAGCGCCGCGCCGGCCGGCGTGGGGCGGCTGGCGCTACCCGGTGCTGGCGCCGTGGCCGGAACCGTATCCGTACCGCGCCCCGCCCGACGACGCGCCGTACGCGCAGGACGACGAGCCGTACGATGAAGTGCCCAAGACCATCCAGCCGGCGCTGCAGCAAATGCCGCCCAAGGAGCGGCCCGTGTACAAGTCCTACGGCTTCCTGCGCGATGCGGTGAACGCCCTCAAGCCCAACGTGGCGGGCCTGTACCTGATCGAGTTCACTTCCGATGGCCGCAAGCGCGCTTACAGCGGCCAGGCCGGCAGTGTGCGGCGCCGCCTCCAGCAGCATCTGCTGTGCGCCACCATGCTGGGACTGGACGTGGCCAAGCATAAGGTGTTCGTGGCCGAATCCACGCTGGACCGCAACGCGCGCCGCGACGTCGAAAAGACCTTGCACAAGAATATGGGTGTCGGTTCAGCCGGCAGCGGCAAGAAAAAACCAGTGCTGACCAACCAGCGCACCGAATTCGAGGCCGAGCTGCTCGGCGAATCCTGGCGCTGACGTTCGCCATCGCTTCATCAATCCAAGGAGATCATCATGCAAGAGTCAGGATGTGCTTGTGCCAAATGCCGCCAGCAGGCCGAAATGGGCGAACTGGAAATGCTCGAATTCGAGGCGCCCGGTCCCTTCGGGGAGCAGGAGGAAATCGCGCTGGCGATGGAACTGATGTCGGTCGCCAGCGAGGAAGAACTCGAACAGTTCCTCGGCAATATGTTCAAGGGAATCTGGAAGGGCGTCAAAAAGGTCGGCTCCGTCATCGGCAAGGTCGCCAAGCCGCTCGGCGGCATGCTCAAGGGCCTGGCCAAGACCGCGCTGCCGTTCGTGGGCAGCGCGCTCGGTTCCTTCATTCCGATTCCGGGCGTGGGCACGGCCATTGGCGGCGCGCTCGGCGGCGCCCTGGCCAAGGCGCTGGAGATGGAGACCGTCGGCCTGGAAGGCGAGGAACGCGAGCTGGAAATGGCGCGCCGTTTCGTGCGCATCGCCGGCACGGCGGCGCAGCAGGCCGGCCTGGCGGGGCAGGGCGCCGATCCGCAGCGCGCCGCGCGCCAGGCGCTCGATGCGGCACTGCGCTGCCACATGCCGCAACTGCGCGAGTCGTCGCCCGCTCGCGGGAGTAGAAGCGGCAATGGCGGCACGTGGCGGCGCCAGGGCGGCGGCCGGATCGTGCTCGATCTATGATCATCGACTGCCACTGCCATGCGGGCGAGGGCGACGGCTTTTCCGGCCCGTGGGACAGCGACGCCGGCCTCGAACGCTACCTGGCGCGGGCACGCCAGGCCGGCATCGCGCGCACGGTGCTCTTGGCCGCGTTCCACTCCGACTATGCGCAGGCCAACCGCAGCGTGGCGCGCATCGTGGCCGCCGACCCGGGCCGCTTCTACGGCTTCGCCTTCGTGCATGCGCAGCGCGACCGCGGGCGGGTGCGCGCCATGGTACGGGTGGCGGTGGAGGAGTACGGCTTCGTGGGCATCAAGCTGCACCGGCACGACGCGCGCATTTCGCGCGAGGTGTGCGAGACCGCGCGCTTCTTCCGCCTGCCGGTGCTGTACGACGTGACGGGCGAGGTGGCGGTGGCCGAACTGCTGGCCAGCCAGTTCCCCGACGTGAACTTCATCCTGCCGCACCTGGGCAGCTTTGCCGACGACTGGAGCGCGCAACTGGCGCTGGTCGACCACCTGGCGCGCCACCGCAACATCCACGCCGACAGCGCCGGGGTGCGCCGCTTCGACCTGCTGGAGATGGCGGTGCGGCGCGCCGGCGCGCACAAGCTGCTGTTCGGCTCCGACGGTCCGTGGCTGCATCCGGGCGTGGAGCTGGCCAAGATCGGCATGCTGGGCCTGGCGCGGGACGACGAGGCGCTGGTGCTGGGCCAAAACCTGCTGCGCCTGATCGGGCATTGAAGCGCGTAGGGCGTCAGTGGGCCTTGGCCCACGCCTTGCGCCGGATTTGCAGCGCGCGGTCGGTCACGCCCAGGCGCAGCGCGGCGCGCTGGTTGTTGTCGCCTTCCTGTTCCAGCACCAGCTGGATCGCGATGTCGGCCGCGGCCTGGCTGATGCGCGCCAGGCCGATGCGCAAATCGATGGCCTCGCGGATCGCGCTCTCGAAGCGCACATCGGGCCAGCAGGCCGCCATGCCGCCACGCGCGGGCCGCTCGTCGGGCGCGAGGTCGCCGATGGTGATCGGGCCCGGGCCGCTGTGGCGGTACCACAGGCGCGCGACGGTCTGGCGCAGTTCGCGCACATTGCCGGGGTATTGGCGCAGCAGCAGGAATTCGCGCACGGCGTCGTCGAATTCGCAGGGCACGCCCGGCCCGGCCAGCAGCGCCAGGAAATGGCGCGCCAGCGGCAGCACGTCCTCGCTGCGTTCGCGCAGGGGCGGGGTGCGGCAGCGCCAAGCGGCGATGCGATGGTACAGGTCGGCCCGGAAGCGCCCGTTGGCCACGTCGTCTTCCAGGCTGCGGTTGGTGGCGCACACCAGCCGGAAGTGCGAATGCTGCCAGGTATTGCTGCCCACCCGTTTATAGCTGTGTTCCTGCAGCACGCGCAGCAATTGCGCTTGCAGCGGCAGCGGCAGTTCGCCCACTTCGTCGAGGAACAGCACGCCGCCGTCGGCCAGCGCGAAGGCGCCGTCGCGCGCGTTGGCGGCCCCGGTAAAGGCGCCGCGCTCGTGGCCGAACAGCTCGCTGCCGGCCAGCTCGGGCGTGAGGGTGGTGCAGTCGAGCACGGTAAGCTCGCCGCGCCCGCCGAGGCGGTGGATCAGTTGCGCAATCTGGTCCTTGCCGGTGCCGGTTTCGCCGGTGATGAGCACCGGCGACTCGGTGAAGGCGGCCACTTCGACCACGCTGTGCACCAGTGCGCGCCAGGCCGGGCTGACCCCGACCAGGCAGTTGCTCACGGCGGGCGAGTCGGCCAGGCGCTGCAGGGCGTCGCGCCGCTCCAGGCGGGCCCGCACCTGGGCGGCGTCGCCGCTGGCGTCGGTCCAGCTGAGCACATCGAAGACGCCGGCGTCCAGCAGGGCCCACATGTCGGCCGTGGCCGGCGCGCGCGCGCCCACGGCAATGGCGAGCACGCTGGCGCCGGCGGCCAGGGGCCGCACCCGCTCCAGCACGGCGCTATCGACGCCATCGATCAAGACCAGGCCGAAGCCGGCCGTCAGGGCGCCGCCCGCTTCCGGCTCCAGCCCGGCCTGTTCCAGCGCCGCCGCCACCTTGGCGCGCACTTCCGCACTGACCGGTTCAAACGCGTGGATCCAGAGTGGGAGGGCCAGTCGGGCTAGCATGCGCGTCATTCTCCCGGTCAAAGAAAGTTGCACAATGTTTGACAAGGCTCAAATGTTCGTTGAGCCCGGATCGATATAAATCACTATACGTGCTCCTATCTGCACAAACTTTGATCTAGCTCAATACTGATTTTGTTGCGCATAAGTTCGCGACATGGCATGGAAAATGCAAACTACCATGCAAGCACGCGCGGGCCGATCAGGGCCCCGACGGCCGCCGGGATCAGCATCCCGAGCAGGTACCAGAAGCCGACGAATACCGCGCTTGCCTCGGGGCAATGCAGGCAGTACACGGCGGCGGCGGCCGCGCCGGCGCCGAATCCGGCGGCCGCGCCTGCCAGTCGCAGGCGGGTGGGCGCCAGGTTGCGCACGACGTGCAGCGCGGCGCCGAACAGGGGCAGCGAGATCAGCGCGATCAGCAGCGGGCAGCTGCGCCAGGTACGGCCCCAGAACAGCTCGGCGCGCAGCTCGGGCGCCGCTTGCCACAGCATCATTGCCGCCAGACACCAGATCAGCACGACCGGCGCGCTCAGCAGCAGCGCTAGCATGGCGGTGCGCGCGCCCGGCGTGGCCAGGCGTTTGAGCGCCAGCGCGCCGGCCGCTGCCAGGGCGAGCGAGAAGGCAAGCTTGGTCCAGAACGGCGCCAGGGTGGCGGCCTGGGCCAGGTCGGCGCGCAGGCCCAGCCCGGCCAGCACGATGAAGGTGCTGGCGAGCAAGCCGGCGGCCAGCGGCAGCAGGGCGGTGCGGGCCGGGGCCGCCTGCACGCGCACGTCCGGGCCGCTGGAGAGCATGTCAATCAACTCATCTGTGTTCATAGCGCATCCTTCAAGAGGGTTGCCAGGGTTTTCAAGCCGCGGTGGACGGACACCTTGACCGCCGCTTCGGTCATTTGCAGGGCGTCGGCCGCTTCGCGCACCGACAGGCCGTCGAGCTTGGTGTAGACGATCGCCTCGCGCTGCTTGACCGGCAGGGTGGCCAGCAGCTTGCCCAGGTCGCGCCGCGCCTCGCCGGCATCGGCGTCGGCGCTGGAAAAGAAAGCGTCTTCGTCGGGCAGCGGCTCGGTCAGGGCGTCGCGGCGCGCATGGCGGCGCATCCAGTCGACCAGCTTGTAGCGGGCAATCGCCACCATCCACGCCGTCAGCGGCACGCCGGTATCGTAACTCAGGCGCTGGTTATGGATCGCCAGCAGCGATTCCTGCACCAGATCTTCGACCTCGTCCGGCCAGCGGTTCAGGCGCCGCCGCAGGAAGGCGCGCAAATGCGACGCCGTCGCCTGCAAGAAGGCGCGGTAGGCCTGGGCGTCGCCATCGAGTCCTTGCAAGAACAGGGCGTGCAAGCGCAATTCCGTGCTGCGCAAGCTGCTTACCTCAGGTATTCGTTCCATCGGGGCCTTTAGTAACAGCGTTTGATCGATATAGATTATTTTGCGACATATTTTTCCTGGGCTGTAACCAATCCCGGGCGCGTTGCGAACTACCTGTCAGTGTCATTCATAAACAGGCAAAGTCCATGAAACCGTTTCCCACCTTCACCGTATTGACAAGGTCCGGCGCCGCGCCGGCATCATATGCCGCTTCTTGCCGCGAAGTCAAAAAGGGTGCGGCCGCCGGGGGCGCGCGATGAGCCGCGATGCGCGCACCATCCATCCGCTCTGGCTGCGCCTGACGCACTGGCTCAATGCGCTCGCCGTGGTGCTGCTGGTCGCCAGCGGCTGGCGCATCTACAACGCGACCGCCTTTCTCGGCTTTGCCATTCCCCCTGGCATCACCCTGGGCGGCTGGCTGGGCGGCGCACTGCAATGGCACTTCGCCGCGATGTGGCTGCTGCTGGCCAACGGCATCCTGTATTTGCTGCTCAACCTGGCCTCGGGACGGCTTCGGCGCCAGTTCTTTCCGATTTCGCCACGCCAGTTACTGCTCGACATGGGCGCTGCGCTGAAAGGCAAGCTGGCCCATGCCGATCCGCGCCGCTACAACAGCGTGCAGCGCCTGGCTTACCTGTTCGTCATGCTCGACAGCATCGTGCTGGTGCTGTCCGGGCTGGTGCTGTGGAAATCGGTGCAGTTTCCCCTGCTGCGCGTGCTGATGGGTGGCTATGAAGGCGCGCGCCTGGTGCATTTTTTTGCGATGGGCGGCCTGTGCGCCTTCATCGTCGTGCACGTGGCGATGGTGGCCCTGGTGCCGCGCACCCTGCTGGCCATGCTGCGCGGCCGCTAACAATCAAGGCTCGGGAGACCTCAATCATGAAACTGTTCAAACCACGCGGCATCGCCATTCCCGCCGAGGGCGCCGCCATGCTGGCCGACGCCGTCAAACGCATCGCCCAGCCATCGCGCCGGGCCTTCCTGGAGCGCAGCCTGACCCTGGGCGGCCTGAGCTTGCTGACGGGTTGCTCCACCGGCGACCAGGACAGCATCGAGCAGGCGCTGACGGGCATCTCGCGCTTCAACGACCGGGTCCAGGGCTTGCTGTTCGATCCGGCGCGGCTGGCGCCAACTTATCCGGCCAGCATGATCACGCGGCCGTTTCCCTTCAATGCCTTTTATGGCGAGGACGAGGTGCGCGAGATCGATGGCGAGGCCTGGCGCCTGGAGCTGAGCGGCATGGTGGCCGACCGCAAGCCGTGGACCCTGGCCCGGCTGCGCGCGCTGCCGCAGCAGGACCAGATCACGCGCCATATCTGCGTGGAAGGCTGGAGCGCGATCGGCAAATGGGGCGGGGTGTCGTTCGGGCATTTCCTGCGCCATGTGGGCGCCGACCTGAGCGCCAAATACGTGGGCTTCCAATGCGCCGACGATTATTTCACGAGCATCGACATGGCCACGGCGCTGCATCCGCAAACCCTGATGGCGCTGACCTACGACGACCAGCCCTTGCCGCCGCGCTACGGCTTTCCGATGAAGCTGCGCATGCCGACCAAGCTCGGCTACAAGAATCCGAAGCATATCCAGGCCATTTTCGTGACCAATACCTACCCTGGCGGCTACTGGGAAAACCAGGGATATAACTGGTTCGGCGGCAGTTGACCGGCCTCCGATCGCTGTCCCGCACCACCCGCAAGCAGTACTTATCCTGTTCACTCACTTTGAAGGAAATACCATGAAAAACGTTACCACCGCCCTGATCGCCGCATGCCTGATGCTGTCCTCTTCCGTGTATGCTCAGGATGCCATGAAGAAGGATGAGATGGCCAAGGATGGCATGGGCAAGGATGCCATGCACAAGCCGGCCATGCAGAAGGATCACATGGCCAAGGATGGCATGAAGAAAGACGCCATGGGCAAGGATGCGATGGCCAAGGATGGCATGAAGAAAGATGCCATGGGCAAGGATGCGATGGCCAAGGATGGCATGAAGAAGGATGGAATGAAAAAAGACGCGATGGCCAAGGATGAGATGAAAAAAGATGCCATGGCCAAGGATGAAATGAAGAAGTAAACGTGGTGCCCGGCCGCAGCGCCGGGCGTTTCCTCCAGGAGGCCGTATGACGCAAGCCATCGCCAGCAGTACCAGCAGCGCCGCGTATGCCTATGGCGCCGCGAAAGCGTCGCCCGTGACCCTGCAAGCGCAATTGCAGCGCTATCAGCAGCAGTTGTCCGACTGCGTCAACTGCGCCAGCGCCGACACGCCGCAAGGCAAATCCGATATCCAGGCGATCGCTGCACGCATCACCCAGGTGCGGCAGCGCATCGACCAGGAAAGCGGCAGTGCCGCCACGCCGGCGGCGGCCACTGCCAGCGCGCCATCCGCCACGGCGGCGACGGTCACTGCCGGCGCACCGTCTGCCACTTCCTCCGGCAATATCATCGACGTCTACGCCTGAATCCGGCCCTGCATGGCCGGATGCAGCGCCGCAGGCGCACTTGCCCGAGCACTTACTTGAGCGGGATGGCTTGTTCCTGTTCGGTGCCCTGGCTGTCCGATTTGCAGATCGCATACACGCTTTGCTTAACAGATGGTGAGCGGCATAAAAAAACCGCCTGCTGTGGAGGCAGGCGGCCTGGGTTTTTCGCACGCCTGCATGCTGCGCACGCGTGCCGTGCGGGCAACTCGGGGGATTTTCCTGAAACGATGTCTTGAGCGACGCCTATTTAAACGGGACGTTCAGTATCACCGTTGGAATCTTGGGGTAGGCGAACCAGCCCACGCCGTTCCTGTTTTTACCGTTCATGCCGCCCGTGCAGGAAAAATCCGGCATCGTGAATGGAACAGCGCGGTTTTGGCCGTCGACGATCACCATCTCGCATCGGGCCGTATTGCCGCGAATAAAGAAGCGCGCTTCGTACGTTGCGCCGGCTTCAGGCAGGAATGTGGCGGTCACGGAACAGCCTGCATTGGCTTGGCCCTGTACCTCGATCGTCGCCAGGTCGAAGGTGAACTCCTTGCCCGCTGCGATTTTCTGGGCCGGCAATTCGTCAAGCTCGTCCATGCCCATGCTGGTGCCGATGCGTCCGCCCGACGGCATGCTGTCGCAGGCTGGATTGGCAAACACGTTTGCCGTTCCGGTACGCATGCGTCCGGCAGAATCGGTGTCGAAGTACATTCCCAGGGACGCGGTCGGCCCCTCGGGCGGTGGCGTATAGGTAACGCAGCCGGTCAAGGCTGCCAGCAGGACGGGCAGGGCACAGGTTTTGGTGGTCATGGCAGATAGCCGGCTGGGCCGGCGGATAATGTTTGGAAAAGCGGGCAAAAACAAGCCGCCGGTGCTTGCGCAGCGGCGGCTTGCGGGCGAATCGATCCGGTACAGGCGCCCTGACGGGCTTTCCTTCCGTCCCCGGACTTACTTCTCCTGGACGGTGAATTCCCCGTATTGCTTCAATTGTTCGGCCACGGCGGCATTATCGCCGACCACGATCACCGATTGCAGTTCCGGGGCGAAATATTTCTTGCCCATCTCGCGCACCTGCGCCGAGGTCACCTTCTGGATCAGCGGCACGTACTGGCCGAGGAATTCCGGCGGCAGGCCGACCAGCCAGTTGTTGGCCAGGGTACCGGCCACGGCGCGCTGCATCTGGTTGCTGATCAGGTAGCCACCGGCCACGTAGCGCTTGTTCATGCTCAGTTCCGCGTCCGGGACCAGCTCGCTGCCGATGCGGGTGTACTCGTGCAGGTATTCCTTGAGCGCCGCGCCGGTCACTTCATTGCGCACATCGGCCCCGCCGACGATGCTGCCGCCGTTGCGGAAGATGCGCGCACCGGCCGAGGCGCCATAGGTGTAGCCCTTTTCCTCGCGCAGGTTGAGGTTCACCCGGCTGCTGAAACCGCCACCGAGGATGGTGCTGGTCAGGCGCAGCGGCACGTAGTCGGTGGCGCTGGCGGCCATGCCGGGGCTGCCCAGGCGCATGGTCGACTGCACACTGCCGTCGCGCTGCAGGATCAGGCGCACCGGCTTGGCGGCCAGGCTCGCGCCCCGGGTGTCGGGCAGGGCAGGGCCGTCCGCCTTCCAGTCGCCGAAGGCGGCCGTGGCCAGCTTGAGCGCCTCGGCGTTGCCGATGCGGCCGGTGATCACCAGCAGGCTGCGGTCGGGGCGGAAGCGCTTGCCGTGCTCGGCGTGCAGCAATTCCGGCGTGACCGAGGTGATCGATGTCACGGTCGGGCTGGTGTTGCCATACGGGTGAGGGCCGAACACCACCTTGTTCAGGGCGCGGTCGGCGCGAAAGCCCGGACTGGTTTCGGACACTTTCAAGCCCTCCAGCGCATTGCCCTTGCCCAGTTCGACTTCCTTCGGCGGGAAGGCCGGCATACGCGCCACTTCGGCCAGCAGTTGCAGCATCGGGCCGGCGTTCGAGGTCAGGGCATTGGCCGAGACCACGATGCCATCGTGGCTGGCGCCGGCGCCGACTTCGCCACCCAGGCCCTGGGCCGCTTCGGCGATGGCGCGCGAGTCGCGCCTGGTACTGCCTTCATTGAGCAGGCCCGCCAGCAGGTTGGCGAAGCCGGGGTGCTCGCTGTCGTCGGCGGCCAGGCCGGCACCGCGCACGGCCAGCACGTAGTCGACGCGCGGCAAGCCCTGGCGCGGCACGACCCACACCTGCAAGCCATTGGACAGGGTTTGCTTGAAGATCTGCGGAATCGGAATCGGTTTGTCCTTGCCGTACGGGGGCAGGGTATTGGCAGTGGCGGCCTTGGCGCTGTCGGCGGCAAAGGCGGCCGGCGCGAACAGCAGGGAAATACTCAGTGCCAGCATCAGTTTTTTCATGGCGGCTCTCCTTAATTCTTGGCGGCGGGTTGGGCGGCGGGCGCCGCGGCGGCGGTCTTGACGACCGGCTTGCGGTCGATGACGGTGCGGTTCGCTTGCGTCAGGTAGGTCTTGGCCACGCGCTGGATGTCTTCCGAGCTCACGCCATCGATCCAGCCAGGGATCTGGTTGACCACGTTGGCGTCGCCCCACAGGGTTTGCAGCTTGGCCAGGGTGTCGGCGCGGTCGATGAAGCTTTCCAGCGTGTTGTACCAGTTGGCCAGCATGCGCGTCTTGACCCGCTTGAGCGTGGCCGCATCGACCCCGCCTGCCACAATCTTCGCGACTTCGTCATCGATACCCTTGAGCATGGCGTCGGCGCTGCTGCTTGGCTTGTACAGCGCGAACACGGTAAACAAGGTCGGGCCGTCGAATTCCCACGGGCTGGTCAGCCCGTACAGGGAGTCGACGTTGAGCGCCACTTCGCGCCCCTTGACCAGGCCCTGGTACAGCACCGAGGCGTCGCCGCCGGCCAGCAGTTCGCCCAGCACCGCCATCGGCGCCAGGTCGCGGCTGCCGCGCGCCGGCATCTTCCAGGCGGCGGCAATGGCCGGCACCTGTGCCAGCGCGTCGCTTTGCTCGATGCGTTTTTCGGCCGTGCCCAGCGGTTCGCTGAAGTCGGTCGTTGGCGGCGTTGGGCGTTTCGGAATGGCGGCGAAGTATTTTTGCGCCAGCGCGAAGCCCTGGGCCGGGGTCACGTCGCCCGAGATCGCCAGCACTGCATTGTTGGGACCGTAGTAATCGCGGTGAAAATTGCGCACGTCGTCCAGGCTGGCGCCCTCCAGGTCCTGGAAGCTGCCGTAGCCGTCGTGGTTGTTTTCCCATTTCTGGAACGCCTGCTGGTTGATGTCGATCCACATGAAGCCGCCGTACGGCTGGTTCTTCACGTTGACGCGGATTTCTTCCTTGACCACGTCCTGCTGGTTCTTGAGGGTTTTTTCGTTGAAGTCGAGCGTTTTCATGCGGTCCGCTTCGAGCCACAGGATCGACTCGATCGACGATACCGGCGCCGTCTCTATATAGTTGGTGAAGTCGGGCCGGGTCGAACCGTTGTTGCGCCCGCCGCCGCCGGTGATGGCCTTGTCGAACACGCCCTTGGGCGCGTTCGGCGTACCCTGGAACATCAGGTGCTCGAACAGGTGGGCGAAGCCGGTGCGGTTTTTCGGTTCCAGCCGCATGCCCACGTGGTACACCACGCTCACGCCGACGGTGGGCGAGGTATGGTCGGGCGAGACGATCACGGTCAGGCCGTTATCGAGCTTCTTGACGTTGACGGGGATGTTCCAGCTGTCGCTGGCGGCCGCAAAAGCGGTCAGCGACAGGGAAAGTCCGGCGATGAGAACGGGGAGTTGGCGCATGCGCATGAAAGACCTCATGATAAAAACCTGGGAAACGACCTTGGCCGCAGGGGCGGGACCCGCTGCATGGCGAAGTATCTTAACGTACGTTGGTTTTTAAACAAACATATGCATGCGAAAAAAAACCGTCGTAGCGCGAAGCTACGACGGTTTTATGCAGGGCGCGTGAGTGCTTACGCTGCCAGTGCGGCGGCTGCTGCCTTTTTGTTGCGGCGGCGAGCGGTGAAGCCCAGCAGGCCGAGGCCGGCCAGCATCATGGCATAGGTTTCTGGCTCAGGTACTGGTGCCAGGGCGATGTTGGCCGAGTAGCGGCCCGATGCGTTCGACAGGATGCTGCCTTTGACCTGGATGGTGTAGGCGCCAGCGCTCAGGCTGGCGGTCGACAGCGACCATTGGTCGGTCGCGCCGGTCGACAGCAAGGTGCCGCCGAACAGGGTACCAGTGCTGTCGATCAGGTTGAAACCGGTGATGTCCAGGCCATTCTTGGCGTTGCCGGTGATCGACAGGACGCCAGCGGCGAATTCGCCAGCCTGGGACAGGGTGAAGCTGTAGTTGTCAACAAAGGTATTGCCTTTGTTGCCGCCAGTGAAGAAGCCATCGGCTTCAGCGAAGTTGTCTACCAGTTCCAGGGTCGAGTTATTGACGATTTCGACAGCGGATGCGTGGCTCGACACGAGTGCAGCGGATGCCAGCGCGATGGCCGACAGGAAAACTTTGGATTTTTTCATCATAAAACACCTATTAAAGTTGCCTTTTGTTAAGGCCGGATTGGGGCTTGAATCGCGTGTGTGGACGCGAGGGCCCAATCTAACATCGGCATGTGACAGTAGTAAGGATGAGGCCGCCTCTTTACATTTCGTTGCAATTTGCTAAACAGAACGTTTAGTTGATATGAAAACCCTATGACAAATCCATCTTCATAGTGAAGAGCTCGCTTAAAGTCTGCTGCACAGCACCATTTGTGTTTATATCATTTCTGTTTGTAGTCCTATTCCTACAAGAAGACGAGAAATTTAGGAAGGTTGGCTTTAAGTAAATCCTAAGTTGCCGCACTGTTGAGCTAGCTCAACACCCAGGTTTCGCATCATGCTGGTGTGCGGCTCGCCGTCTTGGTGCTGCGCCTGTGCTGTATTGCGCTACTTTGGTGAGGCGGACCGCCGACATGGCCCGCGCAGCTGGCACGGAACCTGCAACTGATTCCTTGCCCGGATGGCGAAGTCGCCGCCGGCATGAAGAAGGAGAGCACCATGTTGGAAGATGCGAGCACCGTGGAACGCCCGCGCGACGATGGCTTTGATGGCGTCAAGCTGTCGGGCGACGTTTTTGGCGCGCTGATCAATCTGTCGGGCCGGCGCCGCTTCACGTCGCAGCGGGTGGTCCTGTACGCGGTGCTGGCCTCGATGGGCCACGAGGGCGCGGCCGCCACCGCGCGCGCGACGCTGGCGCTGTTTCGCGACGCCCACCTCACCCTGGTCGAAGGCAAGGGCGGCCTGCCGGGCGTGTTCTGCGCCCAGCTGCGCGACGCCTATTTCGGCGTGCTGCAGGGCGACCGCGTGATCCGCGATTTCATTGCCCTGGCCGAATCGACCCTCGACGCCATCGTCGGCGAAGGCCGCGGCGCACCCGCGCTGCTCGACGAGCTGGTGCGCAGCGCCACGTCCCTGCTGAGCGTGCTCAACGGCCTGACCCTGGTGTATGAGGAACAATCGAAGCGCCACGCGCAATTGCAAAAGCGCCAGCTCCAGGTAATGATGGGCGATATCAAGACCATCGCCAAGCAGGCCCGCATGGTCGCCTTCAACGCCCAGATCGTCGCCGCGCGCGCCGGCCAGGCCGGCAAGGAGTTTTCCGTGGTGGCCAGCAGCATGACCTTGATCACCGGCGAAATCGACGACCTGGTGCACCAGGCGCTGAACGGCGCGCTGGCCAGCTGAGACCGGGCGGGGAGGGCGTCAGCGCGCCAGGCGCTGGCCCAGCCACTTGCCCAGGCACAGCAAGGTCAAGGTCGGCGGCAAGCCCCACGGCCCCGGAATGACCGAGGCGTCGCACACATGCAGGCCGGGTACGCCGGCTTGCAGCTCGCCGTCGACGCCGTCGCCGATGGGCACGCTGCCGCCCGGATGCGCGGCAAAATGGCGGCTCTTGAACACGTGGCTGGCGCCGCAGGCGGCCAGGATCGCACGCGCCATGGCTTCGCCCTGGCCGAATTTGGCGCGCTCGGCCGGGTGCAGCGTCTTGTCGACCCAGCGCGGCCCCACCGCGCCGCCAGCCTGGTCGCCGATCTTGACCATGATCGACAGCGTGCGGCGATGCGCGAACAGGCGGTCGAAGCGCCCGGCCTGGGCCGTGAAGCCCTGGTACATCGGCTTGGGCAAGGTCATGTCGGCCAGCGAAATGCCGGCCTCGTCCAGTCGCATGCCGGCCGCCATCGGCACCTCGGCACCGCCATCGAGGCCGTCCACGCTACCCATCAGGGCGATCACCGGATCGCTGAACAGGCTGCTGTTTTGCGCCCGCAAGCCGCTCTGGTGCAGCAGGCGCGGGCTGCCGACCCCGCCGCCGGCCAGGATCACCAGCGGCGCCAGCGCTTGCTGGAGTTTTCCGCCGCGTACATACTCCACGCCCGCCGCCTCGCCGTGCATCAGCAGTACGCGCGTGGCGCGCGCCGCGTCGATCAAGATGGCGCCGTGGCGGCAAGCCTCGTCGATGAAGTCGCGCGCGCTCCACTTGGCCCCGAACGGGCAGCCATAGGCGCAGCGCCAGCAAGCGCTGCGGCACAGCTGCGGGCGGATCATCTTGTCGAGCTTTTGCCAATCCATGCCCAGCGTGCGGGCGCCCTGCATGATGCGGGTGGCCATCGGGCCGACCAGCGCATCGGGAAGCGGCCCGATCGGCAGTTCGGCGCGCAGCGCGCGCAGGGCCGGCGCCAGGTCGATGCCGTGCGCGGCGAAGCGCGCCAGGGGCGGATCGGCGGCGGTGGCAAAATTGATGCTGGAGCTGCCGCCGGCGTTGATGCCCTGGACCAGCAGCGAGCCGTCGCGGTGGATGAAGGCGCCCTTGCCGGGAATGGCGGCGATGCGCGCCATCTGGCCCAGCGTGCCGCTGAGCGGGGCGGCGCTGCCTTGTTCAAGGATCAGCACGCGCAGGCCGCGGCTGGCCAGTTCGCGCGCCACGCTGGCGCCGCCGGGGCCGCTGCCGACGACGATCGCGTCGTGCGAGGGCGTGCCGCGCGCGGCGGACGAGGGGGCGGGGGAGTCGGACATGGGCCCGAGTATCGGCCGCCGTGGCGGGCGCGTCAATCGCAATGCGTTCCATCGCGCCGATTTGTGCGAACAGGTGGCGAAAAATGCAGTTCGTCGCAATCCGCTGGAAGCGCGCGCGGCGCGTGGTTAAAGTTACACCATACCGCCACGTCATCGAACCCAAGCCAAGGAGCGCATCATGAACATCGCCAAACACATGGAAGCCATCTTTCTTGCCGTTGTCGCCGTGATCGGCGCCACCACCTTCGCCACGGCCGGTGATGCGCCCCAGCGCAGCGCACCGGAGGTGGCCGCTGTCGGCGCTGCCGGCGGCGCCGCGATGCCGGTGGTGGTCGTCAGTGCGCGCCGCCTGAGCGCCGCTGAAAAGGCGCAGTTGCCACAATAAGCTGGAAGGCCAGCCTGCTTGCTGGTAGTGTATGTACCGGCCGGCCGGACCGGCACCGATAAGAAGATCTGGAGACGCGCAATGAATCAGTTTTTCCACGCCGGCGCACTGGCGGCAGCCTTGTGCACGCTGTTTGCCCCGGCCAGCGCCGCCTCGGACGGGAATGTCACCGAAACGCGCATGGTCGACGCCAGGGCGCAGCGGGTCAGGCTCGACGGCGCCATCGATTTGCGCCTGCGCCAGGGGGCCGTGCCCAGCCTGGTCATCAGCGGCGACCAGCGCCTGGTGCGCTCCATCACCACCGAGCAGGATGGCGACACGCTGTCCATCGGCAGCGAAGGGCGCGGCAGCAGCGTGCGCGCCGAACTGACCCTGCCGAGCCTGCGTGAAGTGGCCTCCGAAAGCATCGGCTGGACCGATGTCAGCGGTTTTTCGGGCGACGAGCTGGAGCTGTCGCTGGAAGGGGCCGGTTCGATGAAGGTCAATTGCAATTACCGCCTCGTCAGCGCCAGCCTGGGCGGGGTGGGCAGCCTGAACCTGCAGGGCGTTGCCAGCGAGGGCGTGGAGCTGGTGCTGCGCGGGGCGGGGTATGCGACCCTGAGCGGCGGCGCCAAGTGGCTCAAGGCCAATCTGGGTGGGCTCGGCGGCCTCGACGCGCAGCACTTCCAGGTCGACAGCGTGACTCTCGACTTGAACGGGCTGGGCAATGCGGCGGTGACGGCGCGCCAGAGCGCGACCTTGCGCCTGAGCGGGCTCGGTTCGGTGACGGTGTACGGCAAGCCGCCCAACCGCAGCGTCAGCGTCGACGGCCTTGGCAAAGTCAGCTGGAAATAACCGTCATGGCTTTCACATGAGACGGACGACTGGATCAACAGGACGGGCAAGCCGTTCCTGGTGCGATACGCGAACCATGAAAAAATTATTCGTTGCGATGATCGTCGCACTTGGCCTGCACGGCAGCGCGCTGGCCGGCTTTACCGAAGGCGCCAACGCCTACAATGCGCGCGACTACACGCGCGCGCTCAAAGAAGTCGCGCCGCTGGCGCGGGCGGGGCATATGGAGGCCCAGCATTTGCTCGGCCTCATGTATTACATGGGGCGCGGAGTGGCGCGCGACTACAAGCAAGCCATGCTGTGGCACCGCAAGGCGGCCGCGCAGGGCAAGGCCGATGCGCAGTATGTAGTGGGGGCGATGTACTACACCGGCAATGCGGTGCCGCTCGATCACAAGGAAGCGATCGCGTGGTTCCGCAAGGCGGCCGAGCAGGGCCACGCGGAGGCGCAGCATGCGCTGGGGTTGATGTACCGGTATCACGCGGCGGGCATGCCGCAGGATAAGGTGCTGGCGTATATGTTGTGGAACCTGGCGGCGGCTGGCGGCAATGCGAATGCAACCGAGCAGAGGGCGGCGATTGCCAAGCGCATGACGCAGGAGCAGATCGACGAGGCGCAGGCGCTGTCGCGCGCATGGCGTCCGGGGACGCCATTGCCGAGGCAGTCGCGTAGCGGGGGAGGGGCGGGGTAAATCGCGCCGCCGTCGCCTCCCACCGGTCGTTCCCATCCCCACCGTCGTTCCCACCCCACCGTCGTTCCCGCGCCAAGGCGGCACTCGGCGGGAGCCCAAGTTCGTAGGTAAGCCAGTGACTACAGCACGAACTTGGGTTGCCGTGGGGGCGC
>NZ_JAQOZV010000061.1:0-43942 GCF_030348125.1 Massilia sp. DJPM01
AAAGATAAGGTATTCCGCAGTTTGAATTTTAGGGTCGACACGAGAAAGAGCAGCTAATATTTCGTCCACGTTGCTAGGTCTGCTTAACTTCATATATATCGCATCTATATAGGAAGTTCGGCTTATCGAGGCGAGTTGCGAGTTGAATATTTCGCCGTTTAATTTCCTCTCAAAAAAACGTACATTATCGTTCGCCAGGTATGCTGTTGGGTTTATTCGCGCTCTTGTAGCCACGCTGAGTACGGCATTTTTTTTCAATAGCTGCTCGTACTGATACAAAATTCCGCAATCAAGCTCCAGCATGTGGAGTGTAGTACCGTTGGAAGGACGTTCGTAAGCGTGTTCCGTGAGAAGCGATACCGCCGCAAACGCGGAATACGGCGTACATCTTGTTGCCATTCTACAAAAATATTTATATAGCGAAATCGCAAGCGCCGGGTCTTTATTAACCAGTTCCGCTGATTTTAGTTTTGAGTTTAATTCCGGGTGTGCGATTTCCATCGCGCTCTCTACGTTTGGCACTGCCATGATCGCCCGAACAATATCGGAGGTTGACAAGTCGGATTTTTGCTGTAATTGCTGAGTTATACTGTCAAGCCATTGCTCGCTAAGGGCTGGGCGCCTTACCACGGCGTATCGATCAGTTAGAAATTTACTCTTCATAAGAACTCGCTTATATTTACTTGCATAAACTCATAATTTTAGAAAGTGTAAACGAAAATTAGAATAATGAGATTATGCAGACTATGCGCCACAATCACCGACAAAGAGCTGATAAGAGCTCCATGTTTGCGTAGGGTTAGATAAAGCGTACTCAGAATTGCACCGGTGACCAGTGTTATGAGACCATGCATGAGTCCGCCATTGAGATAGTGCCCGATAGAAAATAGCGCTGTGCTAAAGAGGATTGGCGGGGCAGTTCGCACAGTTATCCGTCGAATAACTTCGATAGGAATGGTTTGAACTAGAAATGTTTCGATTGGCGGGGTGAAAATAATGGCTGATAGAAATATCTTTACCAGTGAATTGGTTGCGAATATCGCCCTGCCGGCATTTTCGCCAAATTTCTCCGGCGACATGATTTCCGCGAGCAAAACAGCCGTGACTCCTCCAAGCGTCGAGCTTAACAGAACGGATGCTACTATCAACATCGCTAAGTTTAGAATAGGAGGATTTCTTTTCACGATAACACCATCCAATTTAAATGGATAATCGATCTTCTGCAATGGTGAGGCAATGCGGGCGCGCCGCTCTTATGACCAGAATTATATCCGGACTCTGTAGACCAACATTATTTACGCACAACCCGCCGGTTGCTCAACATTCGTAAGTTACGCCACCACAATTATAGGTTTCCCCGCCGCCAGTTGTGCAACCAGCATCAGGTGTTCCGCCTGAGCCGCAGACATCGCTGCAACTTTCCGTCGGGCATATTTGTAGCGATATGCCTATAACAATGCAAGCAGTGCCATTGGTTCTTTCCCGCCCTCCTGATACCTCTTCGGCTTCATTGAGGTTCAGTGTTCTGAGGACTTTTTTATTGACAGCAAGTTTTTCTGGTACTGTCTTCGTCAGAGAGATTTCGCGTGGCATAGTCGTCATGATAAATTCCTTTCGTAATAAGTTAGTTCCTTAGGTCCATGCAGAAAGTCAACGTGCCTTCACTTAAGTGAAAAGACGTATTGCATCTACTGTTCACATGGTAAAGTGTATGACTAAGTAAGTTCTAAAGAGTTCAATAAAAATTATGTATTTTCTCGACTGTTTGTGGGTGCAGAGTTAAAGTGGCCTAGTTCCGTTTTGAGCGGAAGTTCACTTCGGCTACCATGTCAGCTTAGCGCTGTGAATGCTTGGCTCATCATTATCTTGCGTTTCCCTGGACTTCGATACGGCGAGGCTCGGAACAGGGTCAAGGGCGGGGTGCGCGAAGCGCAGACCGGCGAAGCGAACCCTTGAGGCTGTGCAGGGCCAATACGCTGGGGCATTGCCCTCGACATGGCATGCCGTGGCGACGGCTATGTAGACGCGTTGGGCGATGTGGCCGTACACAGCAATGACCGTTGTTTTAATTGGAGGAATGCGCAATGAGTGTTGATGTCGAAGCGCTGTTGACCTCCGCGCTGGGACTGAAATCGCCGTAGGAAGTAGTCGAGCTCGACACGGCCAAACGGAGGATCGATTTCGAGGTCGCGTGCAATGCGAAGCCGTTGCCATGTCCGGCCTGCGGCGTGAACGGGCAAGGCATTCATGACAGGGTCAGACGCGACTGGCGCCATCTCGATTTCTTCCAGGGCGAGGCGTGGCTGCACGCCGACGTGCCGCGCGTCGATTGCGGTGCTTGCGGCAAGACTACGATGGTGGAGGCGTCGTGGGCACGCCCTGGTTCTGCCATAAGCCCAGATCAGCTTCGACCGGTTTCATGTGATCGCCCTGGCTAACGAGGCGATGGATGCAGTGCGGCGCGAAGAGATGCGCGACCAGCCCCGCCTCGTGCGCGCAGCGATGGGAACGGAGCGCAAAGCATCAAGGGCATGCGCAAGGACCATACCGACTGGAGCGTGGATCAGATCAACACGATGTATCGCTTGCCCGCCTACGTCGAGGTGATGAATGGCATGCTCCAGCAGGTCAACTCAAACTGGTCGCGCGTGGATTTGAACCGTGAAGAACTTCGTCGCCCTCGCCTACCTACGCAGGGCTTGGCTCACAGCGCGCCGCCCGCGAAAGCATGTTCAAGTCAACAAACGGTAATAAATACTCTGTAGTGTTTACCAGCGGTCCACCCGACCTTCCCGCGACATTGGCAATCTTTTAAAGGCGCACCCCATGAAAAGAAAAGCGATCTCCGTCAATTTGAACAAATCAGCATGGTGCAAAGCCGCGCTGGCATCCTGCATCGCCTTCAACGTGCTGGCGGCGCATGCCGACGACTTCCCGAAATGGAACGCGGCGATTACCAAATACAATGAAAAGCAGGTAAGGAATTTCCATCCGGCGTTCGACTTCGATTCGGATGGCTGCTACGCGGCCACGCCATTCCACCGCAACGAGCATCTGCGCCAGAACCCGGGCAAGAGCGCGACCGGCTCGGTCCACGGAGGATGCCGTGATGCCGACTGGACCGTCTACGCCAACACCGTGCACCGGCAACTATGCAGGGCCAGCGTCGAAGGTGCCGACAAGATCGAACGCTGCGCCCACTTTTACGAACTGTATTTTGAAAAAGACCAGGCCATCGGCCTGAGCTTCCTCGGCGGCCACCGGCATGACGTGGAAACGGTGATCGTGTGGACCGGCAAGGTGAACGACCAGGCCGACTTCATTTCGCATGTCTCCACCAGCGCCCACGGAAAATATACCACGCGCGCCATCGGCCAGTTGCAGACCCAGAACGGCCACCCGCTGGTTGTCTATCACAAGGACGGCGCCCTCACCCACGCCTTCCGCTTCGCCAATGCCGCAGACAAGAAACGCGTCGAATTCCTCGGCAACTGGGGCGAATTTTACGCGCCGGACATCATCAGCCATTACAGCGCGGTGCCCGATTGGAACAGCGACGAAACCGTGCGCTACCAGGCCAACCGGGATTACCGCCTGGCGCTGGAAGCGTCCAATTTCGGCAGCGCCTCGTTCAAGACGCGCAACGACAGCGACTTTGCGAACGCCGCCAACAGCAACGTGCCGCGCAGCGACGCCTTCTGGCAACATGCCTCCTTTTCGCTGGACGATGTGTGGAGCACCAGGGCCAACGAATTCAAAGCCAACTACCCGAAGACCTACCTTCAGATCCGGGAATAGAAGCACCCAGGGGCGGCGTCGCCCAGCCGTGACGCCGCCAACCACTCCCTATCCCCCCCGCTATGCTCAACATCGATTTAAACGCCCAATATTTTCACCCTACCATTGCCGGGCACTGGAAGACCGATTCACTACCCGATTTTATCGGCATCATCGCCGGTGACGGGACCATGCTCGCGCTGGAGGAAACCGAGGATTACGTCGACAGGCGTCCGCGCTACGACATTCGTCCGGCTGGCCTCACATCGATCGACAGTTTTGCGGGGAATCCGGAGAACTATTTTAACGAGGTCACTCCCTACATTCATCGGGCGCCCATCATCGGCACCGAGGCTTACGCGATCTGCGGCGAAGGGGTGATGGGGAACGAAGGTTTTGTCGCGGTCGTGAACCCGCGCGGGCTGGTCTGGGCAGCGTGTTTCAGTGTGTCGAATCCATTTTATGAAGTGCGGGTGGTCGATCATTGTGTCGCAGCGACGAGCACCCACGAAATCATCTGGCGCTTCCCTGTCGTGCGGCCATGGGAGATCGGTTTTACCTACCTTGATTTTTAAGTAACGCGCACGCCACGCAGCGGCCATCGACGGTTTGCTTTTCGCGTTGTATAGTCGAGCCATCGACACTTTAACAAAGCGAGCCATGGCCGAAAAATCTGACATCCTGTTCGGCCTTGCCGAAGCCAATGACGACACCCTGGCCGCCACGCGACTGCGCGCCATGGCCGACGAACTCGGCGAGCCAGATCACATCGACCTGGACGAGGACCGCGCATTCCGCGTCAACATTTATGCATTCGGCCGCAATTTTGTCGCAGAGTGCGACGTCGATGCCGAGGATCAGGAAGGTTACGTGCTGGTCACGTCGGGCATGAGCGACCGGCTCATGACGGGCCCGCACAATGAAGAGGTGGACGAATCCCTGGCAAGCGAGCTGGTCTGGTACGTGCCCGATCTCGACCCGGCCTATTTTTCCACCCTGCGCTGGCTGGCGAAGCTGCCCGAGACGGACCGCACCTGGTTCGGCCAGGGCCACACGGTACCGCTGCCGGCCGCGCCGCTGGAGGGCTGCCCATTCAAGACCTTCCTGTTCCTGCCGCCCATCATCCGCACCGACCGCGAACTGTTCGAGCATATTGAACACGATGGTCATCACATCGGAACGCTGTGCGTGCATCTGATCGCCGACAGCGAGTATGCCCTGGCCAAAAACAGCGAGGAAGGCCTCGGCGAATTTCTCGACCTGCTCGACGACAACGATCACCCGCACGTCTTCAACCCGGCGCGCCGCCCCTATGTTTAAGCGCCGCACAGGATAGATTGATGCGCAGATTGATGAAGAACCAATGGCACGACCTGCGCGATCAATTGCTCAAGCTGGACGACAGTGCCGAGCCGGAACGCATTTTTGCCACGCTGGTCGCCGGCTTCAGAAAATACCGCGCCCAGTTCAGCAGCAAACCGTTTTCCGGTCGCCGCTTCGCGCAATACTTCAGCATGAAGGCGGTGGATTATCCCGTCAAACAGTCGGCGATGAGAGATGAGGCGTTCCGTCACTTCAAAACCGCCATCGAGCAATATGAAGTCAGGACCCACCTCGCTTCGATCGAAGGCATTCTTCACGATGCGATGGAGCAGTTACTCGTTATTCAAGTCGAGCAACGTTGTCCTGTGTGCGGCCCCTCCGATTTCATGCTGTTCAAGGCGGTCGGAAGCGGGCAGCTTGTGCTGGAGTGCCAGGATTGCTTCCATGTGCAAGGATGCGCTGGCGAGCCATATGACCAAAGCGGGATAACCTACGCACGCAACGACGATCTGGGCCCACTCCCTGCCCCCGTTGCCCTCGCGCGAGCGCCCGATGCCGTGCAGGCGAAACGGCGGCAGGCCACATCGGATGAGCTGTCCGCGTCCGGCCGGAGTCCACGCATCCGTGTCGATTCGGGAGAGATGCTGGACTACAACCTCGTTGTCCTATCCCGCCGCGACGAGGAGACCGACTCGTCCGGCGCGCTCATCTCATTTTATCGGGGCATGCCCGTCGCCATTTTCGATGAAGATACCGACGAGCAAGGCCGTGTCGACGATCTTGTCGCCGACGGCCATGCGGAACCGGTGACGGAGCCGCCACGGTGGTGTCCGGACGCCAAATGGCTGTGCAAGATCGACAAGGCCGGCATCCGGCATGCATCCGGGGCCCGTTAGCGAGCCCCGGAATCGCAGCTTACTGCACCAGCGGACTATCGGCCCCTTCCATGCTCAAGCCCTCGATCTGCGCCTGGCCAACCAGAATATGCAGATACTGGTGGGTTGCGCGCTGGCTCGACTGGCGGTCGAGATAGGCCGCAATCTCGCTTTTGACGGCCTCGAACGGCAACAGCCGCCCTTCCACCCGGCGCAGCACCTGCACGATATGCAAGCCGAAGCGCGTTTCCAGCAAGCGCCCAGCCAGCTCGCCTTCGCGCAGCCGGAACACCAGTTGCTCGAACTCGGGCACGCACTGTCCGCGCGACAATTGCCCCAGGCTGCCGCCCACCTTTCCGGAACTACAATTCGAATACTGCGTAGCGAGCTCGTCGAACCGCTCCGGATGCGCCTGCAACTCTTCCAGCACGGCTTCCCCGGTGGCGCGCAGCAATTCCAGCGGCGCCCCCGGCGTCACCTGGAACAGGATATGGCGCGCTTCCACCATATCGCCGCTGGTGTAACGCTGGGCATTGTTGCGATACCACGTGGTGCACGCGGCCTCGTCGGCCTTGGGCACCTTCACTTGCAGCGCCAGCAGCGCCTCGATGCGGGCGTCATCGTCGCCCCCGGTGATCCCCAGCGTCTCGGCCTGCTGCAGCAGCAAGGTGCGCAGCACCAGCTCATGCACCGCTTCCTTGAGCGGATTATCCGCCCCCTGATGATGCGGCAACTCTTGCTCGACCGCGACGTCGTCGATGTCCACGCCATTGACTGAAATACCCATGATGATTCTCCCGATTAACGGCTACGTACCAATTGGTAAGCGCGGCCAAGATAGGTCAGCGCGCCGAATCCGCTCCACACGTGCACCAGGCGGGTGAACGGAAAGATGACGAACAGCGACATACCCATGAACAGATGCAGCTTGAACAGCAGCGGTGCGTCGGCGATGAAGGCGGCGGCATCGGCACGGAAGGTCACGATGTGCTGTGCCCAGTTCATCAGCAACACCATCGTGTGTCCGTCCATGTGGCCGGCCGACACGTAGATCGACGACAGTCCCAGAAGCAAGGTTGCGAGGATCCACAGCAGCACGATCTTGTCCTTGAAGGTGGTGGCATGGCGCAGGCGCTCGTTGCTGAAGCGGCGCACCAGCAGCAGCACGATCCCGACCAGGCACAGCAGGCCCATCACGCCGCCGGCGACCATTGCCACCAGTTGCTTGAGGCCGTGGCTCACGCCCAGCGTATCCCACACCCACACGGGCGTGAGCAGCCCGGCCATGTGGCCGAAGAACAGGCCGATGATGCCGATGTGAAACAGGACACTGCCATAGCGCAGGCTGCCCTGGTGCAGGACCTGGGTCGATTCCGATTTCCAGGTGTACTGCTCGCGGTCGAAACGGATCAGGCTGCCGAGCAGGAAGATCGCCAGCGCGATGTAGGGATAAATCCCGAACAGAAATTGATGAAGGTAGTCCATGATGCTTCCTTTACACGCTGGCAGCGGCGCGCGCCGTGCGGGGGTAGAAATTGATCGGATGCGTGCCGGGTGCCCCGGTCGGCTTGAGCAGCGGTTCGACCCCGTCCATGCCCGGCCCGAAGGTTTCCAGCGCCTCGTCCATGTCGCGCACCGGCGGCTCGCTCAATTCCTCGGCCGCCACCGGACTCAGATGCTCCAGCACGGCGAATACGCCGGCGTAGGGACTGCCGTTGGCGGCCAGCTTGCGCCCGATATGGGCCAGCACGTGCACCGCGTCCGACAGCAGGCGGGCCGCCTCCTCCGTGGTCTGCTGCGACAGGAATTCGAGGAACAGCGGCACGAAGTCGGGCAAGTCGTCGCCCGTCATGTGCAAGCCGTGCTTCTTGTACTCTTCCATCAGGTCGACCATGGCCTGGCCGCGGTCGCGCGATTCGCCGTGAATATGCTCGAACAGATGCAGCGAGTGCGAGGGATTGCGGTCGAACGTCATCACGTAGTTTTGCTGCAGGTCGATCAGGGCGCCGTCGCTCAGGTAAGCGAACAGCGGCAGCAGCGGCGCGTGCAATGCCGGCGAGTGGGCGATCGCATTCGCCAGCGACGGCAATTCCGCGATCAGCTCCGGTTCCGGGTACAGCAACAGGCTTGATAACACCTGGTAGTGTTGACTGGTTTTCATCATGCCTCCTGGGCGTCTTTTTTCTTGCGTGACTTGGGCATCGCCATGAAGATGGCCGAACCCTGCTTTTTCTTGCCGAACAGGCTGGTCTCGGTCACGCCGTCCGAGCAGCCGTTGCCAAAGCTGAAACCGCACGAACCTTTTTCGTTGAAGCTGTCTTCCGCCATTTCCTTGTGGCTGCTCGGAATCACGAAGCGGTCTTCGTAATTGGCAATCGCCATGATGTGGTACATGTCCTCGACCATGGCCTTGCTCAAGCCGACCTGTTCCAGCACGGCCAGGTTTTCGACCTTGTCGACGGTCTTGCTGCGCATATAGGCGCGCATGGCCAGCATGCGGTCGAGCGCACGGATCACGGGCGGCTGGTCGCCGGCGGTCAAGAGGTTGGCCAGGTACTGCACCGGAATGCGCAGGCTGTTGGTATCTGGCAAGATGCCATTCATGCCCATCTTGCCGGACTCGGCCGCAGCCTGGATCGGCGACAGTGGCGGGATGTACCACACCATCGGCAGGGTGCGGTATTCCGGATGCAGCGGGAAGGCGACTTTCCAGTCCACCGCCATCTTGTAAACCGGCGACTTCTTGGCCGACTCCAGCCACGAATCGGGAATGCCCTGGCGCCGCGCTTCTTCGATGATGGCCGGATCGTGCGGATCGAGGAACAGGCCCAGCTGCGCCTGATACAGGTCGCGCTCGTCGGGCACCGAGGCCGCCGCTTCGATCTTGTCGGCGTCGTACAGCAACACGCCCAGGTAGCGGATGCGGCCGACGCAGGTTTCCGAACACACGGTCGGCTGGCCCGCTTCGATGCGCGGATAGCAGAAGGTGCACTTTTCGGCCTTGCCGGACGACCAGTTGTAGTAAATCTTCTTGTACGGGCAGCCGGAAATGCACATGCGCCAGCCGCGGCATTTATCCTGGTCGATCAGCACGATGCCGTCGTCTTCGCGCTTGTACACCGAGCCGGACGGGCAGGATGCCACGCAGGTCGGGTTCAGGCAGTGTTCGCACAGGCGCGGCAAGTACATCATGAAGGTGTTCTCGAAGGTGCCGTACATTTCCTTCTGCATATTGTCGAACAGCTTGTCCTTGCTGCGGGCGGCAAATTCCCCGCCCAGGTCGTCTTCCCAGTTCGGACCCCATTCGATCTTGTCCATCTTCTTGCCGGTCAACACCGAGATCGGGCGCGCCGTCGGTGGCGTTTCCGACAGCGGCGCGTTTTGCAAGCGCTCGTAGTCGTAGGTGAACGGCTCGTAATACTCGTCGATGGCCGGCAGGTTCGGATTGGCGAAGATGTTGGCGAGAATTTTCAGGCGGCCACCCTGGCGCGGCTCGATCTTGCCGGCGGCATTGCGTTTCCAGCCGCCATTCCATTTATCCTGGTTTTCCCATTCCTTCGGGTAACCGATGCCGGGTTTCGTTTCAACGTTGTTGAACCACGCGTATTCGACGCCGTCGCGGCTGGTCCAGACGTTCTTGCAGGTGACCGAACAAGTGTGGCAGCCGATGCACTTGTCCAGGTTTAACACCATGCCGATTTGCGCTCTGATCTTCATACGTGTGCTCCATTCTTTTCTTCTACCAGGGGGCCTTCCAGCCACTCCACCTTGTTCATCTTGCGCAACAACACGAATTCATCGCGGTTCGAGCCGACGGTGCCGTAGTAATTGAAGCCCCACGCCAGCTGTGCGTAGCCGCCGATCATGTGGGTCGGCTTGGTCACGGTGCGCGTGACCGAGTTGTGGATCCCGCCCCGCTTGCCCGACATTTCCGCGCCCGGCGTGTTGATGATCTTTTCCTGGGCGTGGTACATCAAGGTCATGCCGACCGGAATGCGCTGGCTGACCACCGCCCGCGCCGTCAGGGTGCCGTTGACGTTGAACACCTCGATCCAATCGTTGTCGACGATGCCGGCATCTTTGGCGTCCTCTTCCGAAATCCACACGTGCGGCCCGCCGCGCGACAAGGTCAGCATGCGCAGGTTGTCCGAATACGTGGAGTGAATGCCCCATTTCTGGTGCGGCGTCAGGAAGTTCAGCGCGATCTCCTTGTTGCCGTTCGGTGAAGCGCCCAGCATCGCCGCCGTGGTCTTGGTATCGATGGCCGGCTTGTACACGCACAGCCCCTCGCCAAAATCGCGCATCCAGCGGTGATCCTGGTAGAACTGCTGGCGCCCGGTCAGGGTGCGCCAAGGGATCAGTTCGTGCACATTGGTATAGCCGGCCGTGTAGCTCACTTCTTCCGATTCCAGCCCGGACCAGGTCGGCGACGAAATGATCTTGCGCGGCTGGGCCTGCACGTCGCGGAAGCGGATCGTGTCGTGTTCGCGCGGCAGCGCCAGGTGGGTGTGGTCGCGTCCGGTCATGGTCGACAGCGCGGCCCAGGCCTTGACAGCCACGTGGCCATTCGTTTCCGGCGCCAGCGACAGGATCATTTCAGCGGCGTCGATGGCGGTGTCGAGGCGCGGCTGGCCCTTCGATACGCCCTCTTCCGTCACCGTGCGGTTGATGCCGCGCAATACTTCGACTTCATGCCCGGTTTTCCAGCCGATGCCCTTGCCGCCGTTGCCCAGCGATTCGAGCAGGGGCCCGATCGAGGTGAATTTCTTGAACACGTCCTTGTAATCGCGGGTGACCACGGTCAGGTTCGGCATGGTCTTGCCCGGAATCGGCTCGCACTCGCCGGCGCGCCAATCTTTCGGATCGAACGGCTGGCCCAGTTCGCCCGGGGTATCGTGCATCAGCGGGGTCAGCACCAGATCTTGCTGGGTGCCCAGGTATGCGCCGCCGATTTCCGAGAATTTCTCCGCGATGCCCTTGTAGATTTCCCAGTCCGACTTCGATTGCCACAGCGGTTGCACGGCTTCCGACAGCGGGTGAATGAAGGGATGCATGTCCGAGGTGTTGAGGTCATCCTTTTCATACCAGGTGGCGGTCGGCAGCACGATGTCGCCGTACAGGCAGGTGGTCGACATGCGGAAGTCCAGCACCACGACCAGGTCCAGCTTGCCTTCGGCAGCGGGACGGATCTTCACGTCGCGCGGCTTGACGCAGTGCGTTTCGTCGCTCATCAGCGCGTTCTGGGTGCCCAGCAAATACTTGAGGAAATACTCGTGGCCCTTGCCCGAGCTGCCCAGGATATTCGAGCGCCACACAAACATATTGCGTGGGAAGTTGGCCGGATTGTCCGGGTCGTCGCACGAAAAGTTCAGTTTGCCGGCCTTGATCTGGCCCACCGCGTAGGCGGCCGGGTCCATGCCGGCGGCCTTGGCGGCGCGCGTCACTTCCAGCGGATTGGTTTCCAGCTGCGGTGCGGACGGCAGCCAGCCCATGCGTTCAGCCTTGGCGTTGTAATCGATCAGCGACATCGGCGCGACGTCGTCGCCAGCCGATGGCGAGGAGATTTCGCTCGTGTGCAGCTTTTCGTGGCGCCACTGGCTGGTGTGGGCGTAGAAGAACGAGGTGCCGTTCATCTGGCGCATCGGACGGTTCCAGTCCTGGGCGAAGGCGAGCGGGGTCCAGCCGGTTTGCGGACGCAGCTTTTCCTGGCCGACATAGTGGGCCCAGCCGCCGCCCGACTTGCCGATGCAGCCGCACATCATCAACAGGTTGATGATGCCGCGATACGTCATGTCCATGTGGTACCAGTGATTCAGCGCGGCACCGACGATGACCATGCTCTTGCCCTGGGTCTTGTCGGCGTTCTCGGCGAACTGGCGCGCCACGGTGATCACGTCGGCCGCTTTCACGCCGGTATGCTTGACCTGCCATGCGGGGGTGTAGGGAACGTCGTCGTCGTAGCTGGTGGCAACGTTGGCGCCGCCCAGGCCACGGTCGATGCCGTAGTTGGCCAGGGTCAGGTCGTACACGGTGGTCACCAGCGCGGTGCTGCCGTCGGCCAGCACCACTTTCTTGACCGGCACCCGGCGCATCAGCATGTCGCTGGCATCCTTGCCGCCGAAGTAGGCAAAGCCGACTTCCTCGACCGCATCGCTGCACTTGATCAGCGAGAGCAGCGGATCGATGGCGCGCCCGCTGGTGCCCTCTTTCTGTTCCAGGTTCCAGCGGCCCGACTCGCCCCAGCGGAAACCGATCGAGCCGGCCGGCGCGCAAATGGCGCCGGTGGCTTCATCGATGACCAGGGTTTTCCAGTCGGGATTGTTGGTTTCGTCGAGGTTATTGTCCAGGTGCGAAGCGCGCAGGAAGTAATCGGGCACCAGGGCGCCGTTGGTTTCCTTGAGCATGACCAGCATCGGGAAATCGGTGTACTGCTTGGCGTAGCCGCGGAAGTATGCCGAACCGCCTTCGGCGTGGAATTCCTTGAGCACGACGTGGCCCATGGCCAGCGCCAGCGCCGCGTCGGTGCCTTGCTTTGGGGCCAGCCAGATATCACCGAACTTGGCCATTTCGCCGAAGTCCGACGATACGGCCACCGTTTTCGTGCCTTTGTAGCGCACTTCCGTGTAGAAGTGGGCGTCCGGCGTGCGCGTCATCGGCACGTTCGAGCCCCACACCATCAGGAAGGTGGAGTTGTACCAGTCGGCCGATTCCGGCACGTCTGTCTGTTCGCCCCATACCTGCGGGCTGGCCGGCGGCAAGTCGCAGTACCAGTCGTAGAAACTGAGGGCCACGCCGCCGATCAGCGACAGGTAGCGCGTGCCGGCGGCGTAGCTGACCATCGACATGGCGGGAATCGGCGAAAAGCCGACGATCCGGTCCGGGCCGTATTTCTTGATGGTGAAGGCGTTGGCGGCGGCGATGATTTCGTTGGCGTCATCCCAGTTGGCGCGCACGAAACCACCCAGGCCGCGAATCGATTTGTACGATTTCGCGCGTTCCGGGTCCTGGCTGATGTAAGCCCAGGCGGCGATCGGGTCCATCGTCAGGCGGGCTTCGCGCCACATCTGCATCAGGCGGCCGCGCACCATCGGGTATTTGACGCGCTGGGCCGAATACACGTACCAGGAATAGCTGGCGCCGCGCGGGCAGCCACGCGGCTCGTGGTTGGGCAGGTCGGGCCGGGTGCGCGGGTAATCGGTCTGCTGGGTTTCCCAGGTGATCAGGCCATTCTTCACATACACCTTCCAGCTGCACGAGCCGGTACAATTGACGCCATGGGTCGAGCGCACGATCTTGTCATGCTGCCAACGCTGGCGATAGGCGTTTTCCCACGTACGGTCCTCGTGGACGACGGCGCCATGGCCGTCGGAAAACGTCTCCTTGGGGCGATTGAAGAACTTCAGACGATCCAGAAAATGACTCATGCTGCCTCCGCTTGAATGAGAGCGGCGCCTTCGACAAGGGCGCAACCCGATGAAAGCAGTCTACGCAGCGGTAGTCACGATGCATATTGGCAAGAAGGTGGTCCGGCGCGGCGACAAGGACTAGCTCGTCTAGTCCTTTGTGGCTATAGAGGGTGCCAGATAGATACGGTATACATGCGCTATCGACACATGAACCTGAAGGAACGAGCAATGAACATCACCAGTTATGACGACCTGATCCAAGCCGCGCGCGCCCAGCCGCAACCGCAGCGCGTGCTGTTTGCCTTTGCCAAGGCGGAGTTGCCCGAGGAGGCGGGCGCGGCCGAGCGCGCCGGTTTCGCCGAGCGGAGGGGCGGCGCCCTGGCCCCGGTCATGTGCGTGGACAAGACCACCGACGAACTGGGCAGCTTTGCCGACCTCGTGGCCGAGTCGAACTACACCGGCAAGGAATGGGATATCGTGTTCGTCACCACCATGTCGGGCCGCAATGGCAAACCGCCGGCCTCGACCGAGGCGGAAGCACCGCTCAATATGATGGTGACCTATATTCACACCGGCCAGATCGGGCAGTTCCTGGCGTTCGGGCGGGATGGCGAATTGCGCCAGTTTGCGCCGGCATAGGGTTCGCTGCGTCGCGACGTGGTCGTTCCGGCAGTGCGCATCACGCGATCGCGCCCGGCGCCATGCGGCGTGCCGGGGCTCGCGGGCGACCTATCAGGCGTTGGCCAGGCCTGCGCGCAAGGGTTCGCAACGCTCCCGCGCAAGCGCCAGGACCTCCTCCACTTTGGCGCGCGCAATTGCCAACGGAAACACGCCGCAGTCCGCCTGTCCCTCTTGATGAACCTGCATCATGCATGCCTGCGCCTGGTCCGGGGACATGGCCAGGACCGATTCGAGAACTTCGAGCACGCATGCCATCGGCGTGTAGTCGTCGTTGAAAATCACCAGCCGCGCTTCAGCGCTGCCTGGCGCGAGCGCGTCGTCCCGCTCCGCGCCGTCCATGGCCGCGCCGTGCGCGATGCGGCAGGCCAGACGGTGGCGGTCAAGGCCATGCTCTTCCAGGGCACTGGCTGCAATGCCGATGCGATCGTGGACGACTGCAAATAGAAAGACGCCGAGATCGACCGGCTTCGCCATGTTGATAGCACGCCCCGCCGCCTCCAACAGCGCCTGCTTCAACTGCTAGGTAATATTCTTCGTTCCAGCAAATCATCCAACTTCGCGGTCCATATCGGCATGCATTGCGCGAGACGCGCACGCCAGCGGCCAGGCCGGGGCCAGACTTTCGCCCTTTCAGCAAGCTGATCAGCCGCAACGATGCGCAGAGTACCGTGCAGCTCGGCCACCTTCCCGCTCAATCCGGATCGCTAGTGCCGCTGGTGCGAAGGTGATGGCTGTTTGCGCCGCGCGCAGCCGGGTGGACCGTTAACATCGCGGCAACATCCTCACGATGGCGAGCGACAACTCGTGTTGCGTCTACGCCTCATGACAATAGATTAAACAATGAGTGGCGTTCCCGCCTGCGGCACCCGGCCGGCACTGCGAAGCGCGCAAGCGGCAGCCGTTTTCGCCCTCTCACCGCCCACCTGGCCCGAACCCATTTCTTTCGTAACTTGTTGACATGGATCAATGAGTTGGCGAGACTGCATTTATCACTGCATTTATTACTGCATTTATCACTGCAGTTGATCGCGGTGTCACGGCGGCGACATCTTGCCGGGAATCTCACAGAACAATGTTGAACTCATCGGAGGCTCCCATGCTGAAGAATTATTCGATCCGGGTCATTTTTGCCGCGTTTTTCCTGGTCAGCGTGGCGCTGTCGGTATGTTCCCTGCTAGCCCTGTCCAGCGTCTCGCGGGAGCAGGCAAAGACCATGCGCGCCAGCGAAAACCGCTACCAGTCCTTCCTGCTTGCCGACGAGCTGCGCCAGAGTTCCGACGACCTGACCCGCCTCGCGCGCACCTTCGTGGTGTCGGGCGACGCTGCCTACGAACGCCAGTACATGGACATCCTTGCGATCCGCAACGGCGCCAAGGCCCGTCCGCAACACTACGAGCGCATCTATTGGGATTTCGTCGCCGCCGGGACCGACAAGCCGACGCCGGACGGGCAAGCCATCGCGCTGGCCGACCTGATGCGCAAGGCGGGCTTCACGGATGCGGAATTCGCCAAGCTCAAGCAGGCGCAGGACAATTCGGATGGCTTGGTCAAGACCGAAGTGATCGCCATGAACGCCGTCAAAGGCTTGTTCGACGACGGCACCGGCAAGTTCACCCAAAAGCGCGAACCCGACATGGACATGGCGCGCAAAATCATGCACGACGCCAGTTACCACAAGAACAAGGCGACCATCATGGCGCCGGTCAACGAGTTCCTGGCCATGCTCGACCAACGCACCGGCGAGGAAGTGCGGATCGCCGCCGCCCGCGCCAATACCGCGTTCTGGGTCGCCGTTGCGGTGCTTGGCGTGTCCCTGTGCCTGTCGCTGGTCACCGTGCTCATGATCTACCGGCACATCAAGGTTGGCTTCACGCATGCGATCGATACCGCCAGCAAGATCGCCTCGGGCGACCTGAACGGTGAGACGGCGGAGGAACGCAGCGACGAGGTCGGCCAACTGCTGCAAAGCATGAACACCATCAGCACCAACCTGCGACAGACCGTGCAAAAGATCCGCGACAGTTCCGACGAGATCTCGGCCGCCACCCACGACATCGCGGCCGGCAACGCCGATCTGTCGGCGCGCACGGAATCGCAGGCCAGTTCGCTGGAAGAAACCGCCTCCTCCATGGAAGAGCTGACCAGCACCGTCAAGCAAAATGCCGACAACGCCCGGCAAGCCAACCTGCTTGCCTCGTCCGCGTCCGAGGTCGCCATCAAGGGCGGCGCGGTCGTCTCGCAGGTGGTCGATACGATGGGCTCGATCAACGAATCGGCCCGGAAAATTGTCGACATCATCAGCGTGATCGACAGCATTGCGTTCCAGACCAATATCCTCGCGCTCAACGCGGCGGTGGAAGCGGCCCGTGCCGGCGAACAGGGGCGCGGCTTTGCGGTCGTGGCGTCGGAAGTGCGCAATCTGGCGCAACGTTCCGCCGGTGCGGCCAAAGAAATCAAGGCCTTGATCAATGATTCGGTCGACAAGGTGGACCTGGGCAGCAAGCTGGTCGATCATGCGGGCGCGACCATGAACGAAGTGGTGGCCAGTATCCAGCGCGTGTCCACCATCGTGGGCGAGATCGCCACGGCCAGCCAGGAACAGTCATCGGGCATCGAGCAGGTCAACCAGGCCATCGTCCAGATGGACTCGCTTGTGCAAAGCAATTCTTCGCTGGTGGAACAGGCTGCGGCGGCCGCCGAATCGCTGGAAGAGCAAGCCGGCAATCTGGTCGAGACGGTCAATATCTTCAAGGTCGACGCGCTGGGCGAGCAATATCGTGCGCCTGGCCGGATGCGCGCGGCGCGGCAGGATGGCGCCGTCGCGGCCCGCAAGAAGTCGCCGCCCGTGCTGATCGGCTCCGACTAGGTCGACAAGCCAGCGGCGCTCGCACCCGCCGGCTCAGGAGCGCCCGGCGGCGCGGCCGGTATGCCATTGCGCGCACGCATAAAGGCGATGACGCGCGCGGTGCTGGAGATCTTGTCCTTGAAGGCCCCGGCCTTCGACCTCCAGCGGTAGGTGCGTCCACCGGTGCGGACGGTAATCAAATGGCGTTTTGTTCCGCGGATGAGCACGCTCCCAAAGATCGACCCGAGTGCCAGAGCGCCGACCGGGATGCGAGTGCCGGCTTCAACCGAACCGAACACGAAGATCGCAATAATGCCGGCCACCAGCAAGGCACCGAACAGCATCGGGATAAGCGCCCACGTCACCGCGTAGGTGATCGTGGCGCCCTGTTCAAGGGGAATGCGGGCCATTTCATACCCATATTTGCGTTTCACCACATAGATTGCGTGGGTCCGGATGATGGCGATTTGCTTGAAGTGCTTCGCATACTCATCGGAATGAACGAGCGTGGCGATCGTCAGGTCTTCGGTCTGGATGTCGGACATTGGCAGGGCAGCTAGTTATTCGATACAACATTATATTCCTGAATGCAACGACGACCCAAGCATGTTGCGTCGCTTAACCGTATCGATCGTCATGCAGGTCGAGGCTGCCACGGTCGAGCAGCGAGGCCAGCAGGCATAATGCGTGGGCGCCGTCGTCGGACCACGTTCCTGGCGCCACTCCCTGATGTGAACGCGGGAATCGTGGCGGCGGCGTGAAGTCGATCAGGGCGGCCGGTGGAATATCGGCAGGCGTGTGAAACTCGTAGGGAACGCCCAGTGCATCGCCGACCAGCAGGCCGACGATGCCGCCGGCGAGCCGTTCCTGGTAGGTCGGCTGGCGCTGCGTCATGGGCGCGTGCCTGCGGGCAAAAAGGACATCGGTACAGTTTTCTCTCGTCGAATGAAGCGCAGATTGTCTTGAAAATGCTGGCAGACGGCAAGAGGAAATTAAAATCAAGCAAGATGACGACCGCAGCCGGACGTTGTCCGGCGCGGCCTGCTCAGCGTAGCGTGCACTCAGGCAGCGCCGGAGGCATCATTGGCCGCCTTGACCGGAGCGGCTGCCGACATGCCATCCTTCTCCCAGCGGTCGAAGGTGGCCATGATGGCGTCCCGGGTTTTCTGGCTCAGTTCGGGCAGGGTTCCACCGAGCGCCTCGGCGGCTTCGTCGAAGCCTTCCTCCACGGCAGCGCGGATCGCGGCCAGCTTGGAGGGATCGTCGCCGATCGCGCCCTTGGCCATATTCAGGATCCGTTCGGACACCTTGGCAACGCCGAACTCGCCGTCTTCGGCGGTGGCGGCCTTGGCTTCTTCGATGGTTTCCGGGTCGGCACTGAGCTTTTGCTCGCCGCTGACGACCTTCGACAGGTTCAGCCCCTGCTGCTCGACGGCGGGCAGGATCAGGTTGATGACTTCCTGCGCCTGGCGGTCGGACTCGGCCAGCAAGGCGTCCAGGTCTGGCGGCGCCTGGGCTGCGGCGGCCGCCGCGCGCGGCACGCCATAGGTCAGCGGCGCTTGGTCCGGCCCGCTCAGGGTCACTTTGTCGGTCTTGACGCTGCCTTCAGCCTGGGCGCTATCGGCCGGCCGGCGGCTGGTTTCTCGTGGCCCAATCGGTGTGGCGCCGCCTGACGGTGTTGTGTTGGAAATGGTAATGCTCATGACCTCTCCTCCTTGGCGCGTTGCACGCCGTAACGTTAGATCTTCATAGGCGAAAGACGGCAGTGCGCCGTGCTCGTTAATGATTAACGGCAGGATTGGTCAAAAGTTGAATTTTCAATGAGCGATTTCAAATCCCGAGACATGCAGATGGCCGGGACAAGGAACATCCCGGCCATTATGGATGAGTAAACCATCCCGATGCGCGCCCTCATGATCAAGACGGCCGCTTTAGGCCAGATTCAGCGTCCAGGTGGTCACGCCTTCATCGTCATCGGTGGACAGCGCCACATCCTGGGTCCAGCTGGCAATGTAGGTCCAGGCGGTATCTTCCAGCCATGCCAGGGTATCGAAACTGGTGGCGCGCAGGCGGATGAATTTGACGTACAGATCGATGTTATCCTTGATCCACATGTCGTCGCCGTTAATGCGCAGTTGAATCTGCAGGTGCCCGTTCAGTCCCTGCGAAAACTCGACTCCGTAGCCCGGATACGGCATCGGAATCATTCCTATGCCGGGTGGCAATTCTGGCGTCAGATCATTTCTGCGGGGCAATTTTGCCGGCCCGCTGTAATTGTAGCTACGGCTGTCGCCACGTTCATGGTCATCCACATCCGCATAATCGAGGTTGAGCACCCGAATTTCTTTTCCGTTCCTTAATATGCTTGCCTGCACCAGGTTATCGGTTTCGGCATGAGGAACATCCTTGGTCTCCGCGACCAGCCCGATCGATCCGATCCACATAATATACTCCTTGAAATAATGGCGATATGCATGGGTTCACCATGCAAGAAGCGAATAATCCGCTGCAATTCCCTGATACAAAAAGGGATGTGCGCCAATCACTCTCATCCATTATTCTGTGGAGTCCAACGCGCCCGTTTGCGCCACATTAACCGCACGCCAACGCCCGCCTGTGGCTATCGGCGGCATGACTGCTCACCGATCCATCAGGCGCTGGGAAAATCAATCAAGCGAATAACTATTTCCAATCAACCTCTTGCGAAAACGAAAATGGCACCGGATTGCCATTCACCAGATGGGGCGCAAACTTCCCGTCACGATAATATTTGTCGAATACCGGCAAAAGCAAATCCATCGATGCGAAGGTTTCCCCGTTCGCACTGGTAACATGGGTCGGCATCAGACTGTTCCAGGCCGCAGCCACGCCAGAAACGTTGCCAGCCTCGTCCACGCTGACTTTCACGCTCACCGCGCCCTTCACATTACGCCTTTCGAGTAATTCGGGAAGAGAGACGAACGCCTTGCCCGGGGTAAAACCCGGCCTGGCCCGCAGCGGCACGCGCCCAGGTGCCAGCCTGCCAAACGCGGCCGAGTATTCCGCATGCGTCACACTCTGCCTCAACAGGCTGGCATCGCTGACGCTTGCGTCGAGGATGGCATGGGTAGCGAGCCAGGCGTGGTCGCACTCCTCCTGCGGTGTACCCGGAGCACGTTTGCCGTAGGAATATTCCTTATCAAGAATTGCCGCATCGGCAGCCGGTAACGACGTTCCGAGTCTTTTAAACGCTGCCATGACACGCATTGTCTGCACCTGCCCCACAGGCCGGTCGCCCGGACTCGGGTGTTGAATACGCGCCAGTTCGCGCACATACGCCGCCGCGATCACACCCGCAAGCCGATCTTTGTGTTCATCGATCAATGAATGACGGGTACGCGGCACCAACGCTAACGTTTCATCAGGGCTACGCGTCTGGCAGCCCTGGCGGGCACTCCCATACAGCGGATGCATGCCCGGCATGCGAAACAGAATGGAAACATCGCGGTCGTCCAGAAATTCGAACGAATCCAGCCTGATTTTCTGATAGTGTCGCCACCAGTTGCTCACCAGTTCTTCCTGCGTGGTCGCCGCATTGGCGATGAGCCATTCCTGCAGCTCATCCCGATAGGCTTTCTGCTCGCTCAGCTTGGTCAGAATCGCCGCGGCAAACTGTCGTCCGTGCTCATCGGCGTTTAAGCCTGTGACCGCAAACTGATCCTTGTCGTCGCTGGCTATCTGTTTCTGCAAGATTTGAAGGAACTGGCCGGTGGTCGGCGTGGTCGCCGCGCTCGACGCCAGCGCCGCAGTGGAGAGAAAAATCGCCGCAAGTGCCCGCGCGGCGCGGAATTGTTTGTTTTTCATGGGGGGCGGATACGGAAAGTGGCCATCATAAAGTGTGCCACGTGGAAATTATCCATGCAAGCCATTTACCCGCCATGTGTCTTTACAGCGCACCGTCATGGCGTTCCGGCCGGCAGCACCCGCCCTTTGACCGCATCGATCGGGCACACCATCGGCAAAAACTGTTGCTGGCGTGCCGAATAGGCCATCAGCGCGCCGCTGTCGATATCGAAATACCAGCCGTGCAGCACCAGCTTGCCCTCCTCCACCCGGCGCTTGACCCACGGATAGGTCAGCAGGTTGTCGAGCGACTGCAAGATGCTGGCCTGTTCGCACGCCTTGTGCCGCTCTTCCGAACTCTTGTGCGCCAGGTCGCGCATGACGCGCACCCGCACCGGTTCGGCGATGCGCATCCAGCGCTCGACAAACCCGGTTTCGCGCTGCTCCGCTGACAGCGGCTGCGGCGCCAGCAAGGCGCGGATGCCGCCGCAGCGCGCATGCCCGAGCACGATCACCCGCAGCACTTCCAGGTTGCAGATGGCGAACTCGATGGCCGAACTGACGCCGGGCGGCGCGTCCGGCGTGCAGGGCGGCACCAGATTGGCGATATTGCGCACCACGAACATGTCGCCCGGACCGCTGCCCGTCAGCAGCATCGGATCGACCCGCGAATCGCAGCAGCCGATCAGCAAGGTGCTGGGACGCTGTCCGCCGCGCAAAGTGTCGTAGACGCCATGGTCTTCGCTGAAATACTGCTGCTGGAAGCGGCTGAAACCGCGTACGAACTTCTCGATGTCTTGCATGGCCTGCTCCGTTCAGCCGGCGTGCTTGCGCAAGCCGTCGATATTCATGATCGTTACATTGCGTCCCTGCACGCCGATCAGGCCATGCATGGTCAGGTCGCCCAAGATGCGCGAAAAATGTTCCGGCGTCAGGTTCAGGCGCGACGCTACCACCGCTTTGCTCACCGGCAGGGTCAGCTGTGCACCCTGCCCGGTCGCTTCGTCCTGCAACAGGTAGCCGATCACACGCTGGGTGCCCGACTGCAGGGCGACCGATTCCAGGTCGCAGATCAAGCCATGCATGCGCCGGCTCAGCCCGGCCAGCATCTTGCGCGCGAAACCGGGGTCGTGCGCGATGCCATCGAACACCGCTTCCTTGGTCACATGCAGCAGCAGCGAATCGGCCAGCGCCGTGGCCGAGACGATGTAGGGCTTTTCCATGAACATCAGCGCTTCGCCGAAACTATGTCCGGGGCCGATCAGCTCGATGATCTTTTCGGCCCCGTTGGCCACCCCGGCGGCCAGCTTGACCTGGCCGAAAATGACCAGGTGAAAGCCCTTGCAGGTATCGCCACGCTGGAAAATGATCTCGCCGCGCGCCGCATGGCGCTCGCTGGTGCCGGCGGCGATGGCATCGAGTTCGCTTGGCGACATCGCATCGAACAGCGGCAGCCGCGCCAGGAAGGTCTGCGGCGAGAATCGGTTCTTTTCCATGGCCGCTCCTGCTGTCAGCAAGGCATGTCCGCATTGCGCCGCGCGTAGCACCACCACGTGACCACGATGCAGCTAACGTAAAACCCGACGAAGCCCCACAGCGCCGCGTCCGGACCGCCGGTCAGGGAGATCGAGGTGCCGTAGCACTTGGGAATGAAGAACGCGCCATAGGCCGCCACCGCCGAGGTGAAACCGAGTACCGCCGCACCTTCCTTGTTCGCGTCGACAATCGCCTGTTCCGCGGCGGCATGGCCCTTGCCCTCGGCGGCGCGCTGGCGCTCGGTCAGGAAAATCACGGGGATCATGCGGAAGGTCGAGGCATTGCCCACGCCCGTGCCGGCAAACAGCAGCATGAACATCCAGAAAAAGCCCGTGAAGTTGCCGGCCACGCCGCCATGCGGCAGGAACTGGATCACGCCGACCACGGCCAAGATCATCATGACGAAGGTCCACAGGGTCACTTTTGCGCCGCCCAGCTTGTCGGCCACGATGCCGCCCACCACCCGTGCCAGCGCCCCGACCAGCGGGCCAAGGAAGGCGTAATCGAGCGGATTCACATCCGGAAACTGGGTTTTGATCAGCAGCGGAAAGCCGGCCGAGTAACCGATGAAGGAACCGAAGGTGCCCGTGTACAGCCAGCACATCAGCCAGTTATGCTTGCGCTTGAAAATGATGGCCTGTTCCGAAAACGAGGCCTTGGCCGAGGCCAGGTCGTTCATCCCGAACCATGACGCGACCGCGGTCAGCGCAATGAAGGGCACCCAGATGAAGCCGGCGTTCTGCAGCCACATGGCCTTGTGCGCGTCGCCCTTGACCCATTGCTGCGCCTCGCCGCCGAACGCGCCGAACACGCCGGCGGTAATCACCAGCGGCACCACGAACTGCACCGCCGACACGCCCAGGTTGCCCAGGCCGGCATTCATGCCCAGCGCGTAGCCCTTCTGCGCCTTGGGATAGAAGAAGCTGATATTCGCCATCGACGAGGCAAAATTGCCGCCGCCGAAGCCGCACAGCAAGGCCAGGATCAGCATGATCGGGTAGCTGGTCTCGACGTCCTGCACCGCGAAACCGATGCCGATGGCGGGAATGAGCAGCGAGGCGGTCGAGATCGTGGTCCATTTGCGCCCGCCGAAAATCGGCACCATGAAGGAATAAAAGATGCGCAGGGTCGCGCCGGACAAGCCCGGCAGCGCGGTCAGCCAGAACAGCTGGTTGGTGCTGTACTTGAAGCCGATATTGGGCAGGTTGACCACGACCACGCTCCACACCATCCAGACGGCGAAGGCGAACATCAGCGCCGGGATCGAAATCCACAGGTTGCGGTTGGCGGTCGCCTTGCCGCTCTTTTGCCAGAAGGCCGGCACTTCCGGCTCCCAGGTGGCGATCACATATTTACTCATTTGATTTCTCCTTTAAATTAGGCGACCACGGCCAGCCGGGGCGGCGCGGCGGGCCGCGCACTGTCTTTGAAGCTGAAATGCATCCACACCAGGGACACGCACACGGTGCCGTAGAGCAGCATGAAGGCGGACGAGCGCACCCCGGTCAGGTCGACCAGCGCGCCGAACAGGATCGGCAGCACGAAGCCGCCCAGGCCGCCGGCCAGGCCCACCACGCCCGAGACGGCGCCGATGTTGTCGCTGAAATCGTCGCCGATGAACTTGAACACCGATGCCTTGCCGATCGCCATGGCCACGCCGACCACGAACAGCAGCACCGTGAACATCACTGGCGTGAGGCCGATCTGCAGCGTGGTGCTGCCGGTCACGGTCTTGATGATCATGTTGGTTTGCGGGTAGGACAGCAGGAAGAAGCAGACCCAGCACACCCACATGACCCACCAGGTGACCTTGTGGGCGCCGTACTTGTCCGAGATCCAGCCGCCCAGGGCGCGCAGCACGCCGCCCGGCAGCGAAAAGCAGGCGGCCAGCAGCGCGGCCAGGCGCATGTCGAAACCGTATTCGGTGACGTAATACTTGGTCATCCACAAGGCCAGGCCCACGTAGCCGCCGAACACGACCGAGTAATACTGGCAGTAGCGCCAGACGCGCGGATCCTTGAGCACCTTCATCTGTTCGGCGAAGGAGACGCCGGCCGGCATCTTGTGGGCCGGGTCGCTGTAGGTGCCGAACCAGAACAGGACGGCCGTGGCCAGCATGGCCAGCGCGTACACCTTGGGCAGCATCTGCCAGCCGAAGGCGGCGATGATGGCCGGGGCCACGAACTTGGTCAGCGCCGAGCCGGAATTGCCGGCGCCAAAGATGCCCATCGCCAGCCCGCGCCGCTCCTTGCCGAACCAGCGCGCCACATAGGGCGTGCCGACCGAGAACGAGCCGCCGGCCAGGCCGACGAACAGGCCCAGCGCCAGGAAGTGCCAGTAAGCGCTGGCGTGCGAGATCAGCCAGATCGGCAGCGCCGTGGCCAGCATGAGGATGAAGAACACGATGCGCCCGCCGTAGCGGTCGGTCCAGATGCCGAGCGGCACCCGCACCAGCGAGCCGCTCAGGACCGGCGTGGCCGCCAGCAGGCCGAACTCGGTTTCGTTCAGGCCCAGCTGCGCCTTGATGGGAATCCCGAGCACCGCGAACATCATCCAGATCGCGAAGCAGATGGTGAAGGCGAAAGTGCTGCTCGCCAGTACCGCTATTTGTTGTTGGTTCTTGCTAGACACGTTGTTCTCCCGGACCGATGACCTGATACAGGAAGCTTACGTGCTGCCGTGAAGCACGACTATTAGCCTGAGGGCGATTTTCCCACGGCAATCTGGCTAGACTGCTAGCCCAAAAGAACTAGACGCCATGGGGCGGGCAAGCTGTATTGATCTGCATCAACGATCCATTTGCGCGTTTTGAGGTATAACAACAGACCAAGAACAAGAAAGGCTGCCCCATGCAAGACTTTGCGACACCCGATTCCGGCTGCGAACCCGGCTGCGCCACGCTCGATGCCGCCCAGCTCAACGCCAGCTGCTTTTGCGCCGGCCCCTCCGCCGCCGCCCTGGCCGAGGCGCTGCAACAGCACAGCGACGGACCGGAAGTGGTGGCCTTGATCCGCGAACGCTGTCCCCACCTGTTCGCGGCGCTGCCGGTATTTGTCTCGCCCGGCCAGGCGGCGCGCATGGCGCGCCTGATCGGCGCGGTGGAAGAAGTGATTGCGCTGCCGGCCTGGCAAGACGCCGTGCTGGCCGACGCGCCGCCCATCGCGCGCCACGATCCGGGCGCGCGCGGCGTCTTTTACGGCTACGACTTCCATCTGGGCGACGACGCCGTCGGCCTCATCGAAATCAATACCAACGCCGGCGGTGCCCTGCTCAATGCGGCCCTGGCGCGCGCCGGCCACGGATGCAGCGCGATCGAGGATGCCGGCAACGGCGCCGCGCGCGCGCTGGCGCTGGAAGACGCCATCGTCGAGATGTTCCGCGCCGAGTGGCGCCTGGGCGGGCGCAGCGCGCCGCTGCGCACCATCGTGATCGTCGACGACGAGCCGGAGAACCAGTACCTGTATCCGGAATTGCTGCTGTTTCGCCAGCTGTTCGCGCGCCACGACATCGAAGCGCTGATCGTCGACCCGTCGATGCTGCGCTGGGAAGCGGGCAGCCTGTGGCGCGGCGACCTGATTGTCGACCTGGTGTACAACCGCCTGACCGACTTCATGCTCGCCGCGCCCGGCCACGCGGCCCTGCGCGACGCCTACCTGGTCAACGCGGTGGTACTCACCCCGCATCCGCGCGCGCACGCGCTGTACGCCGACAAGCGCAATCTGGCGCTGCTGACCGACGATGCCAGGCTGGCGGCGCTGGGCATTGGCGAGGCCACGCGCGCGATTCTGCTCAGCGGCATCCCGCACACGGAGCAGGTGCGGGCCGGCGACGCCGAGCGCCTGTGGCGCACGCGGCGCGACTGGTTCTTCAAGCCGGTGGCCGGTTACGGCGGGCGCGCGGCCTACCGCGGCGACAAGCTGACCAAGCGCGCCTGGCAGGACATCCTCGATGGCGACTACGTGGCGCAGGCCATCATGGCGCCGCCGGCGCGTACCGGCGGCAGCGCCGGCGCGCCCGATCAACTCAAGTTCGACATCCGCAGCTACACCTACGACGGCAAGGTGCAATGGACGGCGGCGCGCGTGTACCAGGGCCAGACCACCAACTTCCGTACCCCGGGCGGCGGTTTCGCGATGGTCTACACCGCGCAGGGCTAGGCGCGCGCCGGTTCCCTACTTCCAGGCGATGATCGCCTGGTCCGCCCGTTGCCCCGGGCGCGCGCTGTGCGCGATCAGGTCTTCCAGCGTCACGCCATCGAGCACCCGCAGATAGGCCGCCGTCGCCGCCCCCAGCACGCCCTTGAGCGCGCACGCCGGCGCCAGCGTGCACGACGTATTCTCCGGATCGAAGCACTCGGCCATGTAAAAGTCGGTCTCGCTGTGGCGCACCACGGCGCCGATATTGATCTGCCCCGGTTCCAGCTTGAGCCGCAGCCCGCCGTTGCGCCCCCTCACCGTCTCCACCATGCCGGACAGGCCAAGCTGGTACACCACCTTCATCAGATGGTTTTTCGAGATGCCATGCACGTCGGCGATATCCTGGATGGTGGCCAGGCGATCGCGGTGCATGCCCAGGTAGATCAGGGTGCGCAGGGTGTAATCGGTATAGGCGGTCAGTCGCATCGGCGTGGGCTGCTTGGATGAAGGTCAAATGAGGCATTCAGTATACATCTATTGATCCAGATGGCGCGGCTTTGACGAAAAGAAGTATTTAACTTGCTTGTTTAAATAGATGTATCTAGAATCTTTCTTTAACGGAGCGGACTGTACCGCCCCGTTCTAATAACAAGGAAACCACGCCATGCACGCCTCACGCAAACTATGGACCTGGCTCGCGGTCATCTGCGTCCTGTCCTTCGCCGTTCTCGGTTGGGTCGGGACCGAGATCTACCTGAGCGCTCCCCCGATTCCCCATCAAGTCACCAGCCGCGACGGCGAGGTGTTGTTCGCCGAGGGCGAAGTCCAGCGCGGCCAGCAAGCCTGGCTCTCGGCCGGCGGCCAGCAGCTCGGCTCCGTCTGGGGCCACGGCAGCTATCTCGCGCCCGACTGGTCGGCCGACTGGCTGCACCGCGAAGCGCTGGCCCTGCGCGAGATCTACGCCGGCAAGCAATTCGGCAAACCGTTCGCACAGCTGGACTACGAACAGCAGGCGGCCCTGGGCGAACGGCTCAAGCGCGAAATGCGCGCCAACACCTGGGATGCCCGCACCGGCATCGTCAATCTCTCGCCGGAACGCGCACAAGCGGTGCGTGAAGTCGCCGCCCACTACAGCGCCCTGTTCGGCAACGACCCCAAGCTCGACGCCCTGCGCGAACAGTACGCCATGAGTTCGGGCAGCCTGGTCACGCCGGAAGACCTGCACGCCCTGCCAGCCTTCATCTTCTGGTCGTCCTGGTCGGCCGCCACCGACCGTCCCGGCGAAACGGCAATCAGCTACACCAGCAACTGGCCGCACGAACCGCTGGTCGGCAACGGCCCCACCGCCGGCGCCGGCATCTGGTCGATCGCCAGCGTGATCCTGATGATCGCCGCCATCGCCGCCATGATCTTCTACCACGGCCGCGCCCACGAAGGCGACGACCCGGTGCCGCCCAAGGCCGACCCGCTGTTCGACCTGAAGCCGACCGCATCGATGCGCGCCACCCGCAAATACTTCTACGTCGTCATCGCGCTGATACTGGCGCAGGTCGGCATGGGCATCATCACCGCCCACTACGCGGTCGAAGGCCAGAGCTTCTTCGGCATCCCGCTCGGCCAGATCCTGCCGTTCACCGTCAGCCGCACCATCCACACCCAGTTCGCCGTGCTGTGGATCGCCACCGCCTGGCTGGCCACCGGCCTGTATATCGCCCCCGCGATCTCCGGACGCGAACCGAAGTACCAGGCGCTCGGCGTCAACGTGCTGTTCTACGCGCTGCTGTTCATCGTGGCCGGTTCCACCATCTCCGGCTGGCTCGGCACCCTGCAGCACCTGGGCAACGACTTCAGCTTCTGGATCGGTAACCAGGGCCTGGAATTCACTTCCATGGGACGCGTGTGGCAAATCCTGCTGTTCGTCGGCCTGCTGTTCTGGGTCCTGCTGCTTGGACGCGGCCTGATGCCGGCCCTGCGCACGCCATCCGAAAGCCGCGGCCTGATCGCCATGGTGTTCCTGGCCGCGCTGTGCATCGGCGGCTTCTACGCCACCTCGCTGACCTGGGGTCCGCGCACCCACTACGCCATGGTCGAATACTGGCGCTGGTGGCTGGTCCACCTGTGGGTCGAAGGCTTCTTCGAAGTGTTCGCCACCGCTGTCATCGCCCTGCTGTTCACCCGTCTCGGCCTGATCGCGGCAGCCACCGCCAACAGCGCCATCGTGCTGGAAACCATCGTGTTCCTGTTCGGCGGTATCCTGGGCACCCTGCACCACCTGTACTTCACCGGCACGCCTACTTTTGTGATCGCCATCGGCGCCATGTTCTCCGCGCTGGAAGTGGTACCGCTGGCCATGATCGGCGTCGAAGCATGGCGCAACTACCAGCGCTCGACAGCGGCGCCCTGGGTGCAGGCCTACAAATGGCCGATCCTGTGCTTCATCGCGGTCGGTTTCTGGAACGTGGTCGGCGCAGGCCTGCTGGGCTTCGCCATCAACACCCCGATCGCGCTGTACTACATGCAGGGCATGAACATGACGGCGGCGCACGGCCATGCCGCGCTGTTCGGCGTCTACGGCATGCTCGGCATCGGCCTGATGCTGTTCTGCCTGCGCGGCCTGACCGAGCGCGCCGCCTGGTCCGACAAGCTGCTCGCACCGATGTTCTGGAGCCTGAACATCGGCCTGGCGATGATGGTCTTCATCTCGCTGCTGCCGGCCGGAATCTACCAGGCCTGGGCCAGCGTCACGCGCGGCACCTGGTTTGCGCGCTCGCCGGAAGTGGTCCACTCGCAGCTGATGGAAACGCTGGTGTGGCTGCGCGTGCCGGGTGACGTGGTGTTCTCGGTCGGCTGCGTGTTCCTCGCGCTGTTCGCCTTCAAGCTTGCCACCGGCGCGCGCGGCAGCAATTACGTGGTCGGCTCGGTCGCACCGGCCAAACCGTAAGTCATTTATCCCCGGCGGGATCTTCCTGCCGGGGTTCGCTTCGTTTACACTACCCAAGGAGTATCACCATGACACACCCTGTTATCTCGGCCGCTTCGATTGGTCTGTACCCGTTCGATGCGCGCGGCGTCGCCAAGCGCTTTCGCCACGCCGCCATTTTTGGCGCACTGTCCGCGCTGGAGCCGGGAGAGACCATGCGCTTTTATAACGACCACGATCCGCTGCCGCTGCTGGCGCAGATCGAGGCCCATTTCGGGTCGGGCGTGACGATCGCCTACGTGGCGCGCGCGCCGGGCGAAATCATCATCGACTTCGGGATCGCCTGACCATATATAAGGAATACGCATGGAGTACCTGGCCGTCAAACACCTGCATATGAGCTGCGCTGCGCTCAGCATCGGTTTGTTCACCCTGCGCGGCGTCTGGATGCTGCGCGGCTCGGCGCAACTGGCGCAGCGCTGGGTCAAGGTGGCCCCGCACCTGGTCGACACGGTGCTGCTGGCCAGCGCCCTGGCCATGGTGGTGTGGAGCGGCCAGTACCCGTTCGTGCAGCCCTGGCTGGGCGCCAAGGTGGTGGCGCTGGTCCTGTACATCATGCTCGGCGCGGTCGCACTCAAGCCCGGGCGCCCCAAACAGGTGCGCGCCATCGCCTTCGGCGCGGCCCTGCTCACGGTTGCCTACATCGTCGCGGTCGCGCTCACGCGCCGGGTCTTGATCGTTATTTGAGCGCCACAACCGATTGCCCCAAACTGTAATCTACATCAAGGAATTTCTGGTACGCAAACCTTAGCATCTTGTTGACGTCCGCCTCCGCGGCGCCCAACAGAACAAGAAAAGGTTACATCATGCGTCCACGTCCTCTCCGCCTCGCCGGCACCTGCCTGGCCACGGCTTCCGCCCTTCTCTCGCTGTGCTCCGCCCCCGCCTTTGCCGCGCAACCGGCATTGCCCGTCATCGTGCAGGAACTGCTCGCCCCACCCGCGCTGCCGCCGCAGATCACGCGCAAGACCCCGGCGCGGGTGGTCGTCAACCTGACGGTCGAGGAAATCGAACGCGAAATCGCCCCCGGCACGCGCTACACCTTCTGGACCTTCGGCGGCACCGTCCCGGGCAAGATGATCCGGGTGCGCGAAGGCGACACCGTCGAACTGCACCTGCAAAACCTGGCCGGCAACAAGCTGCCCCACAATATCGACCTGCATGCGGTCACCGGCCCCGGTGGCGGCGCCGGGCAAACCCTGATCGCCCCGGGCAATGAAGCCAGCTTCACCTTCAAGGCGCTGGCCTCGGGCCTGTACGTCTACCATTGCGCCACCGCCCCGGTCGGGATGCACGTCGCCAACGGCATGTACGGCATGATCCTGGTCGAACCGAAGGAAGGCATGTCCAAGGTCGACAAGGAATACTACGTGATGCAGGGCGACTTCTACACCACCGGCGCCTACCGCGCGCCCGGCCTGCAGGGCTTCGACCTGCAAAAGGCGATCGACGAGCGGCCGACCTACGTGCTGTTCAACGGCGCCGACGGCGCCCTCACCGGCCCCGGCGCGCTGACCGCCGCCGCCGGCGAGAAGGTGCGCATGTTCTTCGGCGTGGGCGGACCGAATACCGTGTCGAGCTTCCACATCATCGGCGCCATTTTCGACAAGGTGTACACCGAAGGCGGCACCCACTTCCAGGAAAACGTCCAGACCACCATGGTGCCGGCAGGCGGCTCGACCATCCTCGAATTCGTGCCGAAAGTACCGGGCAACCTGACCCTGGTCGACCACTCGCTCACGCGCGCCTTCAACAAGGGCGCGGTTGGCCTGATGGCGGTGAGCGGCCCCGATCGGCCCGAGATCTACGGCAAGGGCATCAAGACTGCCCTGGGCGGCGCCAAGACGCCGCCCGCCGCGCCCAAGACGCCTGCGGTGCCGCCCGCCACCAACGCCCAGCGCGTGCGCGGCAAGGCCGTCTACGACAACACCTGCTCCGCCTGCCATCTGGCCGACGGCAAAGGCGTTCCCGGCGTCTTCCCGCCGCTGGCCAATTCCGACTTCTTCCAGCAGCGTCCTTACGAGATGGCGCACATCGTGCTGCACGGACGCAGCGGAGAGCTGGTCGTCAACGGCGAGCATTACAACTCCGTCATGCCGGCGCAAGACCTCGACGACGACGATGTCGCCGCCGTCATCAACTACGTGAGCACCGACATGAATGCCGGTAAAACCGTCATCACGCCGGCGCAGGTCAAGCAGATGCGCCAGGTCAAAGCCAATTGAACCTGCCATGAACGCTCAATTGACCGCCTTCGCCTGCAGCGCGATGCTGTGCGCGGCGGCTTGCGCCGGCCAGTACGCGGCGCTGCCGGGCGGCGTGCTGCGCTCCGTCCTGCCGGCCGACGGCAAGGAGGCACCCGCCATCGTGGCGCCGTTTTCGATGCGCACCGCGCCGGTCACCAACGCCGAGTTCCGTCAATTCGTGCTCGCGCATCCGCAATGGCAGCGCGGCCAGGCGCCGGCGGTGCTGGCCTCGTCCACCTACCTGTCTGGCTGGCGCGGCGCGGCCGACCATGGCGCGCTGGCGCCGGGCGCGCCGGTGACCAACGTCAGCTGGCACGCGGCCAACGCCTTTTGCGCCAGCGAGGGTGCGCGTTTGCCGCGCTGGCACGAATGGGAATACGCCGCTGCGGCCGATGCCACCCGCGCCGACGCGCGCGACGACCCGCAATGGCTGGAGCAGATCCTCAACTGGTACGCCCATCCGGCCAGCACGCCGCCGCCGGGCGTGCGCGGCGCCGCGCCCAATTTCCACGGCCTGTACGACATGCACGGACTGGTATGGGAATGGGTCGAGGATTACAGCGCGCTGTTCGTCAGCGCCGACAGCCGCACCCAGGACCCGCGCAAGCAGCTCGATTACTGCGGCGGCGCGGCCCTCTCGCTGGGCGACCGGCGCAACTACGCGGTGCTGATGCGCATCGCGCTGCTGGCCGCGATGGAAGGCGCGCAGGATGGCGGCTACCTGGGCTTTCGCTGCGCGCGCGGCACCGACAACGATGCACCCACACCGAAGGAATCACCATGAACCGCTTCAATCCCCTGCGCCGCGTCCTGCTGCGCGCGGGCGCCCTGGCCGCCGTCGCACTGGCGGCCCCGCTGGCCGGCGCCGACCCGCTGCCGGCCGACTCGCTGTATCGCCTGCCGGTAGCGCTCAAGGATAGCCAGGGCCGCCAGTTCGACTGGCGTGCACTGGCCGGCCGTCCCCTGCTGGTGACCATGTTTTATGGCGACTGCAACGCGGCCTGCCCGATCATCATCGAAAACCTGCGCCGCACGGTCGAGCAGGTCAAGCCCGCGCCCGGCCGCCTGGCGGTACTGATGGTCAGCCTCGACCCGCTGTACGACACGCCCGCTTCGCTGGCGCGCCTGGCCAGCTCGCACAAGCTCGATCCCGCCATCTTCCGGCTGGCGGTGGCCGCCGGTGAAACCCAGACGCGCGCCATGGCCGGCGCGCTGCAAATCAAGTACCGCGCCGTCAGCAACGGCGAAATCAACCACACCACGCGCGTGTGCCTGCTCGACGCCGGCGGCAAACTGCTGGCGGCAAGCACGCAACTGAGTCCCCTGCCCGATCCAGCCTTCGTCGCGCAGATCCGGCTGGCGCTCAAATAGGCGGCGCGCACGCCAAAAACCAACCTGGATCAAGGATTTCACGATCGCCGCAAAACGCCGTTGACCCCACTACATATAGTCAATAATCTCTCTCCATGCACCACATATTGTGTTTCACGGAGAGCAAATGACCATTCCACCGCTTCACTTACCCACCCACATCCGCAAGCGCGACGGCGCCATCAAGCCGTTCGACGCCACCCGCATCGAATCGGCCATGCAGCGCGCCGCACTGGCCAGCGGCGAGTTCGATGCCGCCGCCGCCCACCTGCTGACCTGGAACGCAGTCCTGCCCGCGCTGTGCGCACTGGACACCGCTACCCCCGGCGTCGAGCAAGTCCAGGACGCCGTGGAGGCAGCCCTGTTCGCGGCCGGCCACCGTGCCACCCTGCGCGCCTACGTCGTCTACCGCGAGCAGCACCACAGCCTGCGGCGCGACCGCAAAAGCCTGATCGACGTCGAAGCGTCGATGAACGAATACCTGGAGCAGCGCGACTGGCGCGTCAACGCCAACGCCAACCAGGGCTACTCGCTGGGCGGGCTGATACTCAACGTCTCCGGCAAGGTGATCGCCAACTACTGGCTCGATCACGTCTATCCGCCGGCCGTGGGCGCCGCCCACCGCAGCGCCGACCTGCACATCCACGACCTCGACATGCTGGCCGGGTACTGCGCCGGCTGGTCGCTGCGCACGCTGCTCAATGAAGGCTTGAACGGCGTGCCGGGCAAGATCGAATCGTCACCGCCCAAGCACATGTCGAGCGCGATCGGCCAGATCGTCAACTTCCTCGGCACCCTGCAAAACGAGTGGGCCGGGGCCCAGGCCTTCAGCTCCTTCGACACCTACATGGCGCCCTACGTGCGCGCCGATTCCCTCAGTTACGAGAGCGTCAAGCAGTACATCCAGGAGCTGATCTACAACCTGAACGTGCCTTCGCGCTGGGGCACCCAGACCCCGTTCACCAACCTGACGTTCGACTGGGTGTGTCCGGAAGACCTGCGCGAGCAGGTGCCGTTCATCGCCGGCGTGGAAATGCCGTTCACCTACGGCGATCTGCAAGTGGAAATGGACATGATCAACCGCGCCTACATCGAAATCATGATGACCGGCGACGCCAAGGGGCGCGTATTCACCTTTCCCATCCCGACCTACAACATCACCGAGGACTTCGCATGGCATAGCCCGAACGCCGAGCTGCTGTTCGAGATGACGGCGCGCTACGGCCTGCCCTACTTCCAGAATTTCCTCAACTCGGAACTCAAGCCGAACATGATCCGCTCGATGTGCTGCCGCCTGCAGCTCGACCTGCGCGAACTGCTCAAGCGCGGCAACGGCTTGTTCGGATCGGCCGAGCAAACCGGATCGCTCGGCGTGGTGACCATCAACTGCGCGCGCCTGGGCTACCTGCACGCCGACGACGAGGACGGCCTGTTCGCGGCGCTCGACCGCCTGCTCGACCTGGGCCGCGACAGCCTGGAAATCAAGCGCAAGGTGATCCAGCGGCATATGGACAATGGCCTGTTCCCGTACACCAAGCGCTACCTGGGCACCTTGCGCAACCACTTCTCGACCCTGGGCGTGAATGGCGTCAATGAGATGATCCGCAATTTCACCTGGGGCGAGCAGGATATCGCCAGCGAATGGGGCCACGCCTTCGCCCTGCGCCTGCTGGACCATGTCCGTGCGCGCATGCTGGAGTTCCAGGACCAGACCGGCCATATGTACAACCTGGAAGCGACGCCCGCCGAAGGCACCACCTACCGCTTCGCGCGCGAAGACCGCAAGCGCCATCCGGGCATCCTGCAGGCCGGCACCGACGCCATGCCTTACTACACCAACTCCTCGCAACTGCCGGTCGGCTTTACGGACGACCCGTTCGAGGCGCTGGAGCGGCAGGATCCGCTGCAGCGCAAATACACGGGCGGCACCGTGCTGCACCTGTACATGAGCGAGCCGCTGTCCACGGCCGACGCCTGCCGCGAACTGGTGCGGCGCGCGCTGGGCCGCTTCGGCCTGCCGTACATCACCGTCACGCCGACGTTTTCGATCTGCCCGAAACACGGCTACCTCGGCGGCAGCCATCCATTTTGTCCCAAATGCGATCTTGACCTGATCGCGCGCAAGCAACGCGAAGTTGCGTAACCAACCAAGGAGTCATCCATGTCAGACCTGAGCCAAGCCGTTTTCCTCGCCCCCCAAACCATCACCCTGACCGATGCCGAGCGCCAGCCCTGCGAAGTCTGGACCCGCGTGATGGGCTATCACCGCCCGGTGTCGTCCTTCAATACCGGCAAGAAGGGCGAGTTCCACGAGCGTACCTGGTTCACCGAGCGCGCCATTGCGGCGCGCAGCTAGCGTGGGCGCCGGCGCGCTGCGGGTGGGCGGCGTGACCGCCTTCACCGCAACCGACTTTCCCGGCAAGCTGGCAGCCGCGGTGTTCATCCAGGGATGCCCGTGGCGCTGCGGCTATTGCCATAACCCGCACCTTCAGCCGCGCCGGCGCGGGCAGCTGTCGTGGGATTCGGTGATGGCGCTGCTGGAGCGGCGCGCCGGTTTGCTCGATGGCGTGGTGTTCAGCGGCGGCGAGCCGACCATGGATCCGGCGCTGCCGGATGCCATGGCGGTCGTGCGCCAGATGGGGCTTGCGGTCGGCCTGCACACCGCGTGCATCTATCCGCGCCAGTTGAAGGCGGTGTTGCCGCTGGTCGATTGGGTGGGCTTCGATATCAAGGCGCCGTTCGAGGCTTACCAGCGCGTGACGGGGGTGTTCGGCAGCGGCGAACCGGCGCGCGCCTGCCTGGAGATGATCGTCGACAGCGGCGTGGCGCATGAATGCAGGACCACGCTGCATCCGGCCTTGCTGTCCGAGGCCGATGTGGAAGCGCTGGCCACGACGCTGGCCGATGCCGGCGTGCGCAATTACGCGCTCCAGACCTTCCGCGCGCAGGGTTGCGCGGACGCCAGCTTGAACGCAACGGCTGCTACGGTCATGGGCGCCGCGGCGCTTGAGCGCGTTGCGGCGCGCTTTGAAAAGTTTGTGCTGCGGCCCGCATAGAACTGCGGTTCCCGCCGCTCCAGGAACTAGCCTTTGCCGCCAGGTCAAGCAGCTTTGCGACAACCGACCGCGAAACCGTCATTCCCGCCTGTGCGCGGGAAAGACGGAGCTTAAGAACGCCTGACAAAACCCGTTCGGCATACCGCCAGCAGATGAGCGAGCAGGCAAGCGCAAGGAACGCCTGATGGATGCCTGCTCGTCGCGCATGTCGGATGCGCAGCCTGCGAAAGCGGTGTATCCAGCTTAAAGTGCGCTCAACGACCCAACGCCATCGGCCAAGCCATTCCCGCGACTCCACGCCATAGCGCGATCCATGCAGCTATTCCCCGACGGCGTAGCCAAGCCCGATGTGCTCTCGAAGCGTACGCTCTATCGGCATGCAGCTTGCCTGGACGTTTGCGCGCACGGCCTGCCAGCCCATTAATTGCAGGGATTGACTCAACGCGCGGGATGAGGAAACGCGCGTCATGCACCTGCGCGCCCGAGATATGGGCAACTAGCGATAGCCCACGCTGATCCACCAGCAGATGGTGTTTGCAGCCGGGTTTGCGACGATCTGCCGGGTTTCGGCCCTCATGCTCGCCACCGGCAGGTGCCGGTACACTGGCGGCGTCAACGCCAGCTCGATCCCACATGATCTGGTCGTGCTCGCGGAGCCGTCGCAGAAACGCCTCGTGGATATGCTGCCAAACGCCGGCTCGCATCCCTTCGTGAAGTCGATGCCAGCATGTCATGCCACTGCCGCAGCCGAGTTCGCACGGCAGGTACTCCCACGGTATTCCAGTCTTGAGGATAAACAGGATCCCGGTCAGGGTGGCGCGGTCATTGATACGTGGCCGTCTGCCTTTCGGCGATCGGCTATGTGCCGGGAGATGATCTGCTATAGAAGAAGTGCTTGGGTCACGGAATCAGTCCGTCTGCAAACACAGTAAGCGTCAATACTTGAAAGACGATGCACAAGCCTCATTGGCATAGCAGCATTGTCAATGTTCAAAAACATACTTTCTCATCTTTAAATTGGCAAATTGTGCCGGATTTTTCATTCAACCATGCCTCGATGGCACTGGCGCTTCCTGGCAAAATTGGCAATCACTCGTATTGACGGGAATTCTGGCTGACAATGCGACCGCCAGAATTCCCGCCATCGATGCGTCAAGCTAGCGTTACTGGCCGTTCAGCAATATGACTTTGGCTTCCGAGCGCTTGACACCGTCGCCGCCCGCCTGCTTCAGCGTGATCCCCTTCAGGCGGCCACTGCCTACCGTCCACGTATAGTACACATTTGCTTGCGGTCCCGACACTTCAGATTTGAGCTTGCACGCTTGGAAAGTGCCAGCGAGCACTGTGATCTGCTCCACCGAAAATGTCGTGGTAACTGTTTGCGTCGATGCCGGTTGCGCCTTGCCATCGACCTCGGTCACCGTCGTATAAGTGCGCGAGTACGGTGTATTCAACGCCGGTTGAAACGGTGCAGTCGATGCCGGTGGCGAGAAGTAAGTGAGGACGTTGGAGGTATTTCCCGCAAGCGTGGTCGAAGACGTAAATCCATAGTTAAAGAATTCACCGCCAACAAAATTACTGTAGGCCTTGTTCTTGGTGTTCGATGTGCTACCGCCAACGGCACTGGAATAGGTCAATGTAAGGTCGTCGGTTTGTTCCTTCAAACCACTTGAACCGTGAAAACTCGTTCCGTCGGCAATCGTCAGCATGTGCCTTTCGGTGCCGATGATCGATCCATCGGTATTGTACATATTGCCGTCGGTTTGAATGATATTGCCTGCAACGAAGAGGGGGCTGCCGTCGAAGCTGCAAGCGCTGCTGCTACCTGTTGGCGTCGGTGTTGGTGTTGGCGTTGGCGTTGGCGTTGGTGTCGGCGTTGGTGTCGGCGTTGGTGTCGGCGTTGGTGTCGGCGTTGGCGTTGGTACCGGAGATGCCGGCGAGCCGCCGCCACCGCCACCGCAGCCTGCCAGCGCAAGCGTGGCAGAGAAACCAAATACGGCAAATTTGGACAGACGTGTCGAGTGATTTGCCAGCTGACTTTTCTTCTGAATCGATTTCTTCATGGTCGTTCGTTACCTTACCTTAGATGGTTTCCTGATGAGATTAATGATAAAAATATCATAGTTGATATAATTCTAACAAAACAAGTATGACGCCATTTTGCGCAATAAAATTGCTATTTTGATATAATGAATTATATGATTATTTCCCTCCCCGATGCAATCCACCCAAGTTGAGGATTCCCCTTAAAAATACGCTTCAAACGCAATAAAAAATTGACATGACAAGCATAAACTGCTCAGCCAGTGAGATTTTTTGGCTCTATGCCGTTTTGTATGGAACTTGACTTCTAGTACCATAGCGGGCACTGCCATTTTGAAGACAAAGAACGCCTGATGAGTATTGCCGTTGAAGCCCTGTTTACAAGCACGCTAGCAGCCTGTCGGACTATGGGTACAAAAGAAATATTTTGCCCCCACTGCTGAAAATTTAGGCTGAATTTCGGCATTTAAATGCCTCGGATGGTGTCCGCAGTTCATATTTTTTCGTTTGAGGCGCGCCATCGCGTTTTCGTTTTCTAAGTCCGACAGACTGCTAGGCCTGCAAGCACCGTGGTCGGTGACCAAAGTCGAGCTCGATACTGCCAAGCGGCGTATCGACTTCGAGGTGGCCTGCGACGCGAAGAAGTTACCGTGTCCGGCCTGCGGCGTGAACGGGCAAGGGGTCCACGACCGCATCCGGCGCGACTGGCGCCATCTCGATTTCATCCAGTTCGAGGTTTGGCTGCACGCCGAAGTGCCGCGGGTCGATTGAGGCGTCTGCGGCAAGACCTCGCTCGTCGAAGTACCGTGGGCGCGCCCCGGCAGCGGCTTCACCCTGCTGTTCGAAGCCCTGGCCCTGTCGCTGTGCCAGGCGCTGCCGGTGGCGCAAGCGGCAATGCAATTGCGGGGGGCGTCGAAGCGCCTGTGGCGGCGGATCGAACACTACGTGGATGCGACGTGATGACGGGGATCAAGGTGGTCGGCATCGATGAAACGAGTATCAAACGCTGGCCGGATCAAAAGATGCTAGACCTGTGTTCAATAGCATCCAGAATTTCATTGATCGATTCGCAGGCGATCACTTCTGTTGCCAGCTTTCCCTGGGCCGACAAACGGCAAGCCCCAGATGCTACCACTTGAAAACTCATTCCTCTTAATGACTCGCGTGCGGTTAACGCCAACTCGCGGTCTTTTGAGGCCGCCATAGGAAGAAGGATATCTGCTGCCTGACCGATATCGCGCTCGCCAAGAAGCTGCGCAATTCGCTCTTGGAAAACTACGCCTCGAGTACCTAACTCAAACGAAAGAGCATCCCAATCAGCGGCAGAAAAGCATTCCAACTGTTTTGACACGATCTCGGATTCATGATCCGCCCAGAAGTCATCACCGGCCATTTCAACAGTTGCGAAGTCAATCATTTTGACAACCATAGGTGAATTTCCATACGTTTATCTTCCAGGTCAAGGTCTGCTTCCCGCCCCTTACCGGACGTTTTGTTCAAAAAGAACAGAAGGCCTTACTTCATCTTCAACAGTGACAACAGCCTGTCCGTAATTTTTGATGTGAGACTCCCGCTGTGAAACGCTTACGCAACTCGCATACGAAACAGCCGCTCGCGCTCAGGTTTTAAGCACGCAAGCGTTCGATGAGGGTATTTGCCATCCGTATATCACTCCCACGACGAGACCCAGAACCGGCAAAACAAAAACGAGCAGGCTAATGCGCTCGTTCATCCATACGTTTGTCGACGCCCAGCGCACGCAGAGGGTCACCGCGAGCACAATCGCAGTCACGCCGATCAGTATCTGAGGAACTGCGGGCATGAAAAGGACGAACAGAATCAAGGTGAAAGCCATGGCTTCGCCAATCCCACCGCAGGCGTTGAGATACATGCCAAAGACTGCGGCGACGACCGTCAGTGCGCCTGTGATTAATGAAAACAGCCAGCTCGGAGGAAGCGGCCCAGCGCGGTTATCGTGCTTATTAGAAGGCATCATCATTTCTCCAGACCCTGGTGACATCAAAGCGGGCTCCTTCCAAGGGGCGTCTTTGAAAGGCAGTATCGCCGGACGATGGCGCGATTTCATCCGGGCTGAAGCGAACGGCCACGGGTAGCCTGTCGCGGCAACATAAGCAGCACGGCACACTGCGATTCAATACGCCGCGATGCCAGCTTGGGCACTGATACTTAGGTTTGATGTCGTCGATGTTTTGACACTCCTCATGTGAACTCGGATTCGGCGTCGCCCAAAAAATAGCGCACCACTGACCGCTCCTGGCCGACAACCGGTGCTCCGGCGCTTGTTCCGGCGGCGCTTCCTGGATGCGCTGGCTACGGCCCACCACGCCGGCCAGATCCGCTTGTTCGGCGAGTATGCCGCGTTGGCGCAATCGAGCGCCCTCGCGCGCTGGCTGGCGCCGCTGCGGCACTGCGAGTGGGTGGTCCATGCCAAGCGCCCGTTCGCCGGACCCGAGGCGGCATTGGCCTACCTGTCGCGCTACACGCACCGGGTTGCCATCTCAAACCGGCGCCTGGTCGCCATGGACGAACGTGGCGTGACGTTTCGCTGGAAAGACTATCGCGCCAAGGACGCGATGCACAAGACGAGGACGCTCGACATTGGCGAGTTCATGCGCCGCTTCCTGCTGCATGTCCTGCCCACAGGTTTCCACCGAATCCGCCACTACGGAATCCTTGCCAACGCCGGACGCAAGGCCAACCTGGCGCTGGCGCGCGCACTGCTGCAAGTGCCAGCTCCCGTCGCCGCAGTACAGGCTACCGAACGAATTGCGCCAACGTTCACCTGCCGGCATTGTGGCGCGCCGATGGCGATCACAGCCATCTTCTTGCCGATCCATCCGATTCACGCGCCACCACGACATCAAGGCGCTCCGCCATGAACGTCGCATACCAAACTTGTTCGTACGGGCAGCGCCCAGGCCGTCGGTCAAGGCCGATGCGGGGACGCTTTATCTTCCCCGTCAAGACGACTCGATTGCACGCGACCGACCGTGGCGCAGACGGCCATTTCACGGTCATGAAAGGCATCCTGGGCGTCATCGCCAACAGATCGGTCGCCGCAATTGACACCTACCTGGATAGCGGCGCCATTCAAATCGCCATAGCCAGTGGCACAGGCTGACGCCAACGATCCATCCCGCGGTTTCCTCCTTCGCGGCTTGCCCAACGCCGGCCGGTGACGCTTGCGTGCATCAGTTCGGGCCCGTGACGGCGGCCGGCATCGGACAACCCTTAACGAAGTCCGCCAATCGAGGTTTTAATTAACGGGCGAGCATAAATGATGCGCTATCGCCAAATGAAAGGATGGCCTCGAAATGATTGGTGCCAGTTTGTCGTGCTAGCACATCGTTAAGGCAATGGGTCGTCAGGCGAACGCGTGCCTGTGTTGGGCGCGTGAAATCCCACAGCACCCCGAAAGAGAAACTTGTGTTGTGTTCGTTGCTCACTGCCACCGCCCGCTGACCTTGTGACGTCTCGACCTGCACAGCAAATTCGTCATGCAGCCTGGGCCGGGCACGTATTTCTGCGGCCATTTCGTCGTTGATCGTAAAGTCAGTTTGGGTGCATGGCTCGTCATCAGGGAAAAGCTCTTGAATTGTCTTGCCTTGATCCGAGCTATCGCACGCCGCGTTCAACTTCACGCTCAACACTTCACCGGGCAATAGAGTCTGATCGGATACCCAGATCAGATGCCCGCACCCGCCTTCTGCGTAGTTGCCTCCCATAGCGCCGAGCGCTGCTTTCGGATTCTGATCGAGCGCGCCATGAGCTGATACATCCACAACATCCATTCCAGAGAGGTTGATTGTTGCGATGTGGATTCCATCGAGCTGGATTGATATGCCGGGCATCGTTGCCTCTAAATGACGAGAAAAATGGGCGCATTTTCTCATGGTCTTCAACATTCGTCACACGCCGTCTCGTCCGTCACCGAACGATGGGTACCTTCCGCCACTTCCCGCGAAGGTTGCGGTCGTAGGGGCGATGGAGCTGAATTCTTAAGAACTAGCCCCCGTCAAGTGCCCGATGACCGCTTCTGGCCGATTCCTGCCAATTGTACTTGACGCTTGCGCTGCGGTGACAAATCTCGGCCGATACCGCCCTGAACAGAAATTCACCTTTCAATCGTCAAGCTGGAATAGCTCAAGCTAAGCGAGATGTGTAGGGATTCGGTCGGCGCCCAATCAGAGGTATTTCGCCCACATCGCGTTTGAGAATTTTCCATCAGTGTCCACCGTCCGCTTCAAGCGTCGGAGCGCTTCAATTTCGGGATATGCGAGTGCAAATTGGGCTCTCGTAGCGTGCAACTGATAGGGGAGATAGTACCGTCCGCCATACTGCAATGCCATCTCGATCATTGCCCGCGTCCACTCACCCACGGCGGCACATGCAGCTGCATTGGTCTTTTGCTTGTAGTACACCACGAACGAAAATACTTCCTCTTTAGCCCATGGCAGAAGTGGAACTGGATCAGGGTTTGCGTGTCGCACAGATACGCTCAACACTTGCGCACGATGCTGAAGGATCAGCGCTGCCATTGCTCGGGTAAAGGACTCGAAATGAACTACTGGAATAAAGTATTCCTGCAGGGCATAAGTGGAAGTTGCGCGCGATGGTGGATCTAGTTCGCGCACGTCCAGGCTGGCCTCGTGGTTACGCCACTTTACCGTGCCTTGCGAGCGAAACAAAGGATGCAATACGTGTCGGACCAAGAGATCACCGCCCGGCACCTCGGTGGCCACTTGTAGCGCGCTTTGGCTAAGTCGATAGGACAGGCCGCGTGGGACCAGACGCGCCGATTCGGTCAACGCTTTGCCGGTGCGGCGCCACGAGACGGCTACTGGTTGATCGAAACGAGGCGGTAGCAGGTCTGCGTTATGCATAATGACATCGGCCGCATCGCGCACGTGACGGGTGAAGTACGCACGATAGGTTGCCAGCTTGAGCGGCACAACTAGGCGTTCGATACGGCAGTTCTCCGTCAATTCAAGTTCAATCTCTGTGATGACGCCGATAGCGCCGTATCCGCCGATAGCGGCGCGAAATAGTTCGATGTTTTCATTGGCACTCGCGTCGATGATCGAACCATCGGCCAGCACAAGGCGCAGCGATCGCACCGTGCTCCCTACCGGACCGGTATCAGTGTATCGCCCATGCGCATTGACAGAGACGGCGCCGCCAATCGTGAAGTTCGAAAAGCTTTGCATGCTTTTCACCGCCAGTCCAGCGGGATCGAGTGTGTCTTGCAGGTCGCGCCAGGTCATGCCTGCCTGTACCCTCACCGTGCGCGCTGTCGGGTCAAAGTGCAGTAACCGATCCATCCGCCGCATGTCGAGGTGCAACCCAAGGGCGACGGCAGTCTGGCCGCCCATGCTGTATCGTCCCCCGCCGACTGCCACTTTTCCTGTCCATCCCAAGACTTCACGCGCTACTTCTTCGGTAGACAACGGGACGACGATGCGGGCTACTTCGACGCGGTACAGCTGGCTGACGTTGGAGATCCCGAACGTAGGCCGGGCCAGCACCGAAACGTGGCAGAGTGAAAGCAGCCCCGCAGACCCTAATGCCTGGGCTAGGAAAGTGCGGCGAGTCGTCGACATAAACATTGGGCGTAGCAAGCAGGATGCGACGTTTACCGGCGCCGCGCATGCTTGCAATGTGGTGAAGAAGACCACTCTAGCACCGAATCGTTACCCGGCCGCTCAGCGCTTTGTCCTCATGTTTCAAGTTCGTGAAAGTGCTCCATTGGGTAGCGTTGGTTGATACCTGCTCGATATCGGATTTTTTCCAAGTTCGCATTTGACCAGCGCACGTTCAAATGACC